>CAYSYT010000124.1:0-2558 GCA_964435195.1 uncultured Christensenella sp. | reverse complement strand
AAGGGCGCTCGCGATGAAATACTGCGCTCGAAAACCCTTGCTAGCAAGTTTTCTCGCTTGTATTATAGCATTTAATGGTTTGTTTAGCAAGTAAATAAAAACGTCTAATAAACTTTAATGCCCTTGCGCTCTATTTCCTCTTTTATGTGCGACGGAAACTTTTCGTCAACCACCATACAGTCTATATCTTCAAGCGATGAAAAGTTGTACGGCGTACTTTTATTGACTTTCGAACTGTCGAGCAACATAATAACTTTCGTGGCTTTTTTTATTACGTGACGTTTAACCTCTGCTTCCGATTGACTTCCGCAGGTAAAACAACCCGTCGCACCGATAAAACCCGTAGCCGTCATAACGGCGGTTTCAATATTTATCCTTGCTATAAAATCCGCACAAGTCTGCCCGACGGTTATAAAATTGTTTTTCTTCAAATCCCCGCCCAACAACGCAACCGTGGGTTTTTCCTTTCTCAGTACCGTTTCCGCTATATTTAAAGCGTTCGTAATTACGTAAAAATTATCGTCGGGAAGCGCTCTGGCAAAATAGGTCGTCGTAGAGCCGCCGTCTATAAAAATACAACTTTTTCTTTCGACGAGAGATATTGCTTTTTCGGCTATTTCCAACTTTTCGGCAGTATTATAATTTATTCTTTCCGCGAAATCGGCTTCCTTCGCTTTCAAAACGCTATCTACGGAAATTGCCCCGCCCGACACACGCAAAACCGCATTGTTTTCCTCTAAACGAGCAAGGTCTCGACGAAGCGTCATCGACGACACGTCGGGAAACGCTTCCTCTAATTCGTGAAATTCTACTTTACCGTATCTGTCTATAAATTCTTTTATTTTTTGCAACCTTTCTTTCATAAATAATACACCGCATATGATTTTATACGATTATTTTAACACTAAAAGCGTTATTTTTGCAAGAACAAAAGATAAATTTTCACAAAAAACGGTTAATTATTTTCACACGCAATAAAAAAACGATAAACAGGCGGAAATAAATTGCTTTTTACCCGCAATACGGTTATAATAGAAGAAGTTAGCGTTTTGCTTGCAAGGAGCGATAACTTCGCAGTGTTTCATACTCGTGATGCCGCTTTTTAAAGCGGTTGTTTGCGACAGCAAACTCGATTTGCTAATTCATTAGCAAATCAATATCACATAGTTTATAACATTGAAAACGATATAACGACATTCGGAGATGATAATATGTTGGATTTAAAGAAAATTCAGGAAAATAAGGAAAAAATAACCGAACTTCTTGCCCGTAAAGGTTACAAGGCGGATTTCGACACCATTTTAAGTTTAGATGCGGAAAGACGCGCGATTATCGGCGAAGTAGAAAAATTGAAAGCCGAACGCAATAAAGTTTCCGCGCAAATTCCCGCTCTTAAAAAAGCAGGCAAACCCGTCGAAGGTATTTTTGCCGAAATGCGTGCTCTCGGCGATAAAATTAACGAAAGCGACGCAAAAGCGAACGAACTCTCCGAAAAGGTTTTCGACCTTCTCGCAGGGATTCCCAATGTTCCCGACGAAGACCTTTTAGGCGGAGAAAAAGAAAACAACGCCGTTATAAAAACGGTCGGCAAACCGAGAGAATTCAGTTTCGAAATGAAAAATCACGTTGACCTCTGTACGGGACTCGGCATTATAGACTACACCCGCGGAACAAAACTTTCGGGCGGCGGTTACTGGCTCTATCGCGGTGACGGTGCGCGTCTCGAATGGGCGCTTTTGAACTTCTTCGTTTCCGAACACTTAAAAGACGGTTACGAATTTATATTACCCCCGCACCAACTGAACTATAATTGCGGTTTCGGCGCGGGTCAATTCCCCAAATTCGCCGACGAAGTTTATTGGCTCGACTGCGACGAAGACAGAAAGAAAAACCGTTTTATGCTACCGACGGCGGAAACCGCACTCGTCAATATGTACGCAGGCGAAATTATTGACGAATCAAAACTCCCTATGAAGTTTTTTGCCTACACCCCTTGCTACCGTAAAGAAGCAGGTTCGTATCGCGCCGAAGAACGCGGTATGATTCGCGGCCATCAATTCAATAAAATCGAAATGGTTCAGTACGCTCACCCCGAGCACTCCGCAGAGGCGTTTGAAGAATTAGTTAACAAGGCGGCAAGCCTTATAGAAAAACTCGGGCTGCATTTCCGCATAAGCAAGCTCGCGGCAGGCGACTGCTCCGCCTCGATGGCGAGAACGTACGATATCGAAGTATGGATTCCGAGTATGGGCATTTATAAAGAAGTTTCTTCCGTTTCTAACGCAAACGACTATCAGGCAAGAAGAAACAACACTAAGTATCGCGACTCCAAAACGGGCAAACCCGCATATTTACATACCCTTAACGGCTCGGGCTTGGCAACGAGTAGAGTTTTCCCCGCCATTATCGAACAATATCAAAACGAAGACGGCAGCGTAAACGTTCCTGAAGTTTTGCAACCTTTTATGGGCGGACAAAAAGTAATCAAAAAACCCGAATAAACCAAGTCAAAACCACCAGTGAACTGGTGGTTTGCACATACCCTAAAAGGGTAGATT
>CAYSYT010000123.1:0-2660 GCA_964435195.1 uncultured Christensenella sp. | reverse complement strand
ATATGATTGACCCTTTAAAGTCCTGGTGTTGGGGGGCAATATTATTTTACCCTTTTAAAAATTCTCGTTTTTCTTAGATTTTAATTTTCGCATACTTTCACCATATAATTCTATAGTATGGGCCGTATGTATGATGCGGTCAAGGATTGCATCGGCTATTGTTGGATCACCTACCATGTCATACCAGTTGGAAGATGGATACTGCGATGTGATGATGACAGATTTCCGTTCATGCCTATCCTCAATAATTTCAAGCAGTATGGGACGCTCTTTGGCGTCAAGTGGTACAATAAACAAGTCGTCAAGAATGAGTAGCTGGCAACGCTCAATCTTCTTGAGTTCCGCTTCAAGTGTACCTTTTACTTTGGCGACTTTCAGCGCACCGAGCAGTTTCGGAGCATTGGCATAGAAGGTACGGAATCCCCTTTTGCATGCTTCGTGTCCAAGGGCACAGGCCAAATAGCTTTTTCCCGTTCCGGAAGAACCAGTAATGAAAAGGTTCTGTGCCTTATGCACAAAATCAAGGGTGGCGAGATGTTCCATCTGATTGCGGTCCAGTCCCCGGTTCGTGGCATAGTCAATCTGCTCAATATAAGCCTTATAGCGGAATGCCGCATTTTTGGTGAGCCGTGCAATGGCAGCCTGGGAGCGATAGTCCCATTCGCGTGCAAGGAGCATGGAAAGGAACGTGTCCGCAGTCATGGATTGCGGAGTGGTGCCGGCAAGACTTTCCCTGAAAGCCTCTGCCATACCATGCAATTTCATACGGTTCATTAAATCCAGTGATATGGTATTCTGGTCTTGTTGTCCCGTAACGGGAGCTGTTTTATTGTTTACTTCCATAAATAATAGTTTTATTGTTTGTCTTTTTTGTAATATTCACGTCCACGTATATTTTTGTGGGTCAATGGAATCTGGGAAGTCACGTTGGACTGTACTTTTCCGTCCTCATCAGGAAGGAAATCCACATCTTCTCCCAGTTCAAGCACCTCGCGCAAGGCTTGGTATCCGTATTGCAATTTCTGATCCGCACATGCGCAAGCCGCAACTAGACGGTCACGGCCGTATTTCTTCTCCAGTGTCATGATGCCACGGCATGACCTGAACGCTTTGGGTGGATATTGCATGACACGCTCCACTTCCTGAAGATAGTTCAATACGATGTTGTCTATTTCCGAGGCACGTTGAAAGAGTTCCTCCAAGTCCTTGTCATAGGGACCATAATGACCAGGCAGGTTGTGCTCCTTTTTCCAAGAATAAGTGTAAGGAATGTCACAGCGGTCGTGGGTGGCGACAAGGTTCATTCCACAATAGATTTCCACCGTGTCGGCATCATAGAGAATCGTCATGCGCCTGCCTACATACTCTTTCGGAACACTGTAATGGTGCTTGAACAAGGAAACGTAAGAGTTCTTTCCCACGGTCATCAGTTTCCTTTCTTTCATTACGTAGCGTTTCACGGGAAGCGGACGAAGATAATCCTTCTCTCCATGAAGGAATATTTCCTTGCGTGACATCTCCCGTCCGGCCATCACCTTTTCATTGAAATCAAGCAAGGAAATATGGATGGCGGTATTGAGTTCCTCCAAACTGGAAAATGTCATTCCCTCTATATCAAGGTAAATGGAACGGTAGAGGAGCTTTACGGCATTTTCTACCAAAGCCTTGTCCTTGGGGTGACGCACACGAGCAGGATAGACCACACAGCCGTAATATTCGGCAAAAGCGGCGAAATCATCATTGATGACAGGTTCGTTGCGGTCGCTTCGTGTGACGGCAGCCTTCAGATTGTCGGGGACGATAGCCGCAGGAACACCTTCAAAATATTGAATGGCATTCTCGCATGCCTTTATCAGGTCTTCCTTGCGTTGCGACCATACGGCTTCGCAGTAGGTATAATGGCTGAACGGAAGGATGGCAACAAATACCTCGGCTTTCTTCGTCTCGCCCGTCATTTCATCAACAACTTCAAGTCTGTCACCGGCAAAGTCAATATACATCTGCTCTGCGGCATAGTGCTCTACATGACCGACAACCTTAATGTGAAACCTGTATTCGCTGACAATCCGTTTGAAGGAAGACAACTGATAGCCGTCCGGATATTCGGTATGGTACTCCTTGAACAGTTTTCGGACACTCATACCTTTGCGTGACAGACGAGATACATATCCGGGAAGCAAGGCCTCCAATTCAATCCTTTTGGATGAAGGCTCCCGATGCCGGGTATCCGTGCAGCCGAACAGTTCATCCAAAACTGTCCATTGGGCAGGGAAAGAAGCTGTTCAATACTCTTGCCGCTTGAAAGGAATAAGCGGACATATTTGCGGACTGTATTACGGGAAATATGAAACGTAGATGCCGTTTCCTTGATTCCTATGCCAGCCGCATAACATCTTAAAATGTTTTTGATTCGTTTATTCATTTGTATAGATTTTATTTTCTCCCCCGTTACACCAGGACAAGGGTACTCAAATCTACACAAAAAAACTATAATTATAGGTGAAGCAAGTGGGCAACACTATTTTAGCCAAAGGGGTCAATCATATTTTAGCCAAAAGGGATAATTCTGCGTGGCCAAAAGGGTCAAAGTTGAGTGGCTTTTCCATGTAGGAATAGAATGACGGCGTATGTGCTTAAAGACACTGCTGTCATTGATATGG
>CAYSYT010000122.1:0-2680 GCA_964435195.1 uncultured Christensenella sp. | reverse complement strand
CCTTAATAATAATTATTATTTTTTTATTATACAACATATAACCGTTGGTTGTCAATAAAAATTATATTTTTGCTTTATGAAATATTTTCTTGCCTTTTTTGATTTTTACACCGTCTACAAACGATTTTTTATCAAGCATATACGTAAAATCGACAATTTTTTCACCGTCGATACTTACGCCGCCCTGTTGAATAAGCCTTTTTGCCTCGCCTTTCGACGCGGTAAGTTTACAAGCGACTAAAAGGTCCGCTATATTTATCTTCTCATCGACAAAAAGTTCGTCCGTAAGCGTAGTGGTCGGCATATTCGAATCGTCACCGTTGCCCGAAAAAAGAGCCCTTGCCGCCTCGCGCGCTTTTTCGGCTTCTTCGTCGCCGTGAACGAGCGCTGTGAGTTCATACGCTAAAATCTCCTTCTTTTCGTTGATTCGACTGCCGTCCCAACCTTCCATTTCTCTTATCTGTTCGAGCGAAAGGAACGTGAGCATTTTAATGCACTTCATAACGTCGGCGTCGTCAACGTTGCGCCAATATTGATAGAATTCGAAAGGAGTAGTCTTCTCGGGGTCGAGCCACACGGCGCCTTTCGCCGTTTTACCCATTTTTTTGCCTTCGCTATTCAATAGGAGAGTTATCGTCATGGCGTACGCGTCGTCACCTGTTTTTTTGCGGATAAGTTCCGTTCCGCCGAGCATATTGCTCCACTGGTCGTCGCCGCCGAATTGCATATTGCAACCGTAATGTTCGTGTAAATACAAAAAGTCGTACGATTGCATAATCATATAATTAAATTCGAGGAATGAAAGACCTTTTTCCATTCTCTGTTTATAGCACTCGGCACGAAGCATATTGTTTACCGAAAAACAACTGCCGACCTCTCGCAATAAATCTATATAATTCAGTTTCAAAAGCCAATCGGCGTTGTTAACCATTATGGCTTTATCTTCGCCGAATTCTATAAACCTTTCCATTTGACGACGGAAACAATCGCAGTTATGCAGAATAGTTTCGGGCGTCATCATAGAACGCATATCGGTTCTGCCGGAAGGGTCGCCTATATAACCCGTTCCGCCACCGATTAAAACGACGGGCTTGTTACCTGCCATTTGCAATCTTTTCATAAGACAAAGAGCCATAAAATGACCTACGTGCAACGAATCCGCCGTGGGGTCGAAACCGATATAAAATCTTGCACCGCCGTTGTTTATAAGTTCTCTTATTTCCTTTTCGTCGGTAACTTGGGCGATAAGCCCCCTTTCGAGCAATTCTTCGTAAATTTGCATTTCAAACTCCTTTCCGTTTAATTAACCGTTTTCCGCAGCGTTATGGCGTTTACGGTTCGACAAACGCCATATATTAACAGCGAAACGGAAAATACTCGTTTTTATCGTTTTTTTAACAATCTTTATTAAAGATTTTAATCTAATCCCGTCGAAAAGTCAAGCCCGTAAACGGTATAACCGTAAATGTCAAGAGAAAATTACACGTTTAAGGAAAAATTTTAAGAGTTGTAAAAAGTTTTACACAAAATAAAATATCGCTATGGAAACATCGCCTTTCGTAACAACTCCGTCAACATAATTTTTATAAATCTTTTTTTGTGTTTCATTATAGCCCGCAAATTTTTCGATTTTTACAAAAATTAACACCAATTCAAATTCACGATAATATGAATTTTATATTGTTTCTGTCATATATTTTACCGAAAACAAGTTCTAAACTGTTTTCAATTTTTTAATCGTTTTATTCTTTTCCGCCTCCGACACTTTTTGTCAACTTCTTTTTATAATTACGGCAATTTTTCTTTATTTCTATTATTTTTTCTTAAAATGCATTAAACCTGCAACTACGCTTTATACCAATAATAAGAAACATAAGTTGATTTCAAATAGGTGGCGTTCCGCTCGATGTCAGACAAATCCAAGTCCGTACCGCTTGTCGCAGTTGAATCCCACGCCACGAACCATCCGTCAGGTTGCTCAAATGTTACGCTCGTTAACGACGAACATTTATAGAACGCATCTTCTCCTATACTTGTTACACTGTCAGGTATAACTATATTTGTTAAACTATTGCAACCAGAGAACGCCGAACTTCCTATAAATTTACAATTTTCATTTATAATACAACCCGTTATATCTTTTGACTTTGCTTTTGCCAAGTATAAATATTTATTCGTTGCATTACCTAAATATAATGCATTATCATATTCGTTACATTGTAAATTATCGCAACCAAGGAACGCAGAATAGCCTATACTCGTTACACTATTGCCTATCGTTACACACGTTAACGACGAACAATAATAGAACGCATAATCGTTTATCTTTGTAGCAGTAGTTATATTTGCTTCCGTTACTAACTCGTTATTTATGTATAATTTTTTTGCATAAGTTAATGGATTAGAATAATAACTATCAAATTCAATTTGTACCCATTGGTCTATCGTTCCCGTATAATTTACACTTATTAAACTATCGCAATAATAGAACGCACTATATCCTATACTCTTTACATTACTTCCTATCGTTACACTTGTTAAATTATCGCAATTACTGAACGCCTCATTTCCTATACTCTCTACACTGTTACCTATCGTTACACTTTCAAGTGATTTGCAATTATAAAACGCATATTCTCCTATACTCGTTACGGGTAGTCCGTTACACATACTCGGTATA
>CAYSYT010000121.1:0-2705 GCA_964435195.1 uncultured Christensenella sp. | reverse complement strand
ACAAATAATCGAATTTCAATAATTTTTTAAAAATTTTGCGTATTTTTTTAACTTTTGTGCCTAAAAAGTATTAAAAAGCATACTATGTGGTATGAATAAAACCTTTAATCCGGATAATTTTAGTACCGTTTATTTTATAGGTATAGGCGGAATTTCGATGAGCGCGCTTGCAAAGTACGTTTTGCGTACGGGCAAAAAGGTTTACGGAAGCGATAAATACAAATCGGATATAACCGTCGAACTTGAAAAAGCAGGCGCAACGGTATATTACAAACATTCTCGCCGCAACGTTAAAAAGGGGAGTTTGGTAGTTTATTGTTCGGCGATTTCCGACGACAATCCCGAATTGATTAGAGCAAAAAAATTAAATCTCGTTATATTGAAAAGAAGCGAATTTCTTAATTTGATTTTGAGTCGCTATAAAAACCGTATCGCTGTATGCGGCAGCCACGGTAAAACTACAGCAACGGCAATGATTTCCGAAATATTCACGTTAGCGGGGCTTAACCCTGTCGTATTTCTCGGCGGAGAAAGTAACGCGTTTTCGAATTTCAGATACGGTGACGGGGATTACGTTATTACCGAGGCTTGCGAATACAAGAAAAACTTTCTCGATTTAGACACTACTTTTACCGTCGTACTTAACGTCGATAACGACCATATGGATTGTTACGGCAATATGACGGAAATGAAAAAATCTTTCAACGAATTTATAAACGACAGGGTCGCCTTAATAAATAACGACGACAAAGAAAGTAAAGGTTTACATACTTCTTGTGCGATTACTTATGCAATAAACAATCGGGCGGTGTTTACGGCGAAAAATTTGCGTAATAACGGCAAAGGTTATTCGTTTACCGTATATAAGAACGGTAAAAAGTGCCGAAGAATAAACTTGCTTGCAATCGGCAAACATAACGTTTACAACGCCTTAGCGAGTTTCACCACTGCGGATTGGTTCGGAATATCTTACGAAATTATTAAAACGGGCTTGGAAAATTTTAAAGGTGTAAAACGCCGAAACGAATTTTTAGGCTTTATCGGTAATACCGAAGTTTATGCCGATTACGCGCATCATCCGACAGAAATCGACGCAACGCTTACCGCGTTCGATATAAACAGAACGGAAACGGCAGTGGTTTTTCAACCGCATACATATTCGAGAACGAAAATTCTGATGCGGGAATTTAAGAAGTCGTTTAACGGAGTAGAGCGTTTGATAGTATATAAAACCTACGCCGCGCGGGAACCTTACGACGCTTCGGGCGATGCGTTTGCCTTATATAAAGAATTAACGAACGCTAATATGAATAACTGTGCTTATGCGCATACGGAAAAACAATTGAAAGAGCAAATCGTAAGTGCTTGCGGCGTAGCAAAAAGGGTGGTCGTTTTAGGCGCGGGAGATATTTACGAAAAAGTAAAAAAGTTTATAGACCGCCCCGTGAAAAACAATTAAAATAATTTTTATCAATAGTGGCGTTAAATACTTGCAAAAATAAAATTTAAAGTGTACAATTTCATTGTAAATAACATAATAGGAGTATGTGGTCAAAATGGTTCAAAAGAAAAGAAAGATTGCTATATTAGGCACGGGTAACGTCGGCGCCACTATCGCGTACGCACTTACTTTACAAGGCGTTTGTTCGGAAATCGTGTTGGTAGATATCAACAAAGAGAAGGCAGAAGGCGAAGCGCTTGACCTTTCTCAATGCGCGGCTTGCGTACCTTCCGTTAAAGTTTGGAGCGGTGAATACGAAGACGTTGCGGGTTCGGATATCGTAGTCGTAACCTTCGGCGTAGGCAGAAAGCCCGGTCAGTCGAGGCTCGACCTTGCGTCTATCAATATAGGCATTTTAAAGAGCGTTATTCCCAACGTGGCTAAAATCGCGCCCGACGCACTTTATATCGTAGTAAGCAACCCTGTTGACGTATTGACCTACGTTACGATGAAAGATACTTGTCTTTCGAAAGAACAGGTTATAGGTACGGGTACGTTGCTTGACAGTAACAGACTTGCGCAAGCGGTTGCCGCTTACTGCAACGTAGATACTAAAAACGTAAACGCATACGTGTTCGGCGAACACGGTGACGCTTGTATGGCTCCGTGGAGTCTTTGTACCGTTTGCGGTATGCCTATCAGAGAATACTGCACTAAAATTATGGGCGTTAATAAAGACGAACTCGAAAACGAACTTACGGGCATTTACAACGGAATGGTTGCCGCAGGTTCGAAGGTAATAAAGGCGAAAGGCGCAACGTTCTATGCAATCGCGGCTTCTACCGTTCAACTTATCAAAGCGCTCGTTTCGGATACCGAAACTATACTTCCGCTCGCAACTTATCTTGACGGCGAATACGGTGCGAAAGACCTTTGCACGGGTGTTTTGTGTAAGGTCGGCGGTAGCGGATTTAAACAAATCGTAGAAGTCCCTCTTCCCGAAGACGAAATGAAACTTTTCTCCGAAAAACTTGCTTCTTTGGATAAGACTTTCGAAGCGTTAAACGTTAGAAAGTAACGGAATACAATTTAAACCTAAAATAAAAGGGAGTAGTTGGCGTCGGTATTTTCGGCGCGCGTACTGTCGTCAATACGGTTTTTACCCGGTAGTACGCAATTACCTATGGTAGTTTTAACAAGACTTTTATCGTTATGCGATAGGAGTCTTGTTTTTTAATTAAAATAAAGAGAGATAATATATGAA
>CAYSYT010000120.1:0-2831 GCA_964435195.1 uncultured Christensenella sp. | reverse complement strand
GTGAAATTTCATCACCTATGGAATAGTCGTTACACTCGCCACTTGACATTTCTTCGTATTCTCAATAAAATGTCAAGTAGAATAGCACGGATATCATCATAGGACTTTTATATCCCTTAGACTTCTACCGTTAGCATAGTAATAATATACTACACACCGCTTTATATGCGTTCACTTTGTTATTCGATGCACATTACTGTGTAAAGGGGCTATTTCACTAACCCAATAATATGCTTTTTGCCTGTGTTCTTCTTTCTTTACCGTCCTTATTAGTTGTACCATCTGGATTAAATTCCTTACATTCTTCATAAGGATACCCAAATGACACACTCGCTATTTCAGAGTATAAATCTCTTCCTGCTAAAAATGTTTCAAGTAATTGTTTATCTCCCGCCTTTGCACACATTGCTGCCAATGCCTTTGGCTCTTGCTGAGATTTAAGAAAAATCGCTTGACATAAGCAGATATTCTGTTTTTGTTCTTAACGATTTCATTTACACCACCTCACTTACTGTTAAAATTATACTGGAATATTTATTTAATACTATATCTTTTATTGTGCTTGTTGTGTCATCTTCAAATAATAATACATCTCCAATTTTCAACTTATATGCCGACACAAAACCATTTATTGTACTTACCTTACAAAAATAATCTACTTTGAAAATATTATTATGTGTTTCAACGATTTTTTCACCGCTCTGTGCCTTAAACAATTTTCTTATATCCTTGTTGTGGCTGGGGATATTTTGCAAATTCTTTTTTTGGACTATATCTTCGATAACCCAATCAATATTAAAATAACTGACTGCGATTATTGTTAGGCGTTTCGGATTTTACTCCTACTCCATTCTCGGATAGTCTCTGCACCTTACACATTCTAATTTGTAATTGATGAAGTTTTGAATGAGCCCCATTCTGTAACAAGGCTAAATTAGATATATTATTATTTTTAGGATTCCCGTCTATATGATGTACTACAAAACCATTTGGAATTTCTGTCAATCCTAAATGTTCACACATAACCAAAGAATGATAAAATATGTGCTTACTTCCTTTTCTACCTGTATACCAATCTGGCTTTAAACACATAACATATCCGTTACCATCGTCAATTAAACCCTTATAATTGTGATGATTTTCACGAAATTTACCTGTCATTGGGTTATTATCACCTAATTTACTTTTACGATATATACGAGATTTTCTCTGATTTATATATTCCTCACTAAAATGTTTTTTCAAAATATCTTGCAATTCCCAATATTCAATATGTGCTTGCTTAACAATGTCGTGAAGTCGTGTATCAGTCAATTCAAACAAACTACATACTAAATTTTCAGTTTCTTGTGATATTTCGTGTATACAATTATTACACTTGTTACTATAATAAGGTTCAATATTATGCTCTCGCATAACTCTACTCAAAGTGTCTAGTTTAAGAGTAAACCTATTACAAGTTTCTTTTTTAGTGTGTCCTTGTTGTATATAATCTCGTATCTCGTTTATTACCTCATCATTAAATTGAATTTTTCTCATAATTTGTACCTCCTATGATAAATTTATGAGTGTCTTGGCTCAGGGTTATGCTATTGCCTTTCCCTGAATTAACCTAATTTTACAACCCCAATTTGCTTTCTTAGGGTTATGACTTGAAAATCTACCTGTATCTGCCCCATATTGATTAAATTTACAATGTACTCTACCATCATTTGGATTTACACACTCTGTCATTTTATCAATATATGTCGATATTAGCTTTTGAACTGCTCTATATTCTAATATTGCTTTACATATGGGCAAATCAATTTTTGATAATATTGCTTCACCTGTCCCTCTTGGGGATTTTGTATCAGGCGGTTCTACTTGTATAATATCATACAATAATATTGCTAATTGTGTAGGGCTGCCTATGTTTATCGGTGTATCTAATTTATGTTGAGTATGTTTCAATTTATACTCATCAACTAAATTATCATATTCAGCCAGTAATTTAAAACATTCTTGCTCTTTATTGTGTAATTGCTTATTGTATATTTCAGATAATTCTTTTTGTTTATTAAAATCAAACTCAATTCCATTATCTTCCATATTAGCAACTGCGTCCACACAAGGCATTTCAATATTCCAGAATACATTTGCCACTCCTTGCAGACTATCTTTACATTTTGGACTATTAAAATCCAAAAACTGTAATTGATACTCATACAATTCATAAGTTATTTCTGCGTCCCTGGCTGCATATAAATATCCACTCTGAATTGGTACTTTGTCAAATGTTATTCCAGTAAACAAATCATCAAAAGTCCAGGCATCACCCTCACCATTTAAGCAGTATTTATTATGCAAATGCTTTAATTTATTACTCGGTTCGTTTTCATTCAGACATCTTGCCGCCAATGAACAATCAAAATAACAAGTTAAATATACTCCTAATTGATTTCTTAAAAACCTTATATCAAAAGCTGCATTGAACATTATAACCTTTATATTACTATCAACAATTCTTTGAAATTGTTCTTTCACAAATTCAAATGATAATTGATTTTCTACTTTTAATTCTGTAATATAATTTATATGATTTAATGGTATATAAGCGGCTTTTTTATTTGGTGTATATATACATATTCCTACTAACTTATCAAGCATAGGGTCAAGTCCTGTTGTTTCTGTATCTACTGAAATAACATCATTATCTATACAACTTGTAATATAATCAATCAATGTTTGTTCATCTCTTATTAGTTCGTATCTATCTGCATATTTACCTAATCTTGTTTCACACATTGCTTTTATGTTTGCTATTGTGCTTGATACATTATTTGATTTCC
>CAYSYT010000119.1:0-2854 GCA_964435195.1 uncultured Christensenella sp. | reverse complement strand
AAAGTAGCGTGTCTACCATTTCACCACTACCGCTTTGCGTTTTTGGGACTGCAAAGATACAATGTTTTCTTGAATTTCCAAAATTTCCGACACCATTTTTGTGTAACTTTGGAATACCTTTGTTAGTTCCTTATACAAAGGACTTTGAGAGAATTACCCAATTTTGAGGTAATGACTTGGCAACTGTGACATTTGCTGCGTTCTTCCTCATTTTGCTTCAAAGCAATAGCTCGTGGTGCAAATATATGATATTGGGGTGGAAACAGCAAATGTCCACCCCAATAATTATCAATAATTGTCAGTTAAGGAAATAGAATATCCTCTTTTGATATATTCCAATTATCAAAACTAAATTTCCACCGTTCCTCCATAAATTGCAGCATCAACAAACCACGCTTCTTTATTTCATCTGGAGTCCATTCTTTATGTTTAGAAACTTCAATTTCACTATACGAGCCATTATAGTATCCTATTTCTTTTCCGTCTTTGTTTAGCAGACATTTCTTTTTGTCAAAATCGTAATTCTGCAACTTTGAATTTTTAGAACGATTTAATAGTAATAGATTTCCCAAAGAATTCAAATACTGACGTTTTTCTGAAGGTTTAAGATGCCCAAAACGATTTTTCCAATAAATATCATTAGGTGATTGTGGGTATATGTGTTCAATTGTATCCTCTTTCTTTCTCTTGTTAAAGTCCTCCCAAGAGACTTTCATATTAGCATTGTCTTGTAGGTACAATTCATATTCATAGAGAAAATACCTAAGTCCGCTCCATGAATAAAAGCCTTCTCTATCATTTTTTGAGAATAGTTCTTTTATATGATTTTTGAATCTTTCCAAATCAAACCATCCATAATAGTTTTCATCGTCTTCCCCATCCGTCAAAAAGTCAATATCTGCCGTAATTGTTTCTATATCCAACTGTCCCATATAATACTCTCTTGTCTTTCTGTAAAGATTGCTATTTTGCGTATTTGAAGAACGGTGTGATACAGCAAAAACCAAGAAATTGAATCTTTCACAAGCATCTAAAAAATTCCAAATTAAATCCTCATTGGTTTCTTTGGTAAATACAGCCATTATCATTGGAGGGAAAGCACCCCAGCCAACTCGTTCTAACTTCTGAATGTGCTCTTTTATTCTATCTGAATGGTTAGAATATTGGATGTTAAATATGTAGAACCATTGTTTTACACACTTAGATAGGCTGTCGATATAATTTTTTATATCTTTAATTGAGATATTCCCACTTAATACATTTTTTGCGGTGAATTTTTTCTTAAGTAAAAACTCGGCATACACATCAGATTGACTTCTATCGTATGTGAAATACATTATCCAATGATTAAACAAGAAGTCATCATCATCTAATGGATTATCTTTGTTTTTACCTAAATATTCATATATGGTTTTCCATGTTTCATTAATATCTGTTCTTAATCGTCCTTTTGTTTCATCATCTTCATGTAATAAAGTGGACAAATATATTAGACGGTTTTTTAGTAGTTCCAAATGAGACAAATCTTTTCCTCTATTGTTCATTGTCTCAAATGTTACATATACATCTAATGAGTCATCTATTTCATAATAATTGAATTTCAACCTGTTTATTACCTTATCAAAGATAGCTTCTTTATCCTCTTTACTCAATGACTTAAGTCTATTTTTGAAATATTCTTTTGCAAACATAAGATTTGCTGTATACAATGTTTCGGGATACTTGTCTGCAGCAGAGGATTCTTGTTCTAAAATCTTTGTCTTGAAATACTCATCGCTTGGATTATCCTTTTCATATCCAAATACAAAAGACTTATATAGCTGGTTGTAAGAACGATACAAAAAACGGTCTATCCATTCACTCTTTTGTCCGTAATTAATGCCTTCATTGTCATTAAATGTACATAAAATTTCATGCAATAAGATAATTAAAGTAGTCAATCTCTGCTGTCCATCTATTACATAATATGCGGACAGCCCCTTTTTGAGAAGCCATAAATCATCTTTCCATTTTTCGATATTGGATACCTCATTTGCATTTATTGGTTCTACTGTCAATAATCCAATATAATGTATTTTATTGGGGCTAAGGTTTTGGATATCTTCCCAAAAGTCATCTAACTGGCGTTCTTCCCAAGAATAGCCACGTTGAAAATCAGGAATACGAAAAATTTTATTGTTGAATATTTCTGATAATGACAAAAGCTTTGTATCGCTCATACTTTTAGACTGCTAATCAATTTTTGTTTTCTATATATTCTAATATGTCATCCATCGTTGCTTTGAAAAAACGACCATAATCGCTTGATACATTTATAGGCTCCCAGATTTTGAAGCACTTTTGTCCTAATGAACGACTAAAAGAAAGTTGGTATTTTTTTCCACATACCGTAAAATCAAAGACCTCACCCTTTGTTCCTGTCTCTAAGGCTTCTGATAGGTCTTTCAAATTTTTAATCATCTCATCTTTACTGCCAAGAAAAAAAACGATTGGTTGATGATATTTTGAATTATTAGGTAAAGTTACAGAATACACTTCTACTTCATCTATAATTGTTTTATTTAGCGCCACAGAACCATTTGTAAAAGATTTCACTTTCTCGATTTTAGCAACTTTTTTTAGTTGAGCATTTGTGTAGGTTGGCACAGACAATAGTAATGTTAAGACAAGTATGCACTTTAAACATACACTTGTTCTCTTTAATACTCTCATAATTAGATACGTTTAAATTGTTAAAAATAAGCGTGAACCGTATGCCACACTCTTACTTGAAGGTCGTAGGAAACCTTGAATACAGATGTAACAATAGCAGCCCACGCTATAGCGTGAGAACCACTATGCTATCCTTGTATCC
>CAYSYT010000118.1:0-2869 GCA_964435195.1 uncultured Christensenella sp. | reverse complement strand
GGGGGCTGTGCGAGCTGAACGGCGTGAAGAACGTCGTGACGCTGGCGCGGCGGCTCGCGTAGCACCCGAGGAGAGGCATTCGGCCATTCCGATTTCGACGTTTGCGATAGCGGCAAATGTCGTTTTTTGATATAATGCACGATGACTTCTTGGGAACATAAGCGAAAGCAGTTGACAAAAAATGGACAGGTAGGAGCTGAAATCAATCCGTGGCAGCAGCTATCTTCAGGACCCGAAGACGCGCAAGTACCTGCAACGGGTATTGTCGGAGAGCGACAACGACAGCACCGCCGTCTCCCAATATCTCGACTACGCGATGTACGATGTTCCATTCTGCGTGATGACATACAAGGCCAATGGGCAGCTGAAAGAGTGCAAGGGGCGGTTCAACGACGACGAGGAGAAGATGATGAGAGTGATGTCCGAGTACTGCCAGGCGGTCGCGGGAACGGAGATGCTTAAGCACATAAGGACGCGCTACGCCGCAAACGGCTATGTTGAGGCGGTCACCAGACTGAAAGACGAACTGAGCGATGGCGAGTGGGAGAAGTTCCTTAACGAGTCGAAGCTCTACAAGGTCGAGCAGAAGGTCGACGGAACTGGACGGCAAAAGAACGAGTTGTCGCCAATGCCAAAGGAAAAGTAACAAGACCTAATAATAAGATTCGGCGATACATGGAGAAGGACTTTTATAGTGAAAAGCTATCACGACTTGATAGGTTAGCGACAAAAGTTGATGCTGTTGATGGCGGATCGCACGACTTCACCGGCACGGCGGCTACATTGGGGGCGGTCGCTAAACCCGAAGCCGGTGGACTTCGCAAGGACTACGGGCAATTAAGCGAATTGAAGGATTCTGACGAATCCGTATTTGCAACATGGAAGACCGCTGATCTTCCGGTGATGCTCGCAGCCGGTGTTCTCGGTGCTTTCTCTTCAGCCGCGTTGAAAGATTTTTTTGCGGAGCTGCACGACAAGTGGGGCTCGAAACCTGCTGTGAATGCTGCTGGCGAGGATGTCCTGGGGCATGGCGGTCAAGAAATAGACAGAGCGCCGGGAAGCAAGCGAGCAGGCGGATGGGGACATCGCTGGAAGTTTGGGCATGACCTCTTCAATCCGTTTGATCTCACAAAGCCAACTAATCCGCTGGATCCGACAAGTACACCTTGGAATCAGTATGTGGAAATGGCAAAGGCCTCGGGGACAATTTTGCCTCCTTGGCTCAGAGCGGTATATTCCTGGTTGTCACATCTCCTCCAAGACACATTTTCAGCAGAGGGGCTGCCGATTCCTGGGCATTCTCTTCTTCGTGGGTTGTTTGATCCGTCAAAGCATCATGAACTTCTGCAATTCCTCGGCACGATAAAGATGCGGGATGTAGTTGGAATGGGAGCGACAAATCTCATCATGGGTGCTTATCTGGGGGGGACAGAGAAATCTCTTGAGAGAGTTATTTCAAAGTCGAATTACAGAGCTTTCTCTTTGATGCTTGGTGCAAATTTCACAAACCTCATCACGGGTCTTTACATCCCGCCGCCAAACACGACTTTCAACCCCTCAACGATTCCTATGATCGCATATTATGGAATTCGTCTCTACAGACTTGAACGTCGGGTAGAGGATGAATTAAAGTCGCGTGGTGAAACGCTAAAGCAAAATGACCTTACGATAATCAGAAATCTCTCAATCATAGATGAGAACGAAAAGTCAATCGGCGACATGATTCATGACATGGAACGTTGCGAGGCGGAGGTGGACAAGGAGATACGTCAGGCTGATGAACTCCAAGCCGACATTTTCAACAGGCTTGTCTATAACCCAGAGCAAAAGGAAAAATAAAAAATGGAACCATTCACTATTGGTGTGATCGTTGCCGGCGTTCTTGCAGCTTGCGGTGTTGGCGTGGGGGTACACCTCTACCACAGCAACAAGCTCAACAAAAAGCACAAGCAATGGCAGGATGTCCAAAAGAAGTATCAAAATGAGATAGACAGACTCAAGGACATTTGCAGGGAGAAGGACGAGCACATTGAGGATCTTGCCAAGAAAGGATCGGTGGCGTACACTAAATTAAAGGAGGAGGTCGCAAAAAGAAAGGCGATCCTGAAAATCATCGAGGAACTTGAAAAGCGCATACGTAGTGCGGATTCCCAAGGGACGGGATCTGTTGGCGCGTATGCATTGTTCTCCACAAGTACAGTCGGCATCGCCGCTGCATTGTTGAAGAAGCCTTTTTCACAAGAAGCGGAGCTGGCAGAAATGTACGATTCAGCAACAGGTGAGTGTAAGGAGTTGATTGCCACCACGGCGGAGATAACGGCATCGTGTCCTATGTCCGTCATTGAATCGGTGGCGGCACGTGTCGCCGACACGGTTCTGATAGATAACTGCGCATCTTCTGCGCAACGGCTTCTTGCAGTTGCCCAAGGAGATGTATAATGGCAATCTCGCATATCTATGATCCGACCGTAGACGGTGAGTATGATTTTAACTCAAACGACTATTATCTGACAGACATTCAGATATCTTTGGCATCCGAGAAGGTTTCGGCGGAGAACGGGACAGTCGTTGTCGCATATATTAAAGAAACCGAAATGCTAAAAAGGGATCTATGCCTTGGAAGGATGTCAGACGCAGAAGTGACACAAAAGTGTAATGCGGCAGAGGAGGCTCTGCTAAAAAAGATTGGTGTCTGGGCTTATCAGACAGAGGCGTTTCGCCAATTCTATTCAGCCATTTCGTTCCCTTGAGACATTGAATGCCTTTGATTAGTAAGATAGTTTCCGGAGGACTGACCGGGGTTGATCGCGGGGTGTTGGAGGCCGCGCTCGACCTCGGCTTTCCTTATGGCGGCTACGTTCCCAAGGGG
>CAYSYT010000117.1:0-2929 GCA_964435195.1 uncultured Christensenella sp. | reverse complement strand
GCCCTGTAGCAGAAATTAGGTTGTAGTGTTACAAAAATGCTTGACCACAACAAAATATACTATTCATAAATACCACTAATTTAATTAACTAGAAGGGTATTTATAAGTGCGTTTGGATTTATGCTCTCTATTTTTTCAATGGTTTCACTATCTAATGAGTCACAACCCAAGAATGCACTCTCCCCTATGTATGTAACACTATTTGGAATTGTTATACTGGTTAAGCTTTCACAACCAGCAAAGGCATCATTGCCTATGTGTGTAACACTATTTGGAATTGTTATACTGGTTAAGCTTTCACAATTAGAAAAGGCACAACCACCAATGCTTGTTACACTATTTGGAATTGTTACACTGGTTAAGCTTTTACAATCAGAAAATACACGATAACTAATAGATGTTATGCTCTCTGGAAGAGTTATACTGGTTAAACTTCTGCAGTCTTCAAAGGCATAATCACCAATGCTTGTTACACTGTCTGGGATTATAATATCAGTGAGACTCCGACAATCAGCAAATGCATGGTCACCTATACTGATTACATTATTAGGAATTATTATGCTAGTCAAGTTTATACAACTATAAAATGCAACACTGCCTATATTCTCTAAAGTTGAAGGTAAAACCACCTTTGACAAATCTTGTTCGTGATAAAAAGCACCATCACTAGAAGTGGCTTCATATCCATCATATATTGCTGTAATGCCCTCATCAATAATTACCCAATTAATTTTGAAGATTCTTTCAGAATATTCTCCACCCACCCTATATTCAACTGATTGCCATGGGTTATCTGTGATTTCTCCTGTTCCTTTAATCACAAGCACATTATCTTTGTAATACCACTTTGCATCAGCACCACAAACACCTTTGTATTCTGCTGTCTCTGCATTGATGCTGTCGATAAGTGACTGAGTTTCAGAATCAAAATTGCTTGTACTTGTTGAACTGTCTGTTTGCCCTTGTTTTGCTTCTTCCAATTGTTGCTGAAGTTCTTCAACTTGTGCCTCTAGTTCAGCTACCTGTTTACTGTCACTACTTTCTGTTGAGCCTCCGCATGCTGTTAATCCTACTGCTAATGCAGTAACCATAACCAATGATAATAGTTTCTTTTTCATATGTACCTCCTTGCATATGCATAATTACTTTTTTATTATATCACAAATATTAGTATTTGAATATGCCATCTAATAAATTCCCCTTGTCATTTGATTTTTATATTCTGCTACATGACAAGGGGGTTGTGAATATGCTTTTCTCTTAACTATGAAGCAGTCTTAATATTGCTAATTTTCATCGGACTCTTTTATAGCCTCAACTATATTGTCTGCTATGTCTTTAAGCGCTTGTGCTATTGCAGATGTATATGCATCATCTTTTCCAGCGTGCAGCAATTCTTCCTTCCAAGCTTTCAATTCTTTCTTATTGATGCTTTTAATATATTCTAATTCATCAAAACCTTTTATTATCATATCAATAGCATCAACAGCATTACCTATTGCTGATTTATCGTTATATCCATGCTCAACAGTATCATCTAAGTGTCCTAATGCATAAACTGTACACCCTTGTAGTAACATTGCTTTTTCTTTCAATTCTTTACTCATTGTTTTATCCTCCTATTTCGTTTGTTTCAATTACTTCCTAATTTGACGATCTCTTTAAAATTTATGTAAACTCTATACTGTTTACCATCAACATCAAATATGAATGTTTCATTATCATTAAATGTTGTCTTTTTGTCATTTAACATATATTCCTATGCCACATTTATTGCTTAGTAATAACCTTTGGTGTCTATTGGTAATTTCCTTGTTACTAAACTGCTTATGGTGACCTTTGACATTTTTGCTCTGTCGGCGTTATCGACATAACCTGTCATGATTCTAAATAGAATGCCTGTTAATTCTTTGCTGGAAAGGTCTTTGTTTTTCTTCAACCACCAAAACATTTTTAGATAGAGGTCTATATATTTTGTTGCTGGTAAATATTCTTTACTACCTAAGAATCGCTCAATAGAAGAGTGTAGGCTATTTACTCTTGCAAGGCTGTATGCACCAGCAACATGTAGTTCACTTTCTATGATTACATGCTCAATTCGTTCTTTTCGGCAAAACATTTTATAACTATGGTGGTCGTCAGTAATAAGCACAGAATCCTTGTTCACAACCTTTGCCAGCCTACTATAAACATCTTGCGATTTTGCTGTGCCAGCTGTCGCTGGTTCAATATAAATATTGTTACTTCGGTCAATAGCTGTGAGAATACAAACATGCTGATGATTTGCATCTATGGTATCTCTGCCTACAAATCTTTTCTGACTGCTATATATCATTTCTTTAAGCATGGTTGGATTCTCAACAAATAGCCTGTCATATTCAGAACCAATGTATTCTATTCTTTCGTCTCGGCTTCTATGGTGTCTTGGCAGCCTACCTAATTTATCTATAAACATATTCTTGTCTTTGCAGCCTTTGAATGAAACTCTTAGGTATTTTCCATCTGCTTCAATAAGTCCATCACACTTATCATGCTCGCTATAAATGTTTTGTATGGTCTGATATATTTTCATTCTACAAGTCCACGCTGTGCTTGTGCTTGTACCTATATTCTTTGCTAATGTTGTTAATGAATCGCCTGTGACAGTTGCCCTTATGGCTTCTTGCCATTGCCACTCGGCTAAATGTGTATAATGGGTTATCAAGCCATAATTCTCTGAAAAGGTTTTACCACAATCCTTACAGATGTACCTTTGAACTCCCCCTTTTGTTGTGCCATGCTTTTTGATTGCAACACTCCCACAATGTAAACAACACTCAATGACTGAATTTGGCTTATTTGTCATTTTTCTAATGTCAGTCTTACTTTCAATGCTTCTATAGATTTATAGATGATCTGAGACACCTGGGATAACTCCTCTCCATCTCAT
>CAYSYT010000116.1:0-3062 GCA_964435195.1 uncultured Christensenella sp. | reverse complement strand
ACGTTTTCAAATATCGTATATGATCGGAAAATCAAACTACTTGTCAAATACATAATAACATCTTATAATAAAGATAAGGAAAGATAGTAAGTCAAACCATAGGGGGGAAAATCAAATGAACGTAAACGGGTATGAAACCAAAACGACGTTTTATCTTGATTTTAGTATCGCTGATCGTTTCGGAATTGCGGCGGTTAAAGATACTTACAACCGCGCGTTTAAAGAATGGAAAGACAATCACGAGTATTTAACTGAATTGGTCATGGTGCTTAATTGGAAAGTGTGGGAGCATTACGGAAACAATGATGATCTGGCAACGACGTACAATGATCTTTGGATGGCTGCTGATAGCTATGCTTGCAATAATCTAGTTGGGGAAGAACTTAATTATTTTCTTCGTGTTACCGACTAACCAAACGGAGGGATGCAAAATGATGATCATGGTATTTTGCCTAGAGACTAACGAGGAATTTTATTTCGTAGCCGATAACGGAGAAGAAGCTATTAACAAGATGCTCTATACCTTGAACGTATCTCATAAGGATAGAAACGCTAAAATTCAACTGATCAACAATCGAACTTGGTCATTGGAGCATGGTGGAAAAACTTACAGTTGCAAAGCCTAGCTAAGTGCTAGGCTCTTTTATTTGTCTCAACCCTGTTTGATCAGGTGTTTTGTTGGAAAATCAACCTTCTGGTATGATGCGTTTTCTGCTAGATCATACCGCTAAGAAGATTTGAAAAGGAGTAATATAGTTGATAAGTAGTTGCTATAATGATATATTATAGGTGAGGAAAGAAAGCATATCAAAACACAAAGGGGTGTTCGATCATGACTTACCTAAAGATAGTAAGAGGAAATTTCTACGAAGGTGAAAAAGTTAAGGTCATTGTGAATGACAATGAAATCGAGCGCAAGGTTCATTATAGTGCATCCGCTGGTGATCTTTACATCGTATATAAAAACAATAAGTATTTCTATTATGAGTTTATGAATCAGGAAATGGAATGATTGGAGTGGATAATTTTCCTCTCCTTTTTTTATTTGTGTAGATCGTGTGTAGATTATATATTCTGGTTCATGTGATCGGATATATAGTGTATCTTGTTTACATGAGGTTTTGAAAGGCGATTTCAAAGGAGGAAAGCCATGAAATTCAGCATCAGCGGAGCAGGTGGAGCAGAGGGTAAGACTAGCGAGATTAACATTGATCTTCCTTATGACTTCGTTCTCAATGTTGGGGAAAAGCGTTATCGTTTCTCCTTTGATAAGAATGGCAACATTGAGATTCTTCTGATTAACGGGGTTGACGCTAAGATCAAAAGCGTTAGCGGCTATCCTGCTATTAAACTGATTAACCGTTAAAAGCGCGGTTTACAAGGGAGGGAACAGTCATGGGTGACTGCGTTAGAGAAATGATCGGAGAAGTTGAAGAAGTACAACACTCCATCAAGAACTTCTCCGTTCGTGTCGATGGTCTGTCCGATGATCTTGTATTGTGGGCAGCAGAAGAACTTATAAGAGACATTAGGCGTATGATCGACACTAAGAAATGCGTCAATGAGGAACTTGGATATAATCTCTATTAGCAGATTGAAAGCGTGATTTCAAGGGGAAAGAAAACAATGTCAGCAGAAATTACAAACGCCATTCTCTTTCTTCGTGATGAATACTTGGAGAACGAAATGCCAGAAGGTACAACCTATTGGGACATTAACAATGGTTGGTGTATTGATTTTGCAGAGCGCGTTGCCGACTTTCTTGGTGGAGAAACGGATAGTTTGTTCTTGGTGGGAAATGACAACTTCCAAACAGAAGAAGCCATTGAAAGAATGTGGACTTATGGTGCATGGGATAGCGAGTTGCTTAGCAAGTATTGGCAGAATGTAAAGCCGCTGAACGGACTATCGTGGGATGAACTTAATGATGTTGAGTTTGGCTATCATGTATGGGTTACAGATAGGGAGAAGCACTACGATGCTGAATGTCCCGAAGGTGTAGCAAACTTTTTTGAATTGCCGATATTCAAGCGACGTTTCACCCATTAAAAGCATGGTTTCATGTGGAGAGATTGTGTGGATACAATCTCTCCCGCAAAAAGCCGACACTATATAGTAATATATAAGCGTCAATAAAACAGCCGTTCAATGAAGGGAAAGACTATGGCTAAGTATTTCGACATTCACGTTAAGTATGATTACAGGGATTGTGACGGTTACTCTATTGGTGTAATTGCCGACGATGAAAAAGATGCTGTTGCCGTTGCCATAAATAATCATCTTCTTGTGGAAAACGACGATGAATGTTACATCGACAACGTAACAGAAATCGACTATGATGATTATGTTGTTTTAACCCATTAAAACCGCAGTTTCAAGAGATAGGACAATCATGTTGAGCGCAAAACTCTTACAGCAGATTACCAGTGATAACCTTGTTAAAGATTTTTACGATAGGGTGCGTATCTGCTTGCCTTTGGATATTCAGAAGCACTATGAATATCTACTTGTGAATGATGATGGTACAGTAGACGAGCATTTCACTATCGAGGAAGTCTGGGCGGACGCTGTATCCGAAAACAATTCGATTTTCTATTTTTTCAATTTCGGTTGCAACGTATTCGAGGACGTTTCAGCAGACTTTAATTGCGACTACATTAATGGACTAGTTCACGCAAAGTTATCGACCCGTTAAAACAACAGTTTCAAGAGATAGGAAATATCATGTATTACTACGGCATTGATTTTAACCCTACAGAAGAATTGGTAAGCGATTGGGGTATCAGCGACATTGATGATGGTACTGGTGGTTGCATAGACGTTCTCGGACAAACCTTCTATGTAAAAACCTCTAGTAAGATTGAGACTAAGGAGCAAATGAAGAATCATCTTCTTGCCAACTTCAAGCCGAGCGAGAAGTATCACGACGATCTTGTAAATTGTGTTTACCCCGCAACAGCAAACGAGATTTACGATTTCTGGGAGATTGATGGTGTCGAGTTTGAATTAAGTTGCGGTATTCCTGCATAACAACCATCGTTTCAAGCGGAGCAGATCATTCT
>CAYSYT010000115.1:0-3088 GCA_964435195.1 uncultured Christensenella sp. | reverse complement strand
ATTTCAATCCACGCCCCCCGCAAGGGGAGCGACGGTTCATATAGTTCTCCTTTCTTAAATAGTGATAATTTCAATCCACGCCCCCCGCAAGGGGAGCGACAGCAAAAAAATGCAAAATACGTACTATTTGCACATTTTGCACTGTAAATTAAGGACTATCAGGTCACAAATCTGCCGGACAGATGACTTATTGACCTAATTATGCCGAATTCACGGCATATTCACCTCAAATTTGTTTGCGAACCTATCGGTGAAATCATGTTTGCTTCCGGTTCGCGTGGCGCTTCGCAGCTGCAGAGATTGGTCGCGATTAACCTGCTCAACAATCACACCATAAGCAAACCCTCCGGATCATAGCCGGTCTTTCTCCCAAATTGTTCGATTCGATTATCATATTTATTTCCAAGATAGTAGAATCGAAGACTATCCTTTTCCTTGTCCATTATATCAAGTAACTTCGCTTGAAGCAATCTACATTGCGAGGCATCGACCAAGCATTCAAATACTGAGCACTGCACACGTTGTCCATAATTCACGCATTGCTTTGCGATTTGGCGAAGCCTTTTCCGTCCGGCAGCGTCTTCAGTGTTTACATCATATGTTATAACTACCAACATTTACATTACCTCCAAAGAAAAGGCGGGTATGCATCGAGATCTCCGCGTAAGTATCGAGCTAAAAGCAGTGCTTGCGCATAGGGAATTAATCCCCACGGCATTTTTTCATCCAGATAAGGATGAAGAATGATCTCACTTTTACGCTTTTGCCAATGCTGCAATACGATTCGTCTGGCATCATCATTAAGAAGAACCGCACCATTCTCCTGAAACGAAAAATCGTTCGCAGTTATGATCCTGTTGTTGACCAGCGATAACGAAAAGCGATCGGCAAAGCATGGACGAAGTTCCTCCATTAGATCCAGTGCCAAAGACGTTCGTCCGGGGCGATCTCTGTGGAGAAATCCAACGTAAGCATCAAGACCGGCAGCTTCAAGCGCAGAAGCACAGTTGCTGCCTAGCAGAGTATATGTGAATGATAGAATTGCGTTCATGCGATCAAGAGGCGGTCGCCTGTTTCTGCCTCCGAAAAAGAAATTTTTCTTGTCGCTGAGTATCATTTCGTCTAAACAAGAGAAATAATTGCTTGCTGCTGTTCCTTCCAAACCGCGCAATTCCTCAAGGGTGCGAGCTTCAAGAATGCTGGGAAGCAATTGCTTAAGCGTAGTCGATGCGGATGTAAACTTTTCAGTGTTCACTCGCATACTATGATCCCTGAGCGTACGCTCAAGACTTTTTCGGGAATTATAGACCTTTCCGAACAGAAAACACTTTGCTATCTCACAGCTCTTTTCCTCACTATCGGAAAAGCGATATTGCGCCTTCCTCAGCAGCACATTGCCTTTACTTTTGCCGCAGCTTCTTGCAAGAAAGCGTCCACTTGGAGTACAAAATGTTAGAGAAATATTTTTCTCCGCACAAGCGCCCATCAGCGCAGGAGATGCTCCGGCATACGAAAAAGAAATGATAGCCTCAAGGGTGTGAAGAGGAAACCTTGCGGTCACCTCTTCAGCCCTTTTTATGATGACATTCTCGCCGTCCAAAGCGGCATATGCGTCTTCGGTAGTTATGAAAAGCGTATTTAGCAGTCTTCTCACGCAAAATCCTCCGAGCTATTTCTCATATAGGTTAGCGCGCTTTTCTTTTTCATCAGCTTAGGGAGACATAACTCATTGAGAGAACAAGAGCCACAGGCCTTCTTTGGTCTGCATAAAGGCGTAGCACCTCTGCGATAGAGTTCATGCATTTCATTAACAAAATCTCTTACTGTTTGTCTTAATGATGATGAAAGCACCACTTCATGCCTGCGCCGTGCTTCCCCATAGAACAGATATCCGCAGCGTATATCGCATAGAAGCATCTCTTCAAGACACATTGCCTGAGCACAAAGCTGCAGCTCATCCGCATTTATGTCACCCGAAACTAACGGTTTACCACGTTTGTATTCGATAGGATATGGCTGCCAGAACCCATCCCATCCTTCAATTGGCACTCCGCTTTCGTCCTGATTGAATTCGACTACATCGCACTGTCCGCTGATACCTAATTTATAGGAGTGTACATACATTCCTCGGGTAATGCGCTTTTCACCTCTACACTCGTGATCGAATGAGTCGTGAACTCTTTTGTGCATCAGTTCGCCATCGGTTGTATGCCAGTTTTCGGACCATTGCAGTTCGATATGGATCAAAGCCCACTGGCGTCGGCAAAACGCAAAGTGCTGCAAGCCTGAAAGCTGCAAGAACTCATCTTCAGAGAAGGTCATATCATTCTCTGACAAGTCACGCCTTCAGGAAGAGAAGAATCATCGACGGTTACGACGTAATCAGAATAGCTCCTTGCCGGAGCGCATGTTGTCGAGTCTTTCCTTTCGACACGGACTGATTCAAAAAGCTTGTATGCCGGCGCACAGCCGAGTTCGCTATTATGCTTAAATACGATAAGCTCCCTGACAGACATTTTTCCACGAGCAGCGGAGTGGTCGTGCTCAAACATATTTATGATAGCTTCCCAGAGAAGTGAAAGGTCTTCCTCTGAAAATCCTGTGGTTTTGCGTGCAATATTTGCAGAGACATAACCCTCGCAGCGATAGAGACCATAAGGAACGATAAACTTCCGTCCCATTTCTGTGTTCTTTTTCTCCGCATCCTTTTCGGTCGTTATTGCGATTCGGGTGATGGTGACTTCCTGAGGAACGATGGGTTCGACGCTTCTTGCGAAACCAAGTTGAACGGGTCCGCGCACCTGTCCGCAGTTGAGCGATGCTTTAACGAAGGTGGTCATGACGGCACCAAATGTGCGAATATCGAAGAAATTTGCGCACATCCAGTCGCGGATGTCAACATCCAATCGATCGTTAGCCTTTTTCTTGTCCTTGATGTTATTATCATCTATCCCAAGCGACGCATAAGCCTCAGCGTCACTGCGGTTGAGCGGAACACTATCCTTAATATAGATGCGATAGCCGGTGGCGTCATCCTTGACGGTTTCCACATAGTTCCGAATCTTGCGCTTGATGCATACATCGGTTA
>CAYSYT010000114.1:0-3324 GCA_964435195.1 uncultured Christensenella sp. | reverse complement strand
ATCTTGCTTTCGATTTAGGTATGCACGTGCTCGTAATAATTACCGATATAACCAATTATTGTGAAGCGTTAAGGGAAGTTTCTGCGGCAAGGAAAGAAGTTCCCGGTAGGCGCGGTTATCCCGGTTATTTATATACCGACCTTGCCTCGATGTACGAACGTGCGGGCAGAATTAAAGGCAAAAAAGGTTCGATAACGCAAATACCCATACTTACTATGCCGGAGGACGATAAAACTCACCCAATACCCGACCTTACGGGGTATATTACCGAAGGGCAGATAATTTTATCGAGAGAACTGTATAAAAAGGGTGTTAATCCGCCTATTGACGTTCTGCCGTCGCTTTCTCGTTTAAAAGATAAGGGAATAGGCGACGGAAAGACGAGGGAAGACCACGCCGATACTATGAATCAATTATTTTCGGCTTATGCAAGAGGTAAAGAGGCGAAAGAACTTGCCGCGATTTTAGGAGATGCGGCTTTAACCGAAGTTGACAGATTATACGCGAAGTTTGCGGAAGAATTTGAAAAGATTTACGTGTCTCAAGGGTTCGAGACGAACAGAAGTATAGATGAAACGCTTAATATCGGTTGGAAACTTTTGAAAATTTTACCCAGAACCGAATTAAAACGCATAAAAGAAAAATATATCGAAAAATATTTAGGTAACTGATTTTGGCAAGATTGAACGTTAACCCGACGCGTATGGAATTAAAAAGGCTTAAAACAAGGCTAAATACCGCGCGGCGCGGACATAAACTTTTAAAAGATAAAACGGACGAAATGGTTCGTAGGTTTTCCGAAGTAATCAGGGAAACGAAAAAATTACGCGAGGAAGTCGAAACGGAAGTTTATCAAGTTCTGTCGCAATTTTCGGTCGCGCGGAGTTTAATGCGCAAATCCGAGATTGCTCTTAATTTTGCGATGCCGACCGTTTCGGTCGAATTGAATTGTTCGGTTAAAAACGTAATGAGCGTAGACGTTCCGTCGCTTTCTCTTAAAGAAAACCGTTCGGCGGAAAAATATCCGTATTCTTTTATAGACGTAACGAGCGAAGCCGATTATGCGGTAAAACTCGTCGGCGAAGTTTTGACTAAATTGATAAGACTTGCGGAAATAGAAAAAACCGCCGAGATTTTGGCGGACGAAATAGAAAAAAGTAAACGTCGGGTCAATGCGTTGGAATACGTTATGATTCCCGATATAGAAGATACTATAAAGTATATAACGATGAAACTCGAAGAAAACGACAGAAGTAGCAGAACAAGACTTATGAAAGTAAAATCAATGTTGGAGGAGAAAAAATAAAATGTATACGATAGGCGTAGATATCGGTGGAATGAGCGTTAAAGTAGGGCTCGTTGACGATAACGGACATATAATTGCCGTTAATCGAAAAAAAACCGAAAAGAATCCCGATATTATGGTTGAAATTTTAGCGGGACAGATTAACGAATTGTTAAAAGACAATAATTTAACCGTTTCCGAATTAAGAGGTGTCGGTATAGGTTGTCCAGGAAGCGTTACCGGTGCAACTGGGGTAATCGAATTTTCAAACAATCTCGATTGGCGAAAAGTTCCGCTTAAAGATATGTTGCAAAAATACATAAATACTGAGGTTAGAATTTCTAACGACGCAAACGTGGCGGCACTTGGCGAAGCAACATACGGTGTAGCGAAAAATTATTCGTCGTCGATTATGTTTACGCTCGGCACGGGTGTCGGCGGAGGTATAATTATCGACGATAAGTTATACGAAGGCAACGAATCGAAAGGTGCTGAACTCGGACATACCACGTTAATTTTAGACGGTGAAAAATGTACGTGCGGAAGAAGAGGTTGCATAGAAGCTTACGTTTCCGCTACTGCCCTTATAAGACAGACGAAAGAGGTGATGAAAGCGGATAATGATAGTAAAATGTGGGATTTTGTCGATGGCGATATAAATAAAGTTGACGGCAGAACTGCTTTTGAAACGGCGAAACTCGGTGATAAATCCGCAGAATTCGTTCGAGATAACTACGTTAAATATTTGGCTGAAAGTATGATGAATATGTTTAACATATTCCGTCCGCAAGCCTTTATTTTAGGTGGCGGCGTGAGTGCGCAAGGGGAGTATTTGACTTCGAGATTAAAAGGTTATTGTGAAAAAATGCATTACGGCTACGAAGGTACGCCCAAAGTTGAAATTCTTATAGCCACGCTCGGTAACGACGCGGGAATTATCGGCGCTGCCGCGCTTTTGAAATAAGAATGTAAGTCGTATAATTAAAACCGTAAAATCCGCGCCCGTTAAAATTTTAACGGGCGCGGACTGGCTTTGTATTTATAAACAAAGAACGACCACTGCTTATTGCGGTAAAATTAAGATTAAAAATTTTTTTGATTTATACGTTTTGCGGTCGGTATTTAATCCGTAAGGAAAAATGTGCAAGTTGAAAGTTTTTTGCGTTTCAGTTTCAAAATTTTTCCGCCGTCCATACGGTAAGCATAACCGTCTTTATAAATGCATTTTTCACATGTCGCGCCTAAATGAGCCTTCATAGGACAATGGCGCAACGTCATATACGGAAAATTTATTCTGTTTGAAATATCGCTTTCAGCCGTAATAATCGGTCGGTCAAAAATTTCTGCCGTTACGCCGTTATAAACGTTAAGCCCCGCACCGACAACGATGTTTTCGGTTAAATTTACCGCATAGTAGTTGTTCGCTACTATTCCAATACCCGTTCGGTTTATTATATCTTTAATGGTTTTTATATCTTGTTCGAGTGCGAAAGGCGGAGTGTCTAAATAAGGAATCTTACCGTTATTTTTGCAAATTCGTACGAACATTTCAACGTCGTTTACATCATATTCGCAAGGAGAATAAATTATCGTTTGCGCGGTAAAAGGTCGGTCGCAATTATCTACCGTTTGAAAATTTTCAAATTTTTTAAAAGTTCTGCTGTTTGCGTTAAAACTGTTGTAATCTATGTTTTTGCGATATGGCAAAGTTAATGCGTCTGTTAACTTCGCAAATACGTTACGGCGGAATTCGTTTAGTTTCTGTTTTGGCAAGAAAACGTTTTCAAGAGTTTTAATATAAATTTTTGCTTCGAAAAATTCGCTTTTTTTGAAGTTGTCGGTTAACTCGTCTAAACTCAACGGATGATTTTGCGCTTTTTCGCATAAATCACCCGTTACCGTAACGTTTTTGTCGTTTACGGTAAATTCGGCGGTAATCGGCGAATTCGTTTTTGCCGTTATGTAAAATTCGATGTCGATTTTTGCCGTACGTGAAGTTACTTCTTTTTCTAATTTATCGTCGACGATAAGTCTTACGG
>CAYSYT010000113.1:0-3411 GCA_964435195.1 uncultured Christensenella sp. | reverse complement strand
TTTGGTCGGAGTAGCGAGACTTGAACTCACGGCCTCTTGCCCCCCAGACAAGCGCGCTACCAACTGCGCCATACCCCGAACATTTATTATTCTATCATAACTTTTTGTATTTTGCAACAATTTTTAGGCAATGTATAGACTTTTTTTTAAAATAATGTTACAATAAATTCGTAATAAAACATAGTTGTATACGTTACGTGAGTTTTTTATGAGAATCAGACGAAAAAAAGACCTTGACGAAAGAATGAAAAAAGTTTCCGACGTGGTTGCCGTTGCGGAACGAGACATTATAAACGTAAAAGTTGCGTTAGAGAATAAAAAATATTTTAATATTAACGAACTTTTCGGTAACGATGCGGCTGTCGAAATGGATATAGGTTGCGGTAAAGGTGCGTTTATATGCGAACTTGCAAAAGCAAATCCCGATAAGAACTTTATAGCGGTCGAGATGATTGAAAATATTATTATCGTAGGCGCGGAAAGGGCGCATCGCGAGGAACTTAAAAACTTAAAGTTTGTCAATACGGGGGCAGAATATTTGCCTCGATATTTTAAAGACGGGACTATAAGTAAAATATACCTTAATTTTTCTCCGCCGTATCCGCAATCGAGTTATAAAAACAGACGTTTAACCAACGACAGATTTATTTCCGTTTATAAAAAGTTGTTGCGTAATGGCGGAATTGTCGAGCAAAAAACGGATGATAAAAATTTTTTTGAGTATTCTATTGAACGGTTTTTGAAAAACGGTTTTAAGGTGACCGACCTTACCGATGAATATACCAAGGAAAAAGTGAACGTAAACACGTGTTCGGAATTTGAAAATAAATTTAGAACCCAGAACGTTTCGATTTATTTTTTATGTGCTTTTATTTGATTTTTGTCTGTTTTCCACTATTTGTAGAAGAATAATTTGTGTCTACTGTCAGTAGAATTTGCGTCTAATTACGGTTTACATTCGATTAGAAAGACTTTCGACCGTTTTCTCTTGTATAGAAAACGCAAACGTAATATAATAAGCGTGTAATAAATTTTGAACGTTTAAGGAGTTTTTATGAAAAATAATATTATACCGATTGTTTTTGCCGTTGACGATACGTACGTACCTTGTTTAACGGTAACAATCGAATCGTTGCTTGAAAATGCTTCGCAAGAGTATTTTTATAAGTTTTACGTTCTTAATACGGGGCTTGATAAAAATTTAACCGACAAATTGAAAAAATATGAAAACGGAAACAACTGTTCGCTCGAATACGTTGACGTTGAAAAACAACTTTCAAAAGTTGAGGGTAAATTATATTTACGTGATTATTTTACGAATACCACTTATTATAGATTTTTTATACCGTCGTTGTTTCCGCAATACGATAAAATGTTATATCTCGATGCCGACGTAGTTATACTTGACGATATATCGAAAATGTTTAATACCGAACTCGGCGATAACTTTATAGGCGCAGTTCAAGAAGAAGTTATGTCAACGGTGAAAGTTTTCGGTGACTACGTTGAAAAAGGACTCGGTATTCCTTGCGAAAAATATTTTAATGCGGGCGTAATGGTAATGAACTTAAAAGCATTGCGTGATTTTGACCTCGATGCGCATTTTTTCGAACTTTTGAAAAAATTTACCTTTGAAGTAACCCAAGACCAAGATTATTTAAATGTTATTTGCGAAAATAAGGTGTATTATTTTGATTTGGGTTGGAATAAAGCCCCCTTAAAAAACGACGCTTTCGACGATAAAAATTTGAAATTGATTCATTTTAAGCTTTATTATAAACCTTGGAATTATAAAGAGGTTAATTATCAAAATTATTTTTGGCATTATGCGGAAAAATCTCCGTTTTATAATGAACTTTTAAAACGTAGAGCAGACTATCCGCAAGATAATATCATAAGGGATTTGATGTGGTATAAAAAATTAATGAAGCTTGCACAAGATTATGTTTGCGATTCGTCGAGATATATTTTATTCAGAAAGGATTTGGTTAAATGAAATCGGAGTATCGTTTAAAAGTTTTAGAACGGATTAAGGAATACGAACGGCAAGGCTTGTGGGATAAGGACGTTGAGGACGACCCTGAAACGGTGGTACTTTTGCCCGATAAAGTCGATTATCTCGGGGAAAAATTTTCGTCTAAAATTAAAACTTTTTTTGTAAACCGCATTGCTACGGCTTATTATGAAAAACAAATTAAAAAGAAAAATTTTATCATAAAAGATATAATAGGGTTAGAGAATTTTAATGCGGTTAAGGGCGGCGCAGTTATAACGTGCAATCATTTTCATCCTAACGACAATTACCTCGTTTGGCGAGCGATAAAAAAAAATATGGGCGGTCGACTTTTGTATAAAGTTATTCGTGAAGGAAATTACACCAACTATAATGGGATATACGGTGTTATGTTCAGGAACTGCAATACATTGCCGTTGTCAAGTAATATGCGAACGATGCGTAAATTTTTAGATGCAGTTTCAACTTTGTTGCACCGTGGCGATAAAATTTTGATTTATCCCGAACAGGGAATGTGGTGGAATTACCGTAAACCTCGTCCGATGAAGAACGGTGCATTTAATCTTGCGTCTACCAACGGAGTGCCCGTTATACCTATGTTTATTACTATGGAAGACGACGAACGTCTTGACGGGGAAGGTTTTAACGTTCAAGCGTATACGTTGCATATTTTACCTGCCATTTACCCGAACGGTGCTTTAAGCGTAAAAGAAAACACACGAATTTTAAATGAAAAAAACTATTCGGCTTGGAAAGAAGTTTATGAAAAATTTTATTCCGTGCCGTTAGTCTACGGAGATTAAAATGTATTATTTATTCACTATTTTGGCGTGTATGACTATAATAAGTACGCTTAACGTTATATTTGCGACGGCAAGCGTCGGTTATATAGTGATGGCGGTCGTCGCGAGTACGTTAGCCGTTATAGCGGTCGACGGAATATTTTCGACCTTGGTTAGAAGATGTTTGCCGACAAAATGGTTTGGTATCGATAAAAAATTTTTTTCCGCGGGAAAGAAAGAGTGTCGGTTTTACGAAAAAATCGGAATAAAAAAATGGAAAGACAAAGTTTTAGAACTCGGTATGTTTACTAATTTTAGAAAAAACAAAATTTCGGACCCGTCTAATAACGAATATCTTTCACGGTATATTCTCGAAGCAAATTACGGTATTTTGTGTCATTTGGCTTGTATAGTATTCGGTTATTCGATTATTTTTATTTATCCTCTAAAATATATGTTTTGTTTCGGTGTTCCCGTTGCCTCCGTAAATGCGGTATTGAATCTTTTGCCGATATTTATTTTAAGGTATAATTTACCTAAACTTCACACGCTTTTCAAATACAACGCCCGTCGTACGGTAAAAGCATAATAAAATTATATTCGACGATAAATCTC
>CAYSYT010000112.1:0-3592 GCA_964435195.1 uncultured Christensenella sp. | reverse complement strand
AACAAAGCATAAGCGAACTTAAAACTCAAATGGGGAACGTATCGACGGAGCTTGACAACATAATATTGCTGGAAGAAAAATTCTGTATGTAAAGAAAAAGTGCCATCGAAAACACAAAAGCCCGAAAGGGAGGTCGCCCTCATCGAAATTGAAGTGCCGAAAAAGTATAATTTTGTCGAACAAAGACAAAAAAGGAATGACTTCAATGGGCAGAACGGACTTCAGACAGAAATTTCACCTCGAAATGAAAAAATATATGCGGACATATTTTCTGCGACTTCGAGGCGGAATGAAGCTTACGAGGGAACAGATGGCGGAACTTTTGCACATGGATACACGCACTTACGCCGACAAAGAAAACGGATCCCACCTTTGCGGATTTACAACTTTTATTGCGCTTTTAAAAATATGTCCCGACAGGGCTGAACTGCTTGATGATGTCTTAAAAATTTTTGCGGAGGTGTCCGAAAATGACGGAGAATAATTCACGTATTCCGCAAAATTTTGCAATGTTATCAGAGCTGTCTTTTCGTGTCCCGAAAAAAGTAATGCTGTCGAAAATTTGTCGTGACGGGTACAAGTACCCCATTTGTCCCGTTTGCGGAAGGCTTTTTGACACGGAATTTCAGCCCTTTTGCAGTGAGTGCGGGCAGGCGCTTGACTGGGGAGATTTTTAATTTCAATTATCCGGGTATTATTCTTTCCTTTTTTTCTGCACAGGATTTTTTTCTGCGAAATCTCGTTTTTATGTTCTTTTCCGAAGAAAAGGGAAATTTTCAATTTCATCTATCCGAGTATTACACACAGACTTATTCTTTCTTTTCCATACATAATGTTTTTTCTTTTACGTCCTTTTCGTGAGCGAAAAGGACCAAAAGCTCCCGTTCCTCGACGTGGTGGCGTGTTCTTGTAGCGTTTTTTCACTTAAAAACTAAATTTTTTTGTCTTTTCAAAAAGAGAAGTTTAAAACAACAGTCTTTATTTTGGGGTTGAAAACCGTGTCTTTCTATGGGTTGTGTAGCGGAACGGAGTTTTGAAAAAGAGTTGTTTTTTCATGTCGGGAAGCCGACTAACCTTCGGTTGTTGCACGCAAAGCTGTGTTTTAATTCGGACGCACCAAAACTGGTTCTGTTTATTCGGTAGGCTTTCCGCTTGCGGTTTTGGAAAATATAGATTTTTGCCAAAAGCGAGATTGTGTGCTTAAAATAAAATCTTCCGCAAAGAAAAAGAAAGACTTGTGATTGAAATAAAAAAAGAAAACCACACACACGCCACCACGGCGTAGACAGGACATGTACGACAATGGAGTACGTCACGTCGGAGGAGTGGGAATTTTGGTACTTTTCTTCCGGAAAAGTACGTAAAAAACACTATGCGGAAAATAAAGCCTGTGTCGGAAAAATAGAAATAATAGATAAAAAAAAGGATAGTTGAAATTGAAAAAAATCCCGACGTGCTTGATATAAAAATAATTATACCAAAAACGTCGGAAAAAAGACAGTCGGTTGCGTGTTGCTTGGTAGTGCCTTATAAATTTTCGTCGCTCTTGACGCTGTCTACCACACTTAAAAGACGGTCAAGGAGCTTTTGCTGTTCCACGGTGTCAAGAAGTGACATTATAAGAATAAATGAAACAAAAGACGGCAGAGCGTTGTTGTGAGCAAGCTCGGCGTAAGAACGTTTGTCCATCATGAGAAGCTCGGACATTTGTTCTTGCGTAATGTTCATGTCGTACCTGATTTTCTCAAGGTAGCCGTTTAAATTTCGCTTTATGCGTGTTGATAATTCTTTCCTCATCTGTTGCTCCTTACTTGGTGTAGCTTTTGATGAGATATGAACCTCCCATCACAAGCTACACCCCAAATTTTAAAATAAAGGCGAAAGAGAAACAAAGAAATCACGAGAGTCCTTGTCACGAAAAAAAGAGATGCGAGAAAATGCAAGACGAATAAGCCTGTTTTTTTCTTCGGGAGAAAGAACATTCCAACCGTCGAGAAGCTCTGAAACGGAAAGGGATATGTACTTGTTGCGAAGATGCGCACACCGTTGCGATGATAAGTCCGAAATAAGGGAACGTAACTTTTCGTCAAGAACCGACTGCCTTTCCGTAATCGCATTGCGACGTTTGTCGAACTCTTGTGTGGTGTATACCTCTCTTTCAAGTAAATTATAGCACTTTTCAAGTTGCTTGTCAAGTGCTTTTTTCTCTTTTGTCATGGTTTCTATTATAAGCTCATAGCTGTCGTCGCTCTCTTTCTTGAATGAAGAAGCTTGACGTTTTGCGGAAGATAACCATTTCTTTATGCCGAGAAATATCGCCTCGTCGGCTGCAGAAAAGGGAACAGAAGCACAGTCGCAACCCTTTGTTCGGCAAAGTAATCTCGGCTCTTTTCGACTTCCCGAAACTCTGTATAGCTTTTTTCCGCATTTTCCGCAAAAAAGAATACCGGCATATTGGTTCTGTAACGGATATGAAACGTTGAGGGGGATTCCGGCTCGGTTGTTGGACTCGGCGGTTTTGCGGACGGTTTGCCATTCTTCAAGGCTGATTAACGGCTCGTGTAAGCCTTTGTAAATGGGGTACTCCTTTTGGTTTGTTTGCTTTGTGACGATTTTGCCGTCAAGGAGAATTTTTGTCTTTTTTCGCCGTGAAAAACGTATGTATCCCGCATATACACAGTTGTTTAAAATGGTTTTGACAACAGATGATGTCCACGGAACACCTGTCCTTGTGGGAACCCCCGTTTCGTTGAGCAAAAGAGCGATGCTGTGAGTGCCGTAGCCCTCACGGTTGTATTTCTGAAACATGAGTTTGACGTATTTTGCCTCGTCGGCGTTGGGTACGAGGGTGTATCCCTTTTCGCCGGTGAGTTTTTTTCGTTCGTAGCCGTAGGGCGGAACGGAGCCTAAATATTTTCCCTCTTTGGCGGATTGTTTTCGCCCTCTTTCGAGTCGCTTGTTTATGATTTTGTACTCTTTTCTTGACATGAAAAGGGAAAATTCAAAGTATTCTTCGTCGATTTCGTTGTCGGGGTCGTAGATTTTTTGAGGCGTGATGATTTTTGTACCGCTGTATTTGAAAACCTGTGATACCGTGCCTTGGTCAACGCCGTTGCCCCTTGAAAGCCTGTCAATGTCTATTACAAAAATGCCGTCCCACATTCCGCATGAAACGTCGTCCAAAAGACGGCGCATTTCGGGTCGTTGGGAAATTCCTTCGCCGGAGGCAACTTCACGGTAAAATTCCGATATTGTGACTCCGAAGGACGTGGCAGTGACGTTCAGTTGGTTTTCGTGGCGTTTCAGGGTTTCTTCAAGACTGCACTCGGCGTAGTCTCGGTCGTATCGGCTTTTTCGTATGTATGCGCCGTAGCGCCCCGGCGGGGTGAGAATGTCGTAATTTTCTTGTGTCATTTTTTTACTCCTTTAATGTTTTTTTATTTGTTGGGTAGTTATTTAATATTCGGTGCGGTGTTGGTTTTATACTTTTTCTTTTCTACACAGAACGAATTTTTCTACAAAAATATTTTTCACGTTCTTTTCTTCCTGAAAAGTACAGAAAGCAAAGTTTTGCAGAAAGAAATGGTTTGTG
>CAYSYT010000111.1:0-3656 GCA_964435195.1 uncultured Christensenella sp. | reverse complement strand
ATTGAAAAATCCTTTAAAACAAATATCTTAAAGGATTTTTTATATTATTATATGATTTCAGACATCGCGTTGACAAATCCCGTAACGTCTTCTATGGAAAGCCCCTCTAAAAGCCTTGCCTGTTCGTATAACACGACCGCGTATTTTTTAAGCGTTTCTTTATCGCTCTCGAACAGCAATTTTAATTTTTCCGTTACTTTATGTTCGACGTTTATTTCAAGAATTTTTTCGGCGTTCACCTTTCCGTCGGAATTAGGCATTGCGTTCAAAACCTTTTCCATTTCGATAGAGAGTTCTCCGCCTGCGGTAAGGCATACGGGGTAAGTTTTCAACTTACTTGAAAGTCTTACTTCCTTAACTTTTCCGCCGAGGCTTTCTTTTATAAAATCAAGCATATCTTTAAGTTCTACCGTTTTTTCCTCGAGTTCCTTTTTTTCGTCGGCGGTATCGAGGTTAAAATCGGCGTCGGTAACCGCTTTGAACTTTTTACCGTCGTATTCGCCGAGTATCTTTGCCACGAATTCGTCTACTCCGTCCTTGAAGTAAAGAATTTCATACCCCTTGTCCTTTGCCTTTTCTATTTGAGGAAGCACGGCAATCTTTTCATACGACTCTCCGCAAGCGTAATATATTTCCGTTTGACCTTCTTGCATATCTTTGACGTAATCCGCAAGCGTTACGAGTTTTTCCTTTCTCGAAGAATAGAACATTAAAAGGTCTTTGAGTTCGTCCTTCTTCATACCGAACCCTGCGTACGCGCCGAATTTTATGCTTAAACCGAACTGTTCGAACGTTTTTTCGTAATTTTCTCTGTCGGTTTCAATCATTTTTTTAAGTTCGGAACTTATCTTTTTCTCGATGCCGTTCGCAATCGCTTTAACTTGTCTGTCTTGTTGTAAAATTTCTCTCGAAATATTCAGATTTAAATCGGACGAATCGACTATCCCCTTAACGAACCCGAAATAATCGGGCAATAACTCTTCGCACTTTTCCATTATCATAACGCCGTTACAATAAAGTTTAAGTCCCTTTTTGTAATCTTTCGAATAATAATCGTACGGGGTGCGCGACGGTATGAAAAGCAAAGTATCGTAGGTAACCGCACCTTCGATTTTTGCATATATGCTCTTTAACGGCGCTTCGAAATCGTGAAATTCATTTTTATAAAGCTCGTTCAAATCTTCGTCGGCAACTTGATTCTTGGGTTTCTTCCATAACGGAACCATACTGTTAAGCGTTTCGACTTCTTTTACGCTTTCGTATTCGGGCTTATCGTCGGGCGAGCCTTCTTTGCGCTTACTTTTGGTTACTTCCATTTTTATTGGGTAACGTATGTAATCGGAATACTGTTTTACAAGCGATTTAATTTTATATTCTTCCAAAAAATCCGAATATTTATAATCTTCGCCGTCGGCTTTTAAATACAATACTATTCTCGTACCTAAACCGTCTTTTTCCGTTTCGGTTACGGTATAGCCTTCTACACCCTTACTTTCCCACTTAAAGGCTTTATCGCAGCCGTAAGCCTTGGTATATACTTCTATTTTATCGGCAACCATAAACGCCGAATAAAACCCTACGCCGAACTGACCTATAAGTTCGCCGTCGGTCTTTCCTTCGTTTTCTTTTTTGAAAGCAAGCGTACCGCTTTCGGCAATAGTGCCGAGGTTCTTTTCTAAATTTTCCTCCGTCATTCCTATTCCGTTATCTTCTATCGTGAGCGTTCTTGTAGAACCGTCGACGGAAATATTTATACTAAAATCCGAATTTACGGTTGTATCGGTAAGCGATAAATATTTAAGTTTATCAATCGCATCGCTTGCGTTAGAAATAAGTTCGCGCAAAAAAATCTCTTTATTCGTGTAAATCGAATTTATCATTAAATCCAAAATTCTTTTCGATTCCGTTTTAAATTGCTTCATTTTATTACCGTCCTTAATTATTGGCACTCTCTTTATTTAAGTGCTAATTCTATTATATACTATTACGTAATTTTGTCAACTGTTTTAGACCTTTAAATTACAAAACGCCCTTAGCGGGCGTTTTGTATCGAACACCGAAAATTATTCAATTTGAATATTTTTGTTTTCGATATTCTTTTGTTGTTTTTCAGGCACGGTCAAAATCAAAGTCCCGTTACGATACTTTGCTTTTACGTCTTCCTCGCTAACCGAGTCACCGACGTAATAACTTCTGCTACACGAATAACTTCTTTCTCTACGAACGTAATTTTTATCGTTTTCTTCCTTTTCTTCTCTTTTCGCTTCAATATTAACGTAGCCGTTTGACAAAGAAATTTTTATGTCGTCTTTTTCAAAACCGGGCATATCTATTGAAAGTTCGTAACCGTTATCGGTCTTCTTCACGTCCGTTCTCATACTGTGTCTGCCGGTGTATACGACGGGATTAAAGAAATCTTCAAACATATCGTCGAATACGCTGAAACCTAAATCGTTGTTTCTTCTGCTTAAATAGTTTTTCATAATAATTTCTCCTTTATATTTTTAGCAATCTACCGAGTTGACTGTTAGCACTCTCTTCTCTTGATTGCTAATTACAATTATAGTCCGAATAAAAAAATTGTCAACTGTTTTTTAAAAGTTTTTTAAAAAATTTTTTTACGATTAAACGGATTTTAATCACTATATAATTATGTCTAAAAATGCCTGCCGTTATTCTTAAAATAAAAAAGTCCGTTAAACAACGAACTTCTAAATATTTAAATATAACCGATTAAAGCATAGGAGAAAACAAATTTAATATAGAAACGCTTATAGTACGCAACAAATTAAACTTAGCGTCGTTTTCATTTATACGTTTAGAAACTTCCAAAGTATCCAAAAAATCCTTTTTAATATCTTTTATACAAGGAACGTCCGTCAATACCGCGCCGCATTCAAAATGATGAACGAACGACCTGAAATCGAGATTGATAGTCCCGACGAAGGCTGCTTTATCGTCCGAAACCAAACCTTTCGCGTGCATAAAACCGGGTGTATACTCGTAAATTTTAACGCCTGCCTCAATCAGCGTTTTGTAATTCGACTGCGTTACGTTAAAAATAAACTTCTTGTCGGGTACGGAGGGCGTAACAATCCTTACGTCCACGCCTGCCAACGCCTGATTGCGCAAAGCGGAAATAAGCGAAAAATCCGGTACGAGATAAGGCGTAGTAATATAAACGTAATCTTTGGCTTTGTTTATAAGATTTATATAATTATTTAATCCAATGAGTTCGTTGTCGATAGGATTAGGTCCGTCGCCGAAAAAGTGCACGACTCCACCGTCGGCGTATTCTTCCGGCTTTGCGTTAATATATTCCTTCAAATCGGTTACCTGCCCCGACACCACGTCGAAAATTTGAATAAAAGTAACCGTCATATCGTTAACGCAACTTCCTTGAATTTTAACGGCAGTGTCTTTCCAGTGCCCGTACAAAGTTTTTGCGTTTATATATTCGTCGGCAAGGTTTATACCGCCCGTATACCCCGTTTTGCCGTCGATAACCGTTATTTTTCTATGGTCGCGGTTGTTATATATGCCATACACCATTTGTCTAAAACGGTTAAATTTATAAAATTATATTCCCAGTTTTCGTAGTTTTTTTTAATAACCCCCACGAAGCATACCCAGATTACCCATATCGTCGTATAAAA
>CAYSYT010000110.1:0-3656 GCA_964435195.1 uncultured Christensenella sp. | reverse complement strand
GTCTTACGGTATCGCCGGAGTTGATATCGTTTTTAGTGGTAATTTTGTATAATCCGTTTTTGACGGTCGTTAAATCGTACGCCGATACGGTTGCGGTTTCATTGTTTTTACTAAAAGTTTTTAACGTGGATTTTACGGAAACGGTACGGTCGGAAGTAAAGTATACCTCGTTAAACTTTTTTCCTTTAATAACTTTAGTTACTTTTCCTATTTCGATACCGATATGGTTTTGAACGTCTGAAATAATATTACCGTTGCCGTTAAAATAACCTTCCGCACTTTTGCGGTTAAAGGCGAGTTTTAATTGTTCGTCGTTAAAAGGTTTGCCGCTTAATAAATCGCGATAGTTTTTGGTTGCGGTTGCAACGTAAAAGGGTCTTCTGGCACGACCTTCGATTTTTAATACCGAAATGCCTGCTTTTTCCAAATCGGAAAGTCTTTTTGACATATTAAAATCTTTCGCGCTCAAAAGATAGCCGCGTTTTATTTTTTTGCCCTTATATTCAAAAGTATACGGTAAACGGCATAACTGCTTGCATTTGCCACGATTACCGCTTGCGTTAAACAAATAAGAACTCAAATAACAGTTTCCGGAAAAACTTACGCACAACGCACCGTGAACGAAATATTCTAATTCGACGTCGGAATTTTCGCTTATCCTCTTAACTTCCGATAGGGGAGTTTCTCTTGCTAAAACTATGCGCTTAAATCCGAATTTTTCAACGGCTCGTACGCCTTCCAAATTATGCAACCCCATTTGAGTGGATGCGTGTAATTCTATTTTAGGATAATTTTCGGATAGGATTTTAGCAAAACCTAAATCTTGAACTATAAAAGCGTCGACGCCTGTATTGTAAGCGTTAACGACTATTTCGACGGCAGACGATAATTCTTCGTCGGTGAATAAAATATTTATTGCAAGTAAAACTTTTACTCCGTAAATATGTGCATAATCGACGGCGGCTTTTAAGTCGTCGGTATTAAAACCGTCTACGTTGTTTCTGGCGTTGAAGTCGTTTACTCCTAAATAAACTTCGTCCGCGCCGTTGTTTACCGCCGCTTTAAGACATTCGAAATTACCTGCGGGTGCTAAAATTTTCATAACGATATTATATCATTTTTCTTGCAAAAACTAAACGGATTTTCGCGTTAGAGTTAAAATTATTCGTTAACGTGTTCCAAACCTTGTTCGATAATCGTTCTAACGTGCTCGTCGGCAAGGGAATAATATACGGTTTTTCCTTCTCGTCTGCTTTTTATCAACTTCGCCCGTTGTAGAGTTTTTAATTGATGAGATACTGCCGCCGGCGTTATTTTCATTACTTCCGCCAAAGCGCAAGTGCAGGCTTCCGATTCGAATAAAACGAACAAAATTTTCATTCGCGTAGAATCGCCGAACATTTTAAAAAGTTCGGCAAGGTCGAAAAGTTTTTCGTCGTCGGGTAAATCTTTTATAATAGTTTCGAGTATAGATTGATGTCCGTCGTGGAAAGAGTTTTTTTCTTTTTTCATCACTTTTTTACCTGCTTTTAATCTTTAAACTGCGTATCGAATTAAGCACGGCGATAATCATAACGCCTACGTCCGCAAAAACGGCAAACCACATATTTGTTATTCCCATTGCGCTCAATATAAGAAAGGCGATTTTTATACCCAAGGAAAATATTATGTTTTCGTAAACGATACGCATACATTTTTTCGAATGTTTTATCGCTTTGGCGATTTTTAACGGGTTGTCGTCCATAAGAACCACGTCTGCCGATTCGATTGCGGAATCAGACCCCGAAAACCCCATTGCAAACCCTACGTCAGAACGTGAAATCACAGGCGCGTCGTTAATGCCGTCGCCGACGAACGCCGTTTTGCCTTTTTGATTGTCGATAATATTTTCTAAGATTTCAAGTTTGTCTTGCGGTAAAAGTTCGGCGTGAATTTCGTCTATATTTATTTTTTTGCCGACGTCCTGTGCAATAGAATTTCTGTCGCCCGTTAGCATAACGGTTTTTTCGATGCCGATACGTTTCAGTTCTTGTACGGTGTTTTTCGCTTGCGGTTTTATTATGTCCGAAATAAGAATATGTCCCGAATATTCACCGTCTATCGCAACGTGTATAACCGTGCCCGTATGACTACATTTAACGGGGGTAACGCCTATCGAATACATAAGTCTTTCGTTTCCGACGGCGGTTACTTTTCCGTCGATTTCCGCCGTAACACCGTGTCCGCTTATCTCTTTTATGTTTTTTATTCTCGAATTATCTATTTCTTTGCCGTAAGCCTCGATAATGCACTTGCTTATGGGGTGGTTTGAAAAACTTTCCGCGTGTGCGGCGTATTCCAAAATCTTTTCGGCTTCGAGTTTGTTATGATGAATTCCTATAACCTTAAAAACGCCTTTTGTCATCGTTCCCGTTTTATCGAAAACGACGCATTTTATTTTAGACATAGATTCTATACTGTTCGAACCTTTTATAAGAATACCCGATTTACTCGCTCCGCCGATAGTAGCGAAGAAGCTTAAAGGAATACTCAATACCAAAGCGCAGGGGCAACTTATAACTAAAAAGGAAAGCGCTCTGTAAATCCAAATATTCCATTTTCCGTTATAACCTAAAATAATTCTTATTAACGGGGGAAAAAGTGCAACGGCAAGCGCACCGAAACAAACGACGGGGGTGTAGTATTTCGCAAATTTGGATATGAAATTTTCCGACGTCGATTTTTTCGAACTTGCGTTTTCCATAAGGTCGAGGATTTTCGATGCTGTGGATTCTCCGAAAAGTTTAGTGGTTTTAATTTTTATAACTCCCGTAAGGTTTATAGAACCGCTTAAAACCTCGCTGCCGATAGTTACTTCGGTAGGAATACTTTCACCCGTAAGAGCAACGGTGTCTAACGACGTCGAACCTTCGACGATAACGCCGTCTATAGGAATTTTTTCTCCGACTTTTACGGTAATTACAGTGCCGATATTAACCTCGCACGGGTCGACTTTTACAATGATGCCGTCGAGGTTTTCGATGTTGGCGTAATCGGGACGAATATCCATAAGTTTGGTAATGTTTTTTCTGCTTTTGCCGATAGCGTAACTTTGAAAAAATTCGCCTATCTGATAAAAAAGCATAACCGCCGCGCCTTCAACGTATTCTCCGAGCAAAAATGCACCCACGGTTGCCACTGCCATAAGGAAGTTTTCGTCAAACGCGCGCCCTTTGAAAATTCCTTTTACCGCACGTATTAAAATATCGTAACCGATAATAATATAAGGAATTAAATATAAATAGGCTTTTATTTCCTCTTTTAAGGGAATAAACGCTAATGCGATAATTATCGCGCTTGCAATAATAATTCTCGTCAATATTTTTTTCTGTTTTTTAGTCATTTATATTCAGTCTCCGTTAAAAAAATATTTCGCAATCGTCCTCGACCTTTCTGCAATTTTTTAGAACTTTTTTCATAGTGATTTTTTCGTCTGCGCCGTCACAGAATTCTACAGTCATTTTTTGCATGATAAAGTTTACCGATGCGTTTAACACGCCGTCGGTTTTCTTCGTTGCCTCTTCCATTTTGAGCGCGCAGTTGGCACAGTCTACTTCGATTTTGTAACTTTTAACCATAATATTATACCTACCTGTAAATTTGTTAAACAATTAAAC
>CAYSYT010000109.1:0-3833 GCA_964435195.1 uncultured Christensenella sp. | reverse complement strand
ATTAAAAATTGTAAAGTTATTTTTAAACTTAAAATTTGAACGATTAAGGATTGAGTTTATGAAATTTATTCACTGTGCGGATTTACATATCGATTCAAAAATAGTCGAATTATCTGCCGCAAAATCTAAAATAAGACGAGAAGAAATTTTACGTTCTTTCGAGCGAATGGTCGATTTTGCCGCAAGCGAAAAGGTTCGCGCAATTATTATTGCAGGCGATTTGTTTGACACGTCAAAGATAACCGTAAAAACCAAAGGGACGGTTCTTTATACGATAAAAACTCATCCCGATATAGATTTTTTGTATCTTTCGGGAAATCATGACGAGAGTAATTTTATCGACGATTTAGAACGTTTGCCGAGCAATTTGAAAATTTTCGGTAACGAGTGGACGTATTGTTATTATGAAAACGTTGTTATTGCAGGCGTTCGCTTTGACGGGAAGAATAATAATTCGATTTACGATACGTTAAATTTTCCACACGATACTAAAAATATAGCGGTACTTCACGGGCAGATTGCCGGTTATAAGTCTAACGTTAACGCAGAGGTAATCAGTTTACCTTTGCTTAAAGATAAAAAAATCGATTATCTTGCTTTGGGGCATATTCACTCTTATGCGGAAGGGAAAATCGACGACCGCGGCAAATACGCTTATTGCGGTTGTCTTAACGGACGCGGTTTTGACGAGTTGGGCGAAAAAGGTTTTGTTTTAATCGATACCGACGGCAAGGGAGTGAGTACGAGTTTCGTTCCTTTTTCGGACAGGCAACTGTTTGACTTCGAGTATGACGTTTCGGGTAAAAGCGACTGGTTTGCGGTCAGAGAGGATATTATTTCTTTATTGAGAGAAAATTACCCCGAAACGAGTTTGATTAAGGTTATAATCAAGGGCGTTCACGATGCGGACTTCGAAGTCGATAAAACGGGTTTAACTACGCGCCTCGAAGAAATTTTCTTTTTTGCCAAAGTATACGACAGAACGGAGCTTAAAATAAAAATCGAAGATTATGCCGACGATAAATCGTTGAAAGGGGAATTTATTCGTTGTGTTTTAGACAGCGATATATCATCGGAAATGAAAAATAAAGTTATTATGTGCGGGCTTTCGGCACTTAAAGGCGAGGAATATTCGTTATGAAGTTAATCAAATGTTACGTATATTCGTTCGGAAAACTTAAAGATTATACGGTAAGTTTTAACGACGGGTTAAATTCTGTTAAAGAAGATAACGGTTGGGGTAAAACCACGCTTACTTATTTTATAAAATCAATGTTTTACGGGCTTCGCGATAGTGCGAGAAACGTGGACTCGAACGAAAGAAAGAAATTTATGCCGTGGGATTTTAGCGGAAAATTCGGCGGTTACGTTGAATTCGAGTGGGCGGAAAACAGTTACAGACTTGAAAGATATTTCGGAAAAAAATCCTCGGAAGATACGGTTAAGTTGGTAGATTTAAAAACGGGCAGAGAGCATCTCGGCAACGAGGACTGGGGGAGAAGAATATTCAAAATCGACGAAGACGGGTTTTTAAGTACGGTGTTTATATCTCAAAAAGACGTTGAAGTAAAAAACAATTCGTCGTTGGCGCAAAAATACAGTACGATATACGGAGCGGACGACTCTATAAATTTCGAAAACGTTATTTCAAAGTTGGACGATAGAGCAAAAAGATATAAGTACGTTAAAATCGATAAAGGATTGATTGCCGATACCAAAGCGGAAATTCTCGAACTTGACGAGAAAATCGAACGGATAAATTCCGAAGCAAGAACGTTAAAAACGTTAAAAAACGATTTGAGAATTCTTGAAAAAGAAAAAAACGTTTTGCAAAAAGAATACGACGATGCCACCGTTCTTTTAAACAAAGTGGCGGAAGCCGAAAAAACAAAACAAAAAAGACAACTTTATAACGAACTCTTGACGGAAAAATCATCGGCGGAAAGAGAAAAAAACGAAGCGGAAAAATCTCTCGGCGGATTTATACCGTCTGAAAACGAGTTGTTGGATTTTTCGGAAAATTATAAGCGTTACATAAATTATTCTTCGGAAAAGAAACAACTTGAAAACGGGGTTGCGGAATTAGAAAAAATCAAAGGTGTGCAAACCGCAAAAAATACCGATTATACTTTGCCTCTGATTTGTGTCGTAATTGCCGCAATACTTGTAGCTTCGGGAGTGATTTTTGCGTGTTTTATAAATATTATATTCGGTATCGTAGTTTGCCTAATCGGAATATTTGCAGGCGTATTTGCCTTATTTGTAAAAAAGGGTAAAGACAAAATGAAGTCTGATTATAATGAGGAATACGATAACGTTTACCGTTCAAAGATAAACGAACTTAATAAAACCGCTTTGTTATTATCGGAAACCGAAAGAAAGTTAGTTAACTTCAAAAATAAATTCGGGGGTATGGGTAGCGACGATTACTTATTTGTTCTCGATATCGTTAAACGCAATTTGGAAAGATACAAAACCGCAGTTAGGAGAATAGACGAACTCGACGTAAAAATCCTTTCCTTAAAAACGGAAATAGACGCATTAAAAGTAAGTTGCGATTCGGAATATTCGGTCGAAAACCTAAGGGCGATGCTCAAAGAAAAAAAAGACGCGCTTGTTTTGAAAGAAAATGAAATTTCGACGTTAACGGAAAGAATAAAAAAATACGAAGGTTCTATATCGGAACTTCCCGACGCGGAAAGTTGTAGACACGAACTTAAAGAGAAATTGCAAACTTATCAAGACGAATACGAATTGTTAAAATTAACGTCTTCTATGCTAAAAAAAGCAGATGAAAACTTAAAGGTTAAATACCGCGCGCCGTTAGAAAACAGTTTAAATAAATATTTATCCGTTATGACGGGCGAGAGTTACGATAAGGCGGTAATAGATATAGACTTGAATATAAACGTTAACGAAAACTGCGGTTCTTATTCTACCGATTTTTATAGCGAAGGATACCGCGATATGTTTGCCGTTTGTAAACGTTTTGCACTTACCGACGTTTTGTTTAATCAAGAAAAACCTTTCGTTATATTAGACGACCCGTTCGCGAATTTGGACGATAAAAAAGTTAAGGAAGCGTTGACTTTAATATCCGACTTGTCGAAAGAATATCAAATAATATATTTTGTTTGTCATCAAAGCAGGAGTGTGGAAAATTGAAAAAATTAAATTTCGAACTTGTGCCCGACGGTTGCTGGTATTCGAATCTGCGTGCTATTCTTTCTAAAAAACAGTGGGATTTTTTGCGCGAAGACGCAAAAGAACGCGCGCAGGGGAAGTGTGTGATTTGCGGACGGAGAACTCCGCGTTTAGAAGCGCACGAATGTTGGAGCTACGATGAGAAAAACGGAATACAAAAATTAGAAGATATAATAGCCGTTTGTCACGATTGTCATAGCGTTATTCATATAGGCAGAACGCAAATAAAAGGGAACGTTGTTCGTGCGGAAAAACATTATATGAAGGTGAACGGCTGTTCATATGCGGAAATGCGTAAAGAACTCGGCGTTGCTAACGAAGTTCAAAAAAGAAGGAATTTGATTTCCGAGTGGAAGTTGGATTTATCGTACTTAAAGAGATATATTAACGAAGAATAAGATGTGTTTTATACTTATGTTAATCATTGTTTTGGGGTAACGCTTGTCGTCGTTATAAAATCAACTCCGCACCGTCACGGTGCGGAGTTGATTGATTTTGGTGGAGATAACGAGATTCGAACTCGTGGCCTTCGCGTTGCGAACGCGACGCTCTACCAACTGAGCCATACCCCCATTTTGGTGCGCCATAAGGAATTCGAATCCCTAACCTTTGGTTCCGTAGACCAACGC
>CAYSYT010000108.1:0-3870 GCA_964435195.1 uncultured Christensenella sp. | reverse complement strand
GTTATCCCCGCAAATCACGAATTTTTAGCAGTACTCGGTGACCAAAAACACGGCAAAAACATCGAAGCTCCAGCCGAGTTGATAAAGCAAATGGCGAAAGAAGCGATTTACGAGAGCGGAGGCACGGGAACTCTTGACATTAAAGAACTCTTAAAACTTCTTGACGGCGGTTTCGGTGCGGTTTGCTCCACGGACACAAATACGGCAAACTTTCTTGCGGGCATTATCGAACAAAACACAGCAAGAGTTATCGAAGCGGTAAACAAAATAAATCTCGAAAGAGGAGATGAAGTAGCCTATTCAAAAGTGGGAAAATCCCAAATCATGAAAACTGTGTACAACTTGGCACAGGGAGGAGAAAGAATAAAGGGAAATTCTCTTGTGAGAGTTGGGAGGAAAGCGTTTAAATGATTAAAAATTGGCTTGAAATCGACGGACGTGTGTTTAACGTGACTGTGACGGCAATAACCGAGTCCGCAACGATTTTGTATTCTTCAAACACGGGAAGAACCATTTCAAAGGGTGCGAGAATGACTCTTGACCCTTTGGGAACTTTTTTCAACTACAACGTAACCGTAAAACGAAAAGGAAACGACGTGAAAAGCTACGACGAACTTTTCGATTATGTCACCCGTCCCCGAACCGACGGTTTCAGAATTAAGGCGGTACACAATCAAAAAACCATTGATTTTGACGGATATATTTCGGGAGCGGAAAGAGAACTCAGTCACATCGACAACAACGGCAAAACGGTATATTGGAAGCAAATGAGCCTTTCGATTGTGGCAATGGAAGCTCAGGTGATACCCTCATGAACGGTGTTTTGATTACATACGGAGATGTAACAAAGGGTGCGAAAGAGAGTTTTTCCTGCCTCTGCAACGACAGTCATTTTGGGGAAGATTACAAAGAACTTTTAAAGAAAAACGGTTCTTTTTACTCAAATTATGCCTGTCCGTGTGAACTTTATCAGACTTTTCTCGACGGTTCACAGGAAGAATACGACGAAGAAAAAAAGCCGTCGGGACTTTGGAGCGAGAGCCTTTCGGGTTCTGACGGAACATTTGAAAATCCTCCCGTTCTGATTATGGAAAACAGCGTGAATGTTGCCTCGTCGGGTTTTACATTTACTTTTGACACGGTGGGCGGTATTTATCCGAAGAAAATTTCGATAAAGTGGGAAATTGTCACGGAAAACGGCGTTGTGACGGCTGACGAATGTGACTTTTTCCCCGACAGCCCCTTTTACTTCTGTAACAACTATGTTGAAAGCTTTAACAGAGCCGTTGTGACTTTTCATTCAATGGTTTTGCCCTACAACAGGCTTAAACTTTTCGGAGTTGACTTTGGGTTCGGAACTTCCTTTTACGGCGACGAACTCAGGGACGTTTCCGTTTCTCAAAGCCTTGACGTGTTGTCTTCGGAAATCGAAATAAATACGTTGTCTTTTACCCTTGACAGCAAAACAGACAGGGAATATTCCTTTCAAGCGGGTCAGGAACTCAATGTTTTCTTTGACGACAGGTTCATAACAAAAGCCTTTGTTTCTTCCTCCGTGAGAACGGGAGAACGCACATGGGAAGTGGAAGCGGAGGACTGCATAGGACTTTGCGAGGACAGCACATTTTGCGGCGGTATTTACAAAAACAAATGTGCCGGAGAACTTTTTGAGGAAATCTTGGACTCGGTGGGGATTTCTTACGAGATAGGCGAAGAATTTTACAACGTGTTTTTGTCGGGACACATACCCTACGGAACGGCGAGGGAAGCGTTAATGCAGACGGCGTTTGCAAGCTGTGCTGCTGTTGACACAAGCGGAGTCGAGGGGGTAAAAATATTCTCTCTTCCCGAAACGGTTTCACAAACAATTCCCCTTGACAGAATACTCGAAGGACAGAGTTTTAACGAAGAAACCCCCATAACCACTTTCATGCTTGACTATCACGAATACATTGAAATCGAAAGCGGAACGGCTGAAAACGAAGTAATTCTTTACAGCGAGAGCGAGAGCGGAACGGGAAAGGAAATACTTGTAAAATTCGATGAGCCTTACCACGACTTAATAATCGTAAAGGGAGAAATTCTTTCAAGCAGTGCAAACCACGCCTTTATCAATGCCGAAAAGGGTTGTGTTTTAATTGGGTTCGGCTACGAACACAGGGTGCGGACAAAATTCATTGACAACGAAACACTTGTTTCTTCGTCCGGCGAAAACGTTTGTTCCGTTGAAAACGCAACACTTGTATCAAAGGACAACTGCCAAAAAATACTCAGTCGTTGCTATGAATACTTAACAAGAAAAAAAGGTGTTTCCCTAAGCATTATTGAGGGACGGCATGTAAAATACGGTGAGTATTCAAAGTACGGCGTTGGGAAAAAATACGGCACGGGACAGGTTTACGGCAAGAAAGAGGACGTTATCACATACGACGCTCCAACGAACGTGGGGGACAGAATAACGGCACAGACGGAGTATCTCGGCGAGGTTACGGGGACAATAATAAGTCAGACATTTAATCTTAACGGATATTCCGTTGTTAAGGAGAGTGAGTTAAAATAGTATTCGACAGAACAGAGGAAGATGTAACAAACGCTCGGACAATCCGTCAAAAGTTAATTGAGGGAAAAGGCATTACACCCGAGGAAGAAACGGTTCTCGAAAGGGGAATGCTCACGACGGTTACACTCAACAGGATTGAGTCCAAAAGTTATGAACTTATGAAAATATTGAACGCCATGGGATATTACGGCAACGGTTTTGAAGAAAAGACGTGGGGTTACTGCGAGGACTTTACGAAGAAAGATTTTTTAAGAATACGTGACAACACCGTAGGGCTTGAAAAATCCTTTTACACGGAAAGTGAAACCACGGAGGAAATCGGCACGAACTATTTACACTACGAAACGATAAACCGAGTGGAAAAGGTGCTTTACGAAGTTGAGAGAATGACAAAGGAAGTAAAAAAGCGATACAAAAAATGCGGAAAAGCGAGGTGCAAAACAGCATGATAGAATTTATCGACGAAACACCGGAGCAAGACGGAACGGAATTAAACAGAGCAAATCTCATGGCACTTCAAGGTTTTATTGCCGTGACGATAGTACGAAATGCCGACGGCAGTTACACGGAAACAAATTCAAAAGGGCAGACACTTGTCACGAAGAAAAGAGAGGACGGAAGCATAGAGCAGACGTTCACGGGGGAAAAGACGATAAAGTTAATCACGAAGATGAACGAAGATTACAGCATACTTACGGAGGTAATTGAATAATGAGTTTTGCGGAAACATTTTTGCTTTTAAACGACGAGCCGTCAAAGCCTTTAAACCGACATTTTGACGAAGCTGTGGAAAACTTAAAAAAATGGATAATTGACAGCACAACATACATCACGTCGGACAACGTTTTATTCACCATGACAGGCAGAGAAACAAAGGGAAAAGCCATGACACACTCAGGTGTACTTACGGTCACTGTCGCTCCGAGTTCTTCTTCGACAGGGGGGACAACGAAGCTTTACGCCGACGGAAAACTTCTTGAAACCTTTGTTACTTCGGGAGGAAAGTCGGTAACTCGTGACGTTACCGTGGCGAAAAACTGTGTTCTTACCACGGAGTCGTCTTCGAGCGTGAGCAACACGCTGAAGTTTAAGGGAATTTTGGTGTTTACGGGGGTGTGAGGGGGTATTTTTTTTACCTGAACTGATTTTTTCTATACAGTTTTTATTTTAGAACCAAATTTGAGCAGTAAAGCAGAACATATGTTCGGGTAAATTTCTTGTTTTTTTATTTTTCCGCACAGGCTTTATTTTCTGCGAAATCACGTTTTTACGTTCTTTTCCGAAGAAAAGAACCAAAATTCCCACTCTTT
>CAYSYT010000107.1:0-3898 GCA_964435195.1 uncultured Christensenella sp. | reverse complement strand
ATAAATATCTTCGCTAACGCCCATACCCGTTCCCACGGAAATACAGTTTAACGACAAAAGTTCATCAAGCGACGCACTGTCAAATAAAGCAAACCCGTCCTTATCGGGAACGGTAAGCACAATACATTCGGGGTTTAACCCTGCGTAAATCGAAAAAAGACTGTTCGGAACGACTAAATACGAATACCCCGCACCGATTTTTAATCCTGCAAATGCATTCAATGACAATAAAGCGCTGCCGAAATAACGTTTACTACCGCCAACGACCGCGCATTTTCCGAAACAGCCTTTATGAACGTTTCTTTTTCTTTTTTCAAAAAATTTACCTATATCGGAATCATTTAAAATTTGAGCAAAATCGTCTCCCCAAATAGATATACCGATATCTTTTGCGATAATATTCCCCGAATAATCAAGCCCGTCGTTCAAAAAATGACCGAATTTATATTCTTGAATAGCAACTGTTAAATCAGCCCTTACGCATATACCCATAGGTCTGCCCGTATCAGAATTCAAGCCGCTCGGAATATCGCAAGAAATCACAAAACTTTCGCTTTTATTTATTAAATTTACAACTTTCTCGTATCCACCCTCAACGTTACGTGTTAAACCCGTTCCGAAAATACAATCGACTATAATATCGAATTTATTTTCAAAAACAGACAAATCGCCGTCTTTCACAAATAAAGTTTCAACTTTAAAGCCGTGATTTTTAGAAAGAATATCGGCAACGACTTTCCCGTCTTCACCGTTATTTCCCACTCCGATACAAACTAAGACGCGACCACCCTTAAAACGCGATAAAATAACTTCTGCAACGGCCGTACCCGCTCTTTCTATTAATTCTTGCGAAGAAATTCCGAGTTTATCTATGGTAAAAGAATCGGCATCGCGCATTTGTTTGCAAGTTAAAACTCTTTTCATTAGTTCTCCTTAAATTCTTTCAAAGCATAATCGACTTCTTCGTAAGAAAAGCCCCTACCAACCAAATATCTGAATGCTTTTGCTAAATTTTCTTTCGTCAACTCTTTATTTTTTAGATATTTTTCGGCGACTTTTTTTGCGTTTTCATTTTGCGGAACAGAAATCTTAGAATAAGCGAGTTCAATATCCTCTTTACTAACGCCTTTTGATATCAACTTATATTCAATCAATCTTTTACCTTGATTACTTGAACAGCTTTCTATATATTGTCTGGCATAATCAACATCATTAACGTAAGAATATTCTTGAAGTTTTTCAATGACAAAATTAACGATAGATGACGCATACCCTTTTCCGTAAAGATACGTTATTATTTGTCGACGCGTTTTAATTGTTTTCGACACGTATGAAACCGCTTTGTTTAAGGCCTCTCTTTTTTGCTCGTTAAAAGATATTTCTTCTATTTGTTTTTCGTCGAGTTCCGTTCCGACTTTAAGCCTGTACTTTAAAACGAGTTCAAGCGACGCCGAGAAAGAATATTCGCCGTCAAGAAAAATATTACAACGCTCTTTATTTTTTTCTTGAATTGTAATCTGTGTAATTTTCGACATAAAATCACTCTTTAAAGGAATAAAAACCTTCCGCTATATACTCAATCGTCAAATTTCCGCAAAAATAGTCGTTAAGTTTTTCGGAAAATTTTTGTAATTCGTCATAACCACCTTTTACGGCGAGTTTTAAGACGACCTTATCTGAAAAATCCGTATCGGTTATATCAAAATATTTTTTCAAGGGACAGTTTAAAAGTTTAGAATACCCCTCGTAATCTGTAAAAATTTTAATATAATTTGCCGTTTCAACCTTAATAATTTTTGATTTAGACAAACAATCGGCAACGCATCCGCCATACGCCCTCACAAGCCCGCCGGCACCTAACTTTATCCCGCCGAAATAACGAGTAACCACAACTGCCGTTTTGAATATTTTTTTATTTTTTAGCACTTCGAGAATAGGCATACCTGCCGTACCTTGCGGCTCACCGTCGTCCGAAAATTTTTGTATCAGTCCGAGGTCGTCTGCAATATACGCGTAACAATTATGCGTCGCAAACGAATGTTCCTTTCGAACGGCGGAAATAAAAACCTTCGCATCGTCTTCGTCTTTAACCGTCTTTATCGTGCAAATAAATTTTGACCGTTCTATAACCGTTATACTCCGAACGAGTTTGTCTACGGTGAAATAAAATTTTGACATATTAACCCTATAAAAAAACCGCCGAAATCGGCGGTTTTCGTTTTACAATTTTACCGTTCCGATATCAAATGATTTTCTTATTATATCTTTGCCCTCGGAAAGGTCTTTAATATCGCCGCTTGCAAGCATTTGCGCAAGCAAGTTACCCGTTGCGGTCGCTTCTATAGGTCCGGTTACAACGGTTTTGCCCGACCATTTAGCGGTAAGTTCGTTAAGCAAAACGTTTTGACAACCACCGCCGACGATATTTATTGCATCGAATTTAGCACCCGTAATTTCCTCGGCTTGAATAACCGCTTCTTTATAACATTTCGCAAGACTTGTGTAAACGCAAAGAACGATTTCGCCAACGGTTTCAGGAACTTTCTGATTTGTTTTTTTGCAATAATTTTTTACGGCGTCAATCATACTTTCAGGGCTGAAAAAAGACAAATCGTTTACGTCAACCAAACTATCGAAGCCTTTTGCCTTATTAGCCTCAACAACGAAATCCGTAAAAGAATATTTATCGTTCAATTCTTTTTTAATACACTGAATCATCCATAAGCCCATTATATTTTTAAGAAAACGTACGCTTTTATTGTAACCGCCCTCATTAGTATAACCTGTTTCAAGTGCTTTTTTGTCGGTAATTTCCTTTTGAGTTTCAATACCGAGTAACGACCACGTACCGCTTGAAATGTATAAAGGCATACCCTCGTTAGGAACAGCCATAACCGCGCTTGCGGTATCGTGAGTCGCAGGTAAACAAATCTTCGCGTCAAAACCGACTTCGTTACGAATTTCCTCCCTCAAATTACCGACGGTAGTCCCGGGGAGAGACAGAGGTTTAAACAATTCTTTCGGAAAACCGAGTTTTTCTATTACGGTATAATCCCAGTCGCGCGCGCTTGCATTTAAAAGCCCCGTCGTGGAAGCATTAGTATATTCGTTACGTTTTTCGCCCGTCAATAAAAAATGAAAATAATCAGGAACCATTAAAAACGTTTTTGCCTTTTTAAGCTTACCGCTCAATTTATCGCAATAAAGTTGATAAATCGTATTAAAAACCTGTTTTTGAATACCCGTGCGAGAATAAAGTTCCGCTTCGCTGCAAACGGCATGAACTTTATCGACAACTTCAACCGTACGAGTATCGCGGTAAGAATAAATTTCATTGACAAGATTATCGTTTTCGTCTAAAAGAGCATAATCGACGCCCCAAGTATCTATACCTATACTGACGGGAATTTTACCGATTTCCGAACACTTTTTTATACCTGCGACGATATTTTTGAAAAGAGATTTATCGTCCCAAACGAGTTTACCGTCTTTCTCGACCGCACCGTTCTTAAAACGATAAATTTCTTCAAGAACGAGTTTACCGCTTTCCATAGAGCCCAAAATATGCCTTCCGCTCGATGCACCGATATCAATAGCCAAATAATACTTTTTATCCATAATCCACCTAAAATTTTTATTAAATTTATTATACAATGTTGTTTGAATTATGTCAATAAAAAGAGTTAAAAAGTTAGCATTAAAAAAGGAACGTAAATTACGTCCCTTAATCCTTGCGTTTACCTACGCTCAAAAAAGAAAAAACAATAAATCCGAAGTTTGCGCCCAATACGAACGCAACGATTATTCCAACCATAACGCCCCCTTTACCGAATTTATATCCATTATACGTTTTTTTATGCATAAAAGTTTTTAGCACAAAAAAACAAGTGTGTTATGT
>CAYSYT010000106.1:0-3986 GCA_964435195.1 uncultured Christensenella sp. | reverse complement strand
CAAACAAAGAAACCGTATTCTTTTTACGGTAAACATCAGGCGAAAAAAATATATAGGCAGAATTTTCGGCACGGGCGTTGCCGAAAGAAATTACGCTTATTTGATAAACGAACTTGCGGAAAACTTTTTTTCAAAAGAAACGGAGTATTCGCGTTCGGAATTCTACAAAGCCATATTGACGGGAGAAATGAACTATTCGCAATTTCGAAGATACGCGGTAAAATTTTCCGTTCCCGAAGTTCCGTGTTTCGCAATGATTATAGCCGTTTCCGACGGTGACGTAAGCGACGTGGTTAACGTGCTTTTGGGCTACGGTAACGGCGAACAGGATTTTGCCGTTACGATGGAAGCAAAGCGTTGCGCTTTTATTAAATTTTCGGACGCCGTCAGCGACGAATATCAATCATCTACCGAATACGCCGAATTTTTAAGACAGTCTATTTACGAAGAAATAGGCGTTTCCGTAAAAATATGCGTCGGCGGAACGGTGAAATCCGTGTACGATTTAAGTACTTCGTACTCGCAAGCGTTAACTACGTTACGAATGAGCCGCACTCTTTACACCAAAGGCGACGTTCATTCTTATAAAGAATACGTTTTGATTAAAATGCTCGAAGAACTGCCTAAAAGCAGATTGAACGACAGTTTGGAAATACTTATGGAGTCGGGCACGAAAGAGATTTTCGCCGACGACGAAATGATAAATACAGCGGAAGAATTTTTGGAAAACAGCCTTAACGTAAGCGAAACGGCAAGAAAACTTTATCTGCACAGGAATACTTTAATGTACAGATTGGATAAAATAGAAAAAGCCACGGGGCTTAATATAAGAAAGTTTTCCGATGCGTTGACGTTCAGACTTATAACGATATTGACTAAACTCGTAAAATAGGTTGAAATGATTAAAAAAAACGTTAGTTCAAAAAAAATAAAAGCGACGATAGCGATATGCGTGGCGTTAATTGCCGTGTTGTCTTTTTTAGGCGGTTATTTTGTACATTATCTGATTAAGGGGAGCGACGTAAGTTCGGCGGCGTGGATTGTTTCGGTAATCGAAAACAACTATTGCGTTTACGACGAAGAAACGGGAGAGGTGAAAGAATTCGACGCCGAAGATTATGCAGAGGCTCTCGTAACGTTGCTCGATAAATATTCTTCTTATTACACGCCCGAAGAATATTCGGACGTTGTAGCCACCAGCAAAGGCAACAATTACGGCATAGGTTTGGCGTTTCTCGTAGACCAAACCGATTGCACGGTGTTTAAGGTTACGGGTAATTCGCCTGCCGACAGGGTCGGTATAAAAAGCGGAGATATCGTAACTCGCGGCGTTTATGACGGCGTTGACCGAACTTTTTCCGATAGCAGCGAATTGTTGAGTTTTTTAAGCGGTTGCGGAAAACAGTCTATAACTTTATACGTTCAAAGAAACGGAACGCCTTTAACTTTTACGTTAAAAAAAGAAGCGTTTACAACGGCGTACGTTAACTATTTCGATAACGAAGTTTCCGGTAAATTTCGCACTGACGATAGCGGAAGTTTAACTTTGTTTTCCGAGCCCGATTCGGAGATGAACTGTCTTGCTTCCGATACCGCGTATATAAGTTTGTCGCAATTCGAAGGCGGCGCGTCGGAGCAAATAGGCAAAGCGCTTGCGTTTATGCGAGAGCGGAAAAAAACGAAGCTGATTTTCGATTTAAGAGATAACGGCGGCGGCTATATGACTAAACTTTCGGAGATAGCGTCTTATTTTGTTTACGCAGACGGTGGTGAAAAATGCCTTGTCGCAACGGTGAAAGATAAAAACGGAAACGTAGAACGGTTTGAAAGCACGTCTGATTTTTTCGACGCTTCGATAGAGAAAATCACGGTTTTGGCGAACGAAAACACCGCTTCGGCTTCCGAATGTTTAATCGGCGCGATGCTTTATTACGGAAGAGCGTTCGGACGGGACGGTTTGATTATAGAAAAAAATTTCCAGGGCGTTGCAAAAACCTACGGTAAAGGTATTATGCAGACGACCTTCTTAAACGTTTATACGGGGGAGGCTTTGAAACTTACTACGGCGTACGTTTTTCAGCCCGACGGCAAGGCGAGTATTCACGGCAAAGGGTTTGCGCCTACCGTGGAAAACGCCGTAGAGAAAGGCTTTGCGGTAGCGCGCGCGATTGAAGTATTAAAAGACTAATCGCCGAGATATTTGTTTAATGCGTAAATTATATTTTTATCGGCAACGTTTTTTACGGGGGAAAGCCCGTTTGCCCGACCGGAGTATTCGGTCGGGTTATTTTTATTTGCCGAAGAAAAAAATTCTTTAACGATGGGCGCTACCGTTTCGGGATTAAGGCTTTTAAGCGTTTTCGGAATATCGAACGAATTTTGTTTTAAAGCTTCCAAAACAGGCGCAAATTTGCCGTTTCCGTATTCGTTTGCTAAAAAAGATAATAAAAATTGTAATAATTCCATAATAATACCGCTAACATTATAGTATATGAAGTTCATACAATAAAATTGAAATTGTTTTAAGGAGGCGACTATGGGGGATTTTAACGATTACGTAAAAAACGGCGGCGAACCGATTGATAAAAATCTGTTCGATTTGGTAAGTTCGCTTGCGTCTAAATACGACGGAAAAAGCCAGAACGAATTATTGACCGCTATTTACAAAGAAGCAAAACGCGGAAAGCAGGCGGGAACGCTTACCAACGCCGATATAGATAACTTCGTTAATATGCTTTCTCCGTTTTTAGACGATAAAAAGCGTAGTATACTAAATAAAATAGCTGCGGAATTAAAGCGCATTTAATTTTGCGCTATTTCCGTTATGCAGCGTATAAAGTAATGTATTTCTCGCATCGAGTTTTGTACGGAAAGGCTTGCGCGGACTAACCCGTTCACGTCCGTATTTAAGAATTTATGTATAAGCGGTGCGCAATGCAATCCACCGCGTACGGCAACGTCGTATTCGGTGCTTAAAATATCGGCGACGTCCGTACTTGGAACGCCGAGAATTTCAAACGAAACTATTCCCGCTTTATTCGGCGTCGAATAACGTTTAACGTTTTTTATTTTCGATAATGCTCCGATTAAAAATTCGGTGTAAGAGTAAAGGGTGTTTCCGAATGAAGACATATTGTTTTTTACGTATCTGACGCCTTCCGAAAGCGCGGCGACGGCTGGAAGATTGAGCGTGCCGCTTTCGAGTCTTTCGGGGTAAGATTCGGGTTGGTTAAGATTGAAAGATTCGCTGCCCGTACCACCGTAAATCAGCGGCATAACGTCAACGTCGTCGTCGATAGCGAGAATTCCGCTACCCATTATACCGTACAGTCCCTTATGCCCTGCAAGGGCAAGCATGGAAATATGCATGGATTTTAAATCTACGGGTAAGTGTCCTCCGAGTTGCGCGCCGTCTACCAAAAACAGGGCATCGTGTTTTTTTGCTACAGCGCCGATTTCACCGAGAGGAAAACTTTCTCCCGTGACGTTTGAAAGACCCGTAACGACGATTAAATACGTTTCGGGTTTTATTTTTTCTTCTATGCTCTCCGCTAACGTTTTTTCAGTCGATGCGGATACTACGTCGAGGGTGATAAGACCTTTTCTTAAAAGAGCGTTAAGCGGACGCAATACCGAATTGTGTTCGTATACGGTAGTGATTACGTGCCCGCCGACTTTTAACGTTCCGAACACGGCAGTGTTTAACGCTTCCGTGCAGTTTTTTGTAAATATTATTCTTTCGGGCGTGCCGTTTACTAATTCCGCAACCGATTTCCTACATTCGTAAATCATTTCCGCGCCCGTAACGGAAAGTCTGTGTCCGCTTCTGCCGGGGTTCGCGGAAAGATAGCGAATAACGTTTTCCGCGGAATCGGTTACCGCGCGCGGCTTAAAACCGCCCGTGGCGGCATTGTCGAAATAAATCATACCGTTTCTCCTTTCGGGTAACAAAAACCCCGTTAAAAAAATAAAATAAAGTATATAAT
>CAYSYT010000105.1:0-4207 GCA_964435195.1 uncultured Christensenella sp. | reverse complement strand
GGAGGAAAAAATGATAGACAACATAATATGGGCTTTAACAGCAGTTTCGCTAACAGGTACAGTTCTAAACATACGGAAAAATATATGGTGTTTCTATATTTGGCTCATCGGAGATATTTTGTGGTGCACTCTCGACTTCACATCAGGCACTTACGGCAGAGCACTTCTTGATTTTGTACAAGTGATTCTCGCTGTTTGCGGAATAATTTCTTGGAAAAAAGGAGATAAGAACTTGCATAAAAAGACTTGTGAAGCTAATATGGTAACAAGATTCAAATTTAAGGAGAACAGAAATTCATGGAGCAAAAAACAGAATTAGTAATTTTCAAAGCACAGGACGGAAACATAAAATTAGATGTAAATATCGACAAAGATACGGTTTGGCTCTCGTTAGAGCAAATGTCAGAGCTCTTTGAGAGAGATAAGTCAACCATATCACGTCATATAAAGAACGTGTTCAAAGAGGGCGAATTATCCGAAAATTCAACTGTTGCAAAATTTGCAACAGTTCAAAATGAAGGAAATCGTAATGTAGAAAGAATGATAGAAAACTATAATCTTGATGTGATAATCTCAGTGGGATACAGAGTAAAATCCAAGCGAGGTGTAGAATTTCGCAAATGGGCTAACAGCGTTTTAAAAGATTACATACTAAAAGGCTATGCTGTGAATAATAATCGTATAAATGAACTTGGCGAGGTTATACGAATTATGAAACGTGCAAACGAAAATCAAATAGAGGGAAAACAAATTTTAGATGTAATTGAAAAATACACTTTAGCCCTTGATTTACTCGATGATTACGACCATCAGAAAATCGAAAAACCAAAAGGTAATACCGCAACTTACACTTTAGAATACGAGGAATGTAGAAAAGTCATAGACGGTATGAAGTTTGGCAGTGAAAGTGAGCTTTTCGGAAACGAAAAAGATGATTCATTTAAATCGAGCATCAACGCAATTTATCAGACTTTTGGCGGCCAAGATGTGTATCCAACACTCGAAGAAAAAGCAGCAAATCTTTTATATTTGATAACAAAAAATCATTCATTTTCGGATGGGAATAAACGAATTGCAGCAGCATTATTTCTATATTTTCTTGATAAAAACAATGCTTTGTTTATTGATGGTAAAAAAGTAATTGACGACTATACACTTGTTGCGGTGACAATTATGACGGCAGAGTCAAAACCAGATGAAAAAGATACAATGATAAAGCTGATAATGAACTTTTTAAACTAAAAACTAATTATTTTCTGAAACGCTCCCACATAGGAGCGTTTTTCATATACAAATTTTTAATGAGGTGGGAATTTTGCAAATAGAAAAAATCGAGATTTCGAAACTTAATCCGGCAAAATATAATCCGAGAAAAGATTTAAAACCCGGAGATACAGAGTATAAAAAACTCAAGCGAAGTATGAGTGAGTTTGGCTATGTCGAGCCGATTATTTGGAATAAAAGGACAAGAAATATTATCTCGGGACATCAGAGATATAAAATTCTTAGGGATATGAAATACAAAGAAGCCGAATGCGTGGTTGTTGATTTAGATGATAATCGAGAAAAAGCCTTGAACATAGCCATGAATAAAATAAATGGTGAGTTTAACATACCATTACTCACAGATTTACTCAAGGATTTAAGCGTGAATGATTTTGATGTATCGCTCACAGGTTTTGATGAAGATGAGATTTCAGATTTGTTCTCCGATGCGGATGCAAAAGAAGTTAAAGATGATAATTTTGATTTATCAGAAGAACTAAAAAAAGAATCTTTTGTGAATAAAGGTGACATATGGTTACTTGGTCGACATAGATTAATGTGCGGTGATGCCACAGTTAGTGAAGATGTAAGTAAATTAATGAATGGTCATAGAGCTAATGTCTGTGTGACAGATCCCCCATATAACTGCTCATACGAAGGTGGAACAGGTATGAAAATCATAAACGATAACTGGAGCGATCCAAAAAAGTTTTATGATTTTTTATTTTCTACCTTTAGGAATGTGTACAACAATCTTTCAGATGGTGCAGCGTTTTATTGTTTTCATTCAGATGCAGAAAAAGTGAACTTTTTTAACGCTACGGTAAATGCAGGATTTCATTACTCAACTACTTGTATATGGGTAAAAAATGCCTTGGTAATTGGCAGGATGGATTACCAAATGAGACATGAGCCTATTATCTATGCCTTTAAAGATACAGCAAGGCATAAATTTTATGGAGATAGAAAGCAAACAACGGTGTGGGAATTTGACAGACCCGTAAAATCAAAACTTCACCCTACCACAAAGCCCATTCCTTTAGTTTCGTATCCAATAAGAATGTCATCGCAAGAAAATGGCATAGTACTTGACCTATTTGGTGGTAGTGGCTCAACACTAATAGCGTGTGAACAAATGAATCGCATTTGTTATTGCATGGAAATCGACCCAAAATACGCATCTGTAATTATTCGAAGATATGTAGAGTCTTATGATGATGAAAATGTATTTTTGGTGCGTGGAAACGAAAAAGTACCGTACTCACAGGTGATTAAAAATGCCTTGTAAGATTATTTTTAAATTTTAAATAACTAAAGCCAAAAACGCTGATGCAAAACTGCATCGGTGTTTTTTATATATAAATTTATACGATTGTGAGGTGAGCCTTTTGGGAGAGGTAAGGAAGCTTAAGAAATATACACCTATCAAATTTATGGACACAAAAAGTAAATATAGTCGCTTACACGCAGATAGTGCCGTTTGCTTTGTAAACTGCCTAAATCACACCAAAGGTGAATGGTACGGTCAACCATTTAAACTTATCGATTGGCAAGAGCAGATAATGCGTGATGTTTTCGGGGTTTTGAAACCAAATGGTTATAGGCAATTCAATACCGCATATATAGAAATAGCCAAAAAGCAAGGCAAATCAGAGCTTGCTGCGGCGGTAGCGCTGTATTTAACTTGCGGAGATTTCGAACATGGCGGAGAGATTTATGGGTGTGCATCTGACAGACAACAAGCCTCGATAGTATTTGATGTTGCGGTAGATATGGTGGAGCAATGTCCATCTTTGAAATCAAGAATCAAGCCTGTTTTATCTCAAAAACGCTTGATATATAAACCACTTAATAGCTTCTATCAAGTCCTTTCAGCCGAAGCTTATACAAAGCATGGACTAAATGTTCACGGAGTAGTTTTTGATGAACTTCACGCACAGCCTAACCGAAACCTTTATGATGTAATGCTTCATGGTTCGGGAGATGCAAGAAAACAGCCACTCTTTTTCCTCATAACTACTGCCGGAACGGACAGAAATTCAGTATGTTTCGAGGTGCATCAAAAAGCTGAAGATATTTTAAAAGGGAGAAAACGAGACCCAACATTTTATCCTGTTATTTATGGAGCGCCTTCCGATGCCGATTGGACAGATGAAAATGTGTGGAAAGAGGCAAATCCCTCAATAGGAATAACGGTAGACATAGAAAAAATAAGGAATGCCTGCGAATCGGCAAAACAAAATCCTGCAGAGGAGAACCTGTTTCGCCAGTTAAGACTTAACCAATGGGTAAAGCAATCAGTAAGGTGGATGCCGATGGAGAAGTGGAATGCTTGCAATTTTAAAATAGATGAAAAATCTCTTGAAGGCAAAGTGTGCTACGGAGGACTCGATTTATCATCAACGACTGATATTACAGCATTCGTGCTTGTCTTCCCTCCCGAAGATGAAAACGATAAATATTACGTTCTTCCATATTTTTGGATACCTGAGGATAATATAAAAAATAGAGTAAATCGAGATCACGTTCCGTATGACATTTGGCAAAAACAAGGTTTTCTCCAAACTACCGAAGGTAATGTAGTTCACTATGGTTTTATTGAGAAGTTTATAGAAAAGCTGGGTCAGAAATACAATATCCGAGAGATAGCTTTTGATAGGTGGGGCGCTGTACAGATGGTTCAAAACCTTGAAGGCATGGGATTTACAGTAGTCCCATTCGGGCAGGGCTTTAAAGATATGTCTCCTCCGACCAAAGAACTTATGAAGTTAACTCTTGAAAGAAAATTAGCTCATGGAAGAAATCCTGTGCTTAATTGGATGATGGACAATATTTATGTGCGTACAGATCCGGCGGGAAATATTAAAGCAGACAAAGAAAAATCCACCGAGAAAATTGATGGTGCGATAGCTACCATAATGGCACTCGATAGAGCGATAAG
>CAYSYT010000104.1:0-4223 GCA_964435195.1 uncultured Christensenella sp. | reverse complement strand
GTTTTAATTACTTACAGAATAACAAGACACTCAAACCTCAAATTATTTGGCGTGAATGATGCGTATTGACGATACGATTATTCTATAAGCATTTTATAAATACATCTAACAAAATTTTTCAATACAAAAAATTTCGCAGTTTTTCAAACAAGAAGAGTAAAAAAGCAAGTTTTTACGGTAAAACAAAAAGCTTAATTTTTATAGTTTATAATACAAGTGAGCAAACTTGCTTGCAAGGGTTTGTGAACACAGCATTTCATCCTTGTGATGCCGCTTTTAAAGCGGCTGTTTGCGACAGCAAACTCAATTTGCCAACTTTTTAGCAAATCTATATCACATAGTTTACAACATTTCATCATAATTTTCAAGTATTTCGCACAAATCTTCCGTAATAATTATTGCTTTCTCCATAGATAACAATGGTCGTTGTTTCTGACTTTCAATCAACAATACCCCAACTTGTTCTCGATTACAATGTTCATATAAACGCAATAATCTTTCATCATTTAAAACGCTTTTAAGATTTACAAAAATAAAAAAATCGCATCCTTTTAGTTCTATTAAAGCGTTAATATAGCAAATAATTTTTTCTTCCAAGTTTTCATAATTCTTTTCGAATTTCAATCCTGAAATTTTGAAATAATCGCTCGGTTGAGGTTCGCCATATTCTATCGCAAACGGAATTTCAAATGCAAGTTCGCTTAAAAAAGCCATCGTTTCTGAAATCAACTCGTTAAAAAGTATGATTTTTTCTCCTAAAGCGACCTGTTCTAATCTTTTATACAAAGCGGTAATAATTTTTTTATCATTTAAATCAAAATGAAACAAATCAGAAATTATAGTACCGTTTTTACATACGTCTACCGTTTGTCCGTTGCGAGAAAAAACAAACGTACCTTGCTCGCCATCGAATTGACGGTTTAAATCGAAAACCATAGCGTAAAACTCTTCAGGATTTTCAACAATTAAAACTTGAACGAACTCATCCGACAAAATCAAAGGTGTTTCTAAATGCACGTGCGCAATCTGTATTTCAGTATTCATAACTCAACTAATCTATCTACCGTATCTATTACAGACTTTTGTTCTTCCCCCACGAGATACTCAATTTTAGAAAATTGATTTTCTGTAATTTCCAAAAGTTCGACAACGCCGTTAGTAGGTACGTTTGCACGCACACGCTGTTTTACCGCCGCACTCGTCACGTTGTTTATCACTAATTTTGTATAAACGGATTTTTGCATCATAATAAAACCGTTTTTTAACAAAAACTTATGAAAACGGTTATAATCTCGCCTATTTTTATCTGTAAGCATAGGCAAATCAAAAAATAACAATAATCTCATAAATTTATAATTCATCTTGCGTAATTTTTTCCGGAAAAATCAATAAAGTTGCATCGCGCTGTTCTAATGCTTGAAAAACGCTCCTTGCAAATTGACGAACTGCTAAATCCAACGTCGTATTTTTTCCTTGAACGACCGCTCTGTAATTCAAAACGTTCGCCATTTTTTTCTTAAAATCCTTATCGCCTTGTTCTATACGCATTGCGGCACGGTCCACGACGATGCGAAAGGGCTCCATTAAATCGCAAGCAAGATTAAATTGATTAAACTCGTTATCGTGCCAAATCCCTATTTGCGTAAGATAGCCGCTTGCAACGATTTCTCTATTAAACGCAGATAACAATACCGCATAACCGTAATTTAAGCAAGTATTTAAAAATCCACCGCCTTTACGAGAATTTCCCATACCTAACAGACAATTAAAATAAACCTTTGCCGCGTGTCCCTCTCGATTAGTCAAATCGTTATCTTGCACCTCTAAAACATAATTTTGTAACAATGCGGCTTGTTCGGTAAAACCGCGCGCTTGCAAATGTTCGGCTTGCTTTTCGATTTTCTTTTTTATAATTTCTTTCCAAATTTCCGCCTTTATCGAGGAACCCCAAGCAAACTGCTCTTTATATCTTTTAGAAGTATTATGCGCACCGTAATACGGTAATAATTCCGACTGCGGATTGTGTTTTTCGTCGCAAAAAATTACTTTTACGTTTCTTTTACTCAATTCACACAGAAGAGAAGCAGTCAAGGAAACCGCCGTACTTTGAACTATCAACGTATTTATCTCGTCAATATAAATCTTCTTTTCCTGCTCTCCGCGAACAATCAAACTGTTTAGACGAACTTCTAATTTCGCCCTGTTTTTAATAATAACCGTACGGAATCCCATTATATTCTTTGAACACGTTCGACCAAGCCGCAAGGCGATTGATGAATAACGGCGAAATCAACGTCGGTAATATTTTTTCCAATTAACATTTTTCCACAAGTTACACCTTCTTTTAACAATGTTAAATCAGCACATTCGGCATTACATTTCATAAACCTAACGATTTGCAATAAAACCTTAACCTGTTCAAATGTGGCTAACGATTCAAACAACGGCTGTTTTGTCAAAAGTTTTTCGGCAAAACTTTTGAGACTCGATAACCCTTGATATGTTTTTCTACCCAATGTTTCTAATATTTTTTTATAAATATCTAAATTTTTCTCTTTCGTAGCATATAACGTATCACCTTTACGGTTACATATCAAAGAAAGTTGTGGTTGCAATTTTTCCTCGTCCGAAATTTTTCCTTCTTTATCTTTTTCAATATATTTTACAAGTTGCTTAATATAATTGTCGGTATCGCCGTCGGTAAACCATTGTTGCGCGTTATGTATTATAATTTGATTACCCGTCACACCCGCAATCCAAACTTTATAGCCGTTAATTTTAACGAGAGTTTTTATTTTAAGTTTAGGAACAAGAATTTTTGGTTCGAGTAAACCGCTCCATTGTAAATATTTTATTATTAAGTCTTTATTATCTTTCGCCTTATAATCCAAAATAACAGGAATTGTCTCTATCGTTTTGATAATTTTACCTTTTTTATCTTTGCTCGAAACTATTATAAAATACGCAGTTTTTAATGATTTAAATCCTCCGTATTTTTTCGTATCGAAATAAGGAAAACATTCTTTACGCGGCACGACAATCGCCGCATCGTTTTTACCGTACACAGTTTCATCGTAAAAAGCACCTTGATTCGGAAAAGCATACCGAGTAACGCACATACTGTTTTTTGCGGTAATTTTCTTAACACGTTCAATATCGCTTGCACCGCTCCACGCTCCGTTTATCTTCCAAGTGAAAAGTTTTCTCAAATTATACTCTCGTTGCGTACCCTCTTTATCGGAATAAAAATACGAGCGATTAGTCGTAAATTTAGTATCGTAAACGTTGCCGACCACGATATTCAAATACGCGTCGCGGGCGTGATGCAAATCGTTGGTTTCACGACATTTAACTATACCGTACGTTTGCTTAAAATCATCTATGTTTTTTGCCTTACTGTACACAATCTTCGTTCCGAGCGGTTCGTATTTTTGTTTCAAAAGTTCGGCAACCGCTTTTACCGTTTGATTTGTTACTACCAACTGACGATTTATAAAAGCTCTAAAATCAGATTCGTCTAACGGCTTAGTTCTCGTTAAACGATTAAACTTTTCCGAAGACATTAATCCTTTATCTTTTAACAACCGCCAAAACCCTTGTTGTTTCGTAAAACCGTACGGCAACGGATATTGATTTGTTTTTTCCGCGTTTTTATAGCGTTCGACTAAAACTTTATTATCTATACCGTCGTCCTTCGTCATCGATTGCGGTATAATATGGTCAACGTCGTATCGATTCCCCATTAAATCTTCTAAATTTATCGGATTACCCGTATAAGCACATTTACCGAGTTGTAAAAAATACAAATATAAGCGTTCTGAACGAAGACGTAAATCCGTCATATCGCTACGGTTTAATTGTTTAGTAAGTTCCTCGATTTCTCGACAGTCCGAGCCTATACCTTTATACAAATCTAAAATTTTTGATTTACGTGAAGCTTTACGCCCTTTATCTCCTTTTTGACCGTCTTCGCGCGTTACCTCTATAAAGATTTTATCGGGAACTTTTCCTACGGCGTTAACATATTCGTCAGTCATTTTCAATGCTTGCCAAATTCCTCTGCGAACCATAGGAGAAACGTATAAATTACTTACGTCTTCATAAGTAATATCTTCTTTATTATCATCTGAATTTTCATCATAAACGGCTTGATTGAAAGAATATTCTTCAGCAAACAATAATTGATTTAAATTATTATTCGTGTGATATAATCTATTTAATAT
>CAYSYT010000103.1:0-4230 GCA_964435195.1 uncultured Christensenella sp. | reverse complement strand
GTTTATTTTTGTGCGTCCGAATTATGGCGTGGTTTTGCGTGCGTTAAGTGAGGTTATTCCTATTTTTCGTTTATCTGTTCACTACTCCACTATTATATTTTCTCAATTTTCCGCACAAACCTAATTTTCTGCGAAGTCTTGTTTTCTGTACTTTTCGGAAGAAAAGTACCAAAATTCCCACTCTTTCGACGTGACGTACTCCTCTGTCGCACATGTCACGTCTACGCCGTGGTGGCGTGTGCGTGGTTTGATGTTTTATTTATAAACACATGTTTTTCTTTTTTCTTATTGAAAATTTTATTTTTGGCACACAATCTCCGCTTTGGGTGAAATTTTCTATTTTCCAAAACCGCAAGCGGATAGCAAGTCGAGTGAACAGAGTTTATTTTTGTGCGTCCGAATTATGGCGTGGTTTTGCGTGCGTTAAGTGAGGTTCAGTCGGCTTCCCGACATGAAAATTCAGTTCTGTTTTAGTGAATTTGTTCCGCTGTACAACCCATAGAAATGTGAGTTTTTCAAACCCCAAGCAAAAACTGTTTTCCGAAATATGTAAGTTAAAAAACAAAAAAATTTAGTTTTTTTCTAAAAAAAGCTACAAGAACACGCCTCCGTGGCGTAGCGACGACGTAATTTTCGATTTGAAAATGTCGTTGCGGTAGAACGGGAGCTTTTGGTTTACACTAAAATTGGTTCTGTAAAAAAAATATTCTGCACAAACTTCATTTTCCGCAAAAAAAACGCTTCTTGTACTTTTCTTCGGAAACGAACAATAAAATGAGGTTTTACGGGAAAACACGTCCTGTACAAAAATGAAAAAGAGCAAAAAAAGCAACGCTTTGCAAAAAACCATCTCTGTGCAAAAAAGCAGAAAATAAAAAGATTTTTTTCGAAAAACTGTTGACACATCACAATTTATGTGCTATAATTCATTGTGTAGAGAACATTATTTTACGCAGTTTGGGCGCACTTTCGGCTGCGTCTCCCTGCGTGCATCTGTTCCGGAGGTCTCGCACAAAAAATTCACAGAGTCTTTTCTCTCCCGGCAACCGTATTCTTTCGTCTTTTTGCGGTTGCCAAACACATTCCTCACTTCGGCTTTTGCATTCTCCGAAGTGCCTTTCTTTTTTAAAATTTTTTACGTTCTTTGCATTTTTTCATCTTTTACCTCTTGACTTTGTGTTTTTATCGATGCCTGTTCGGCGGTTCATCTTTCTTGAACTTACCGTTACCTCCGGTTGCAGATACATTATATTAGAAAATTTTCTATTTGTCAATAGGTTTTTAGAATATTTTCTAACTTTGTGCAAAATATTCAAAGTGAGTGAGGGAATTTGTCTATTTCCAACAAAATAAAAGAACTTGCAAAAGAGAAGCATCTCACTCTTTCCGCACTCGAAAAAGAGCTTGGTTTCGGCAACGGAACCATAGGAAAGTGGGACAGTCATTCTCCGTCATGCGACAAGCTTATGGCGGTAGCGAAGTTTTTGGGTGCGTCCACGGACGTTCTCCTCGGCATGGATATTTCGGCAAAGGACAGCGGTTTTCAGGCAGGTTTACGCAGTACTGTCGATTTCGGAAACCTCACGGGTACAGTAATCGGCAAAAGCGACGGCGAAGTCCCGAGCTACGGCAGTGGTTTTAACATTGACGGCTCCATCGACGGAAGTGTCGGAAGCGATGTCAATGGTGGAAGTAACGGAAGTGGCAAAGGAAATAGCGGAAGTAGTATCGGTGCAAACGGCGGTGGCTATGCTGACAGCGACGGCGGTATCAATGGTGGCGTTGTCGATTACGGTGGCAAAAACGGTGGCGACAACGATATCGATGTTAGCAGTGTCAACGGAAACGTCGATATAGTTTGCGATTATAGCGTAAACGACAGCAACGATGAAAAGCGCAAAAACGACGGCAGAGGTGTCGGCGGTGGTTTATCCGACAGAGTTTCGGGTACAGGTGTGTCCGGAATCGGAGATGACAGGAAAGATTTTTATTTGACTTCCCTATCGGAAATCGAGATGAAAGTTATCACCGCATACAGAAAGCACCCTGAAATCCAGGTTGCGATTTGCTCCATTTTGGGTGTAAACGACAACGTGGGCGGTAACTTCTCTCCGAACGCGAGTCAAGCCAAGAGCGGAAAAGTGTCCAAACATCCCCGTGACGAAATCAGAGCGGTGGCGAGGAGCGGTGCCGACTACTCGGTTGACAGCGACAATAACGATGATGAAACGAAAATTTTATGATTTTCGTTTTTCTTTTTGCTTTTTTTCGACAACGGGCATGAAGTTGATAATTTCATGCGGAAAACGGAAAGGTTTGCCGTCTTTTTTTGACATTTTTTCAATGCGATAACGGAAAACGGATAATTAAAAATTTAAAGTGGAAAATTTTCGCAAAGTCAAGGCGATGACCGCTATTTATCGCAATCACATCAACCGAATCGTTTTTCTCCTCGTTATTTTTTTCATTTTTACCAAATTATCAGACTTTCGGAACCGAGCAGTCAAAATTCACGGAAAGAACGAGCGTGATTTTTCTCCGAAAAGTGTAAAATATTGCTGTCACATTCTTTTCCTAAGCAAAAAAGGCATGGCAAATTCACTTGGCAAAAAGAATTTTTCGGCACTGTGCTTTAATTTTTTTACAGAGATTTTTACAAATATCTCCACACGCATTTTTACGTATATTTTTTTGTGAGTGTACAAAGTAACGTACACATATTTTTTTGGAAACGCCTTTGAAACAGGCGTTTTTTTGTTTGTTTTTTTACAAAATTTTATTTTTCAAAGTCCGTAACGGACTTTTTATTTTTTCAAATTCAACATTCACTGTTGAGGAAAGGAATTTTATGGACATCGAAAAGAGCGTTGCGACATTTTATTCGGACTACAATCAAAAGCTTGATTTTACAAATTTAAAGGATTTTATTGAAAAAAAGACGGGATTTTCCGTTTATTTCACCGACACAAGCATCGGAATCAGGGAACTTGCCCGTCTGGGCATAAAATTTCCCAAAAACGAAAAGGCGATCACGGTCACTTCCGGTGGCACAAAAATCATATTTTTACGTTCCGTTCTCTCCGGGGACGACAAAATCGCCACTCTGCTTCACGAGTCGGCACACATCGCCTTAGGTCACCTCGACGTTCCCTCAGCCGAGCTTGACAGGCAATTTTCGGAGTACGAGGCGGGGGTTTTTGCTTCTGTTGCAAGAGGGTTCATCGAGAGAAAATATTTCAAAAAGAACTTTCGTCCCATTGCGGTAATTTCCGTTATCATTTTACTCATAATATGTTGCTATTCTCCCATTGGAAACAGGTTTATGAATGTTCAAAAAAGTGACATGACATCTCAAAGCACTGTTTCACAGGATTCATCGGGAGAAATGATTATAACCAAAAGCGTTAATGCAAATTCACGTGACGACCTTACGGGCGAAAGTCAGCACACCGACGATTACGGCGACGAGCTTCATCTTTACGTCATGCCCACCGGCATTCGCTATCACTTTTACCACTGTCGGTACGTCAACGAGAACGCCGTTGCCGTCACCTACGACGAGGCGATAAGTTCGGGGTACACGCCATGTCTTATTTGTTGTCCGCCGTACTGATTTTCAATTTCAACTATCCGATTTTCAATATCTGTTCACTAACCACTATCCACTATTCACTATTTTCTGTACAAACTTCATTTTTCTGCATACCCCTGCTTTCCGTACTTTTCCGAAGAAAAGTACCAAAATTACCACTCTCTCGCAACGACATTTTCTAATCGAAAATAACGTCGTTGCTACGCCATGGTGGCGTAATCTTGATTTTATGTTTTATTTTTTAATCATAATCTTTCTTTTTCTTTGCAATAAATTTTGTTTTAGACACAAATTCACGCCTTGAGCGAAAATCTCTATTTTCCAAAACCGCAAGCGGATAACTCAACCGAATAAACAGTGTTTACCTTTGTGCGTCCGCATGAGGGCGTGGGTTTGCGTGCGAAAATTAAAATTTAGGTTGCTTCCCGACATCTGAAAATTAGTTCTGTTTTGAGAATTTGTTCCGCTGTACAACCCATAGAAAGACATCGCTTTTAAACCCCAAGTAAAGACTATTGCTTGAAATTTGTTTATGCTGAGGAAAGAAAAAAATTTAGATTTTAGCTGAAAAACAGCCTCAAGAGCACGCCTCCGTGGCGTAGACGGGACATGTACACCGCATGGTGTACGTCACGTCG
>CAYSYT010000102.1:0-4307 GCA_964435195.1 uncultured Christensenella sp. | reverse complement strand
GAGAAGGTAGCCGAGGGCATGATCAATATTTCCATGAACACCGCGCCGTATTTTGAAGATGGCGATGCGGATGGAAATTTAATGATCGTCAACGAGTCCATCAACAACTATCCGCAGAAAGTCCAAATCGTCCGCAACGACAGCGGCGAACAGATCTACGAGTCTGGCGCAATTGCGGTTGGCAGCAAGATCGAACGCGCCAAGCTGGACATGGAGCTGACTGCTGGTACATACGAATGTACCGCGTATTTTCACAACTTAGACCCCGAGAATGGCGAGATCATCGGCACAGCCGGGGCTATTATCAACATCACTATCAAAAATTAAAGGAGAACAAATTATATGAAAAACTTTAAGAAAATCATTTCTCTCGTCCTCGCGGTCTGCATGATCGCCTCTTTTGCCGTGGTCGCGTCTGCGGCAGAACCCAACACCATCAGTGCCTCCGGCGGCACGGGCACTTCGTCCGTCACGCTGTCCAGCACGGCGGACGGCAGCTTGAACGGCGACCCCGCAGCCACCAAGATGAGCGTCACCGTCCCCACCGTCCTGCCCGTCGCAGTCGGCACGGATGGCACGGTTTCCACTGCGACCGATGCCAAAATCGTCAACAATTCGTTCGGTGCAGTCAAGGTCAATTCTGTTTCCATCGAAGCCGCGCAGGGCTGGAGTCTCGCTGCATTCGGTGACAAGGCCACTCTTGCCCACGAAAAGGTCAACTCCAATAAGTTCGGCTTCCAGATTGCCATTGGCGGCGGTGCGGCCAAGCTGACCGACAACAAGAACGCTTCCAAGCAGACGCTTCTGGATGCCGCTGTGGAAGGCTGCTTCATGTCCGGTGTGGGTGATACTTCCGCAAATAGCATCGGCATCAGCTATGACGCCATCGTGACTCCCGTTTCCGAGGCTGTTACCAACACTGCCATTGCATCCGTTTTGTTTATCATCGCTTGGGATGCGGTCTAAGAATAGAAACAGAATATGTGTTTGAAAAGTGGGGAATATAATGATATAATCTAAATGCAAAAAGTTCCCTACGGAGGCGGATATGAACAACAACTATTCTCAAATTCAGGAGTTGCTGCACCAGAAAGCTGACATTCAGGCGCGCTTAAAGCTCCTGCCCTACGACGGAAGCCCCGAAATCAAAGAGCGTAATGAGAAAAAATATCTGTATGTTCGTAAGCGGGTCGGTTCCAGACTGTCCTCCACCTATGTGGATGTGTATTCAGATGAGCTGTACCAGCTTCTTCTGCGAAATGCCCGTGATGCCAGAGAATTCCGGAAGACGATTCGCCATCTGGACAAACAGCTTTCTGCGCTGGGCTATGTAGATGCAGAGCTTTCGCCGCGTGTGCGGATGAATCTGGATTTTGCTAGAGTGAATATGAAATCGAATATCTACGATCAGGCGATTCTGGAAGGCGTGGCCACCAGCTTTCCGCAGACCGAGGATATCATCGAAAATGGAACGGTCAACGGCATGACAGCAACGGACGTGCAAAAGATTTTGAATCTCAAACACGCATGGGAGTTTATTCTGGATCGGGATGTCATCAGTTACCCGACCGATTACTCCATCCTCTGCCATATCGCAAAGCTGGTGAATGAGGGCTTCTTTCAGGACGGCGGACGGATTCGCGGCGTTCCGGTCACGATTGGCGGAATGAGCTATATCCCACCGCTGCCGATGGAATCCGTTGTAAAAGAAAATTTGGAGGCCATATTGGCGCAGGATATCCCCTCCACAGAAAAAGCGATTCGGCTTTGCCTGTACTGCATGAAAACGCAGGTTTTCAACGATGGCAACAAACGGGCATCTGTGATTTTTGCAAATCACTATCTGATTTCCCAAGGTGGCGGGATGCTGATCATTCCCGAAAAGAATGTACCGGAGTTCAAAATGCTGTTGGTCGCATACTACGAGGGCAAAGCTGATAGCGAAATTCTGGATTTTATGAAAAAGCATTGTATTAAAACATTCTAATTGATGTAGGGAACTTTTTGATCGATCAGAAGAAAAAAGTTCTCTACAGTCATACAGAAAAACGTCATCTGAAAAGATGGCGTTTTTCTTATCTTCAAAAAGGAGGAGTCTTTACGAAACACAAACGAATCCTCGCAATGGTTTTGGCCGTGGTGTCCTGCGTGGGCATGATCGTGCCTGCATCGGCAGCAACAGTCAGAAAAGCCACCGACTTCAAGGACTTTGACCGCACGGCATGGTACGCCGAGGCGGTCAGCGCGGCCGTGGACAACGGGTTGCTCTACGGAAAATCCAGCATCGTTATCGACCCCAATGGTGACATGACCCGAGCAGAAATGGCTGCCATCATTAACCGATCTTTTGGCTGCTATAAAACCGCCGACATTTCCAAGTACAAGGACGTGTCGAAAAGCGCATGGTACTATAAGGATGTTGCGCTTGCGGTGCAGATGGGAACGTACAATGGGCGCAGCAATTCGAGCATGGCCCCGGATGCGCCTATTACGCGGCAGGAAGCCATGACCGTGGTGGCGCGAGCGTTGGAACTGGATTATGACGCTTACGCAAAAGCTGATCTCTCTAAATTCGCGGACAGCGGCAAGGTGGACAGTTGGGCTCTGCCCTACGTCCAGGCAATGGTCGGCGCAGATTACATTCACGGTCGCGGCAAGGTGCTTGCACCGCAGGACAACATCACAAGAGCGGAATTTGCACAGATTTTTGCCAACATCATTCAATCGTACATTACGGACAAAGGTGAGTACACGAAAGACTATGACGGAAATCTGCTGGTGCGCTGTGCGGATGTCACCCTAAAGGACATGACAATCAAGGGAGATCTCATCATCGGCTGCGGCGCGGCAGATGGCACGATCACCCTCGATAATGTAACGGTCACAGGCCGCCTGCTGGTCTGGGGCGGCGGCACGAAAGCGGTCTACTGCAACAACAGCACGAATATGCCGGAGGTGGTCGTGGCGCGTGTGGATGAGGCGGTCAAGGTCATCTATGACCGAGACTCTACCCTTGCCGTCATTGACACGATCAAAGTGCGAATCACGGAACGCGCCAAGCAGCACCCTGAAACCGAGGTCATCTTTTACGACGTGTCAGGACTTCGAGAAGCCCAGAAGCAGCTCAACGCTATCGTCCAGGACAATCAGATTGCTATTGTTGCTCCTGCTCATCTATATGCTCTGGTCGGAGAGCAGAACGTGAAAACTGAGTTTTCCAACAACAGTAAGAACGACACCTACAAAATCGAGATTCGCCGGGACAAGGACAATGCGCTGATTGCGGATGCCTTTGAACTGGCGGCTGGCAAGAGTATTTCTACCCTGACGCTTCTGGAAGTGCCGGAGTTCGGGAACACGGATTGCACGGTTACGGTCACAGCCTTCCGAGAGGGCAAGCAGATCGGCAGTATGCAAACGGAGCTGACACTGCACACCGCTTACCTCTGGCCGAAGGAGGTGCTGGGATGAAGAAAGCCATGATCTTTCTGCTGGCACTGGCTGTGATTTTTGTATTTCCGGTTTCGGCTTCTGCGGAAGAAGTCACAGAAGCGCGTGTTCCTGTGACGCTGACGGTCGTGAACACCGTTGCGCCCATTTCCTGCACCGTTCCGGCAGCACTGCCCGTGTCGCTTGTAGATGGCTATGTGGTCTGCGCCAACAACGCGGCCATTACCAACACCGGCAAGACCGGCTCGATCAAGGTCACGAAGGTGGACGTACAGGCCGGAACGTTTGAGATCGGCAGCTATGATGAGTTCAGCGCAGGAAAGAACAGCATTGCTCTGAGCATCAACGGCTGCACCACAAAAATGGCAGGCGCATTGATCCTGACGGATGAAGCATTCCCCACCATCGGTGCAGAACAATCGCTGGCCATCCGCTATAAGGCCAAGGTTTCTGCCAGTGAGGCCGTCACCAACGTCAACGCCGCGACCGTGATCTTCACCATTGCGGCAGTACAGGAGGGGTGAGTATGAAGAATTTTAAACGCTTTGCAGCCTTTGTGCTGACCCTCTGCATGGTGTTTTCGTTCGGTATTACGGCATTTGCCGCAGAAAGTATGGTTGCCTCCGGCGCGATTCCGAACAGCAATATCAAATGGTCGCTGGACGAAAAAGGCTGGCTGACCCTGTCCGGTTCGGGCGGCTGTGCAGTCTTTGAAAGTAAGGACGATCAGCCGTGGGCAGATGTTCGGGAACAGATCACGCAGGTCTGGTTCGATGACGTTTCCCAGATGGAAATCGCGGACTTGGCCTACTGGTTCGAGGACTGCGTCAACCTGACCCACGTGGAGCTGCCCCTTG
>CAYSYT010000101.1:0-4486 GCA_964435195.1 uncultured Christensenella sp. | reverse complement strand
GTTATAATATTATCAAAAGATAAGGGAAAGACCTCCACGGACACTACCCTTGATAGAGTTGGAACACTAACCGCCCGCCTTGAAAAAGTCCTCCGTTGCGGAAACGATTTCCGCCCTTTTTTCTTTTTTGTTGCCACCCCTCTTGGATTGAGAGGGGCATTGGCTTTATGGGAACAAATGTTCTTTGTGCAAATTGCATAAAATTGGTTTCAAAATTTCAGCGGTCGCAACTCTTGACAAACTCTGCTCGCCGCGCTAGTCAGCGAGCAGCTCAAATGCAGGAAGGCATATAACCTCCCCACGCTTATATCTCCTCACCACCTGCCACATACCGCACACACCGCCTACTCTTGTGGGGTTCGTATATACACACTCCCCACCCCATTTTAGTCCATATACGAGCCTGCTCAATCTCTTCGGTAAATTCACCTGTAACTGTATTTGCGTAAAGTATTTCTGGTATTTCCATTCTTAATTACCTCTTTCTTATTTGTTGATATTATTATAGCATATAATTTACTATTTGTCAAGTGTTTTTTATATGGGTTTAGCAATATACTAAACCCATATTATTCCATTGTAATACGCTAATTTGGTTACACTCTCTGCCGATTCGCAAGGCTTCTTTTTTTGTGCTAACGCGATGACTTTTGTCTATATACCATACGCCCTCGCTAAACCATACACCACAATTACCTCCATATAAGCGTACTTGTTGTATTGCCTCCTGGATGCTTGTAGTCTCGATTCCTTCAGTGGCTACTTGATAGCCTGTTTTGTAGGTAATAATTTTACCGTTTTTTAAAGTAAGTCCATCATTGTTAGTGAGTTTGCGTAAAGTTCTAATGTTAATCATAATGTAATTACCTCTTTTCTTTTTGTGATACTATTGTACCACAAAGAGTTTAAAAAGTCAATACTTTTTTGAAAAAAATTTTTTTAAAAAGTTTTAAAAAAAGTATTGACAATTGAGTGTGAAAGTGGTATAATACTCATGCAAGGTAAGGGAAGGACTTTAAAAGCAGACACCGCCCTTCAAGGCGTTGGAACACTCACGCAACCTAAAAAGAGTCCTCCGTTTTATCAACGATTGATAAACTGAGCCGTTCCGCAAACGGCTCTTCATTTTTAGGAAAACTACCGAACAAATGTTTACTTGCTTTTGAAGAACAAATGTTCGCTTGCTTCATTTTGCTTCCCGGGTCTTATTACAAGGGTGGGCGGGCGGTTGAAGCACTTTAACACTTTAATGTACTAAAATGGAGGTGCTAACAAAAAGAGAGAAAGTGTAAACCTTCTCTCTTTTTTTGTGCGGTTTACACCTCGGCTACATATACATCTATACGGCGTTGATCTCTAACCTGCATAGCAATCTCATTTGCTCTATTCCTATCTCTATAAGTGCCATACACATACTCGTTGTCTTCTACAATCATAATTACCTGATACATCATTTTTAATTACCTCTTTTTTTCTTTTTTGTTTTTTAATGGGTTGTTATCCCCACCTGACAATATAAATTATACCACAAATAGTTATAAAATGCAAGATGGTAAATTGCACAAAGATTACAAAAAATTTTTGTGCAACTTTACGGGAACAAATGTTTGGGTACGCGTTCGCCTTTCCGCAGAACAAATGTTCGGCAAGCGTTTTTTTATTCGTATTGTATACTACAAGGGTGGGCGGTGGGGTGAGCCACTTTAGCGTGTTAAAGCGACAAAGTCAAGAGTTTTTTAAAAAGTAGTTCCACGCTTCCGGGTTGTTCGCAAAACTTTAGTACAAAAAATAGAAGAGGGGTTTATCCTCTTCTATTTTTAATTATAAGTAACATTATTTTCAAGGTAAATAGTATAATCAACAGTTTTAACGCGTACACTATAAATATTGTTGATAAAACCAATACCGCTATTTAACAACCAGTCTTCACCAAAATCTCCGTCAAATTCATCCGCTAATTCGAGCCCTAAATCATAGAATAAATTATTATATTCTTTTTGCCTATTATTAAACTCCTCTTCAGTATCTACACACATAATTTCAACTAATTTTAATACAAGTGCAAGTAAATCTTCATTATTAAATTTTGTTATTTCAAAACAATCTTCTGTGGGATATCCTTCTGTTGTGTAATACTCTTTACGAAAAATTATCTCAATGCTTTTGAGTGTTTTTTTAAGTTCTGCTACTGTTATTTTTAATTACCTCTTTTTTCTTTTTTGTTTTTGTGGGGGCATTTCCCTCACCTGACAATAAGATCATACTACTTTTTTTAAAAAAATACAATCGGCAAAATCACCAAAGAAAAAATAATTTTTTGTGCAAAATGCACAAAAAACATTTTTTTAAAGTGAACACTTGTTCTTTTGGAAGAGTTTTTGTGTATTTTACACAAAGTTTTTTAAATTTTTTTGTGCAAGTTGCTATTTTTCTTTGTGTATTTTTCACAAACTTTTTGATACTTTGACTTAAAAACTTTGTGCAAATTTCACAAAAATTTTTAGCCGAACAAATGTTCTGGGGCGTTCCCGCAAACCTAAAAATAGTATTATTTTTTTAGTACCCGTACTATTTATAGTTAGTACGGGTACTAAAATCGCCCGCTTTAGCACTTTAACACACTAAAGTAAAACAAGAGAATTTAAAATTTTTATTTTAGTATTCGTACTAATTTTAGTAAGAGTACTAAAATCGCCCGACAATTTTTTACTTAGTACGAATACTAAAATAAAAATTTTCTCCACCCACCCGGGCTGTTCGCAAGGCAGCGCTTCAACGCTTTAGCGTGCTAAAGTGCGAGGCGGCACGCCAAAAAAAGTTACAACCCACCCGGGCTGTTCGCAAGGGCGACTAATTTACTTTAGCGCTTTAGCGTACTAAAGTAAAACAACCAAACAGGCAGTTTGGCAAATAAGCCTCCACGGATCCGGGCGTTTCGGGCAAATGGGGGAGGCGGCGCACAGCCCGGGGGCGTGGGAAAAAATTTGGTGAACATTTGTTCACCCTAAATTAGGCGCTCTAAAATCGTAGACGCGCCTATGTGCGCCCTTGCAGAGCAGGTATCTACACCAATAGTATACAGAGATAAATGTGCTATACTGTGTAGTAATAGTAGTAGTACAGTATAATACTATCTCTCTATTCAATAGTGTACTGCGGTAGTGTGGTGTAGCACAGTACATCATATACCTTATTATACCAGTAGTGTAATAATAGGTATGTGTACGTACAATGCTATACTCTATAGTTTGTGTATAACTACAACATAGACTTAAGCATTGGTGTGTCGGCTGCGTGTGTGTATATGGCCTACCCTTCTATCTCTACATGTGTGCTGTACTACACTGTCTCTTTATATACATACCTATATTAGCATGAGGTGGTGCGGCTTTGGTAGGGTACTGGCGTAGCCAATCTTGCCTACTTGCTGAGAGTAGTCTCCATTGTCGCGCTCGTGTGTGTATGTGTGTACACCTATTATCTATAGCCTACTGCTTGGGCGCGGCTACAGAGTATCTACCCACTACTCCTCTGCTCTATCCTATACTCTCTCTGTCTAGACACATTTATTACCTAGTGTCTACTACCTATCACTTATTGCCTAGTATCTATGCCCTCTTACTGTGTATAGCCGTGCGCTGTGCCTGTGGCTAAGGGTAGGGGGTGGGGGTGGGGCTAGCTTGCCGCGGCTTAAGACAGTGTTAAGGTTAAAGATAAAGAGTACTAAAATCATTTAGCACTCTTTAGTGTGTGCACAGTAAGCGTGTGTGTCTAGTGGGTAGCTGTGCAGCCTACCCGGCTAGCTGGTGAGGGGTGGGGGGGTGCTGCCTAGGCAGGCGGCATAGACCTAGGTAGTAGTGGTATACCGGGGGTGTATTTCGGGAAAAAATTTTTTTTGAAGGGAGGATATTGGTTTGTGTGCCCCCAAAACTTTCCCAAAGCTTTTTTAATTCCAAAAAACGGAAAGAAACTTTCCCAAAGCTTTTTTAATCTTCAATTTTCAGCAGCTAATTCGTTTAACACTTCAATAATTTCATCTACATCATACACTTGTCGCAATCCCGCGAGTGTATTTTTTAAATTTTTAGGACTTGGTTTAGCTAAACAAATATAAGTAACTCCATCTTGCTCATGAGTAAATACTTCTACCTCTACCCCTTCTACCAAGCCGGTTCTTTGGCGAGTCAATTTCGGCAAAACAACCCTACCTAAACTATCTATTTTTCTAGTGGCATTTTCACTCTTCATCTACATTCACTCCTAACACATTACATAACCAACCTCCAACAATGACAGCAGTTGCTAAGGCCGGTGCAAAAATTACTATTAAAGCCATAAAAACAAAAAATCTCCAAGGTTCACAATCTTCTCTAGCTTCATCAACAAGATCTTGCGGCACTTCTGCCAAAAACAAATAACCCAAAGCCGCAATCAAAACAATAAACCACATTTATTTTTATCACTCCTTTTATTATAATAATATTAT
>CAYSYT010000100.1:0-4753 GCA_964435195.1 uncultured Christensenella sp. | reverse complement strand
CTTGATATCCAAACACTTCATCATCTTCTGCAGTACCTTGCAGATAGATCTCCTTATTGAGAACAGCCTGTTCACCAAGATGCGCAAATGAAGGCCAATAGAAATCAAAGCGCGTCTTACGTGACCACAACTTATTGAGACCTTGCTGATAATTGAGGTCTGCTCTGACATTGACTAAGCCAATGACATAGCCGTGTTCAGTAAAGGATTTGCGAAAACCTGACATGCCAGAAGCAAGACCAAAAGCTGCTAAATTACCTTGTGGGGACTTGTCATCAGTAGACGACGTCTGTGGAACTTGCTGAATATTAATCCGATCAGAAGAACCACCAAGATATTCAGAACGCTGCAAACGGGCATCAGGAGAAACTACACCAAAGTGTGCTCTTAGGATTTCTGTATAACGTGTACCGCCGCGAGCGTCTTTTTCATACATCCGCTGGATCTAGAAAGCTTGACGAAGGCTGTTAATAGTAGCAGCCGTAGCTTCTGAAAGATCTGCTACTAGACCTGATTTAGATGGATCTTCTGTGACACCTACAACGAAGTTGCCAGCGAACTCACCTTCAGTAGTACGTACGTCACCAACTTTTTTAATCGTGCTAGAACTCGTAGCATGGATCTCGCTTGATCTGCCATACATATAGCCAAACAGCTGCTAACCTGAATCTCCTGTCGAATAGTTAGTCACTCCTAGACCATAGCCATTACCAATAACTGGAGCAGACTGACCTAATGGAAGTTCAACACCAGGTCCTTTCTGAGGCCAAGGCAGACAAGCTGTAAAGTAGTCATGACGCTTGCCACGACGATGTAGCTGATTCATTATAGAAAAGTCATCAGGGCCATCTCCAAAGAACGTAGAATCAGACAAAACTGAATTCTGCAGATTTTCATCTCTGAACCAATCATCATAGATCTTGTGATAGGCTCGGAATGGAAGCGCATTCACTTCGGTCGCTACCGAAATAGGAATACCAAAATAGTCACCAAGAGATCCTTCATTGAAGCTACCACTTAGTGTAGGCACAAGATAATCAGTGCTATCTCCAGGATTTGTCTGTTCACCATTCAGGTTGACCCAATGGCTCCAAACTAACCGAGATGGAACAAAGAAGAAGAACGTGTCAAGATACATGTTGTCCATAATCGGAGTGATTGGCGTAGCCAACCGAGCAAATGTAGTAGCGTTGACATTGAACGTGTCTCCTGGCAATATTTCATCTACATAGAATGGAACTAAATAACCACTATCAAAAGTAGTCTTATAACCATGGCTTCTGTCGAAGCTACTTCTCTGAATTTCCGCTTTCGGAATTTGAGAGAATTGATGTTTCATTACTGATTTCATTTATTTTATTTTTCCTTATCTTTATTGTTAATTTTCATACTTTTTTATCTGCTGCTAAAAAAGGTGTCAGTAATATATATATAAATCAAGTGAAAATCATATATTACCAACTTCGTTAGGCGAAGTTGCCTCTGTTGCAGAGGTGACCTTTTCAACTACTTCTTTTTCAATCTTAAGCAATCCTAATTTGATTGCTTCCTCTTTGTTAGAAGAATCCATTACGAATTCAATCATATTAGCAGGATTATTCGCGAATCTTTCACGAACTTTTGCAGGTAAAGATTCAAACATTTCTCTTGCTTCTACAACTTTATTCATATTTGCCATATAATCGCCCATTTCAGTAAAATCGGCATATGTACCTGGACCTCGTAGACTAAGAGGATCAGACAATACGCCTGTCCTCAAATAACGATCCATAATACGATTGATATCGCATTCTTCCTTAAACTACTGCTGGGTCATAGATGGAGCGGAAAATTCCACTCCATCATTCTGCTTATAATTATAAATTGTTTTAAATTTCACTATTTTTATCCTTTTTTAAAGCTTTCAACATTTTTTCTAATTCAATATCAATATTAATTTTTTGTTTCTTTAGCTCCACGTAAGCATTTATAGCTGTCACCAAGACAGTAGCCACACATATAGGTATGACTATAGTCGCAACAAACATAAACGTATACATCACTTTACCTCGCTTTCGTTTTTGATTTCTTCTTCAATTTTATCAATTTCCGAGGCAATTGAATTGATTTCTTCCGTTTTACTGTTTTTACCTAAGAATTTTGGTGGAATGACATTCTCAAACTGACCTTTATTATCATCCCAAGTAGCTATACAATAAAGTGAAAAATCACCAGGATACTTGTATAGATCTGTCCTGGGATCTTTGCATCCTTCCTAAAACGCTCTGACAGCCAAACCATCAGACGCTAAAGGAAATGGAGAATTGTAAGCTTCAGCTTTGTCATCGTATATTGCGTAGATTTTGTTTTTCATTTTTCTAATCCTTTGTTAATTTAATTTAATGATAATCTTATTTACTAAACTCATAGCGCTCTCTGAAGAGGATTTTCAAATTTTCTTACTTGTTTCTTCTGAATCTCTCTATAATACTTGAGTTTTTGATGAAGATCATTGAAGTGTTTATCCCAATCGGCATATGACTTCCGAGAATTGACTTCTATCGCGTTCTCAATATAGCACTCTCTGTTAGACTGCAACTTAGCATAATCATCCTTGTAAAAACGTTCAAGCAATGAAAGGTAATACCTAGGAATAGCCGACTTATAAGCTTGTCCAGTTTTACGATTCAATGAAACAACATATCCTTGTTCAGCGATCTGCTTGTGAAAACGATGTAGAAACTGAGCGCCAATACCTCCGTTCATTTTTGAAGAACGAACAAACTCAGGATGTACGAATTCAGGTCTATCATGTTTCTCAAATTTTTTAGTCACATATTGAGCACAGTATTTAGCAACACCAGCATTGACATTAACACCGATTTCAACAAAGCCTAAATTCCAAGTCTTTTCAACAAAACTAGATCTATAAGTCCAATAAGAATTGCAGAACTTATGTTCAACAAGATCATCAGGCTTCCAACCAAATATGATAGCATGATAATGTGGTCTTTGTCCTTTTAAGCCATATTCTCCAACAATGAAATATCTAATAGTCTTGTTGTACTTCGCTTTAATCTGCTTGCGGAATCTCTTAAGCCACTTCTGATAATCGTCTATACAGAGAGTTGGATTTAAATGTTCAGTCTCTTCAGTCTTTCCATGATAGATCTTTTCACCATCTGTCAAAGGAAGATGATCATCATTATAAGTAAGAGTAATAAAACAATTGTCTTCATATTGTTCAATTTCATGAGTTATACGAAGTGATTGTTCTAATCTCTTATTCTTTAAACATGCTTCACACTTGCCACATGGAACAGCCATCTCATGTTCATGCAAATGCGATATAGGAATTTTTTCGACTGCTTCTTTAAATGAAAAAATCAAAGTCTGTTTGACTTGACCTTTATCATTAACATGCGTACCTGCTCGCCAGGCTATAATTGGTTTCAAACATTTCATCTATCGCTCCTTGCTAATAGAGCAACCTGGTTACTTGGTGCTAGCAAACATCTGGATAGCTACTCCAGACCACTTTTCACCAGGTGCTACAAATTATAACATATTTATTTACTACTATCAAATACGAAATCCACCACGCATAGGTTTAACCTGAAGATTTTTCTTATGCGTTTTAGACGCCGTAGCTGTAAACAGCTTCCTAGCATTTTTCTGATTGATTTTCTTACGTTTCATATTTTTATTTACCTTTCTTTATCTTATTTGTCAAACTTAATGCCATCATAAGGCAATGTAATAACTGGCGCATTCTAAGTGCTGTTAATACCAGATCCATCAACACGAAACATCTGATAGATTGGCGTAGACGCTTGCTTAGCAGACACAGGGACATCAGTATAAGACATTTTACTGATAGGCTAACCATCTAATGTGAAGGCTTTGCCTGTGACCTTGTTGATGCGGATGGAATTGACTTGATTGAGTTTTCCACCGACATCAACCCAGGCTTTGACTCCGCCTTCTTTCATATTCTTATTGTCCCAAATCTGCCATTCATTGGCTTTAGACGTTCTTTCAGCTGCATCAGCCTGTTTTGTAATTGCTTTAGCTTCAGCATCTTTCTTGTTTTTATCAGCCAATGTATTAGCGATACTTGCGCCTGTAGCTGCACCTTCTAGAGCTGTATTCACATCAAAATTTCCTCCAGATGGGGCGCCAACGCCTACACTTCCTGCACCGGAAGTCGCATTAGCGCCAGCAGCCAACATAGGATTCAAACCAGCTTTCTCAAGACCAGCTACATTCCAGGATGGTGTATTCTTAGCAAACTTTTCCGAATATTTATAATTCCGTTCAGCTGCTTTCTTAGAATAATACCAACCAAGGGCGGATGAGCCAAGGGAATTCGCTGTTCCCAAGGCTCCGCCAATTAGACCTCCTACTGCTTCTCCAAGCATAGTCAATCACCTGCTTTCAATTCAATTCATTAGAAATGATCGATAAGTCCAGGAACAGAATAGACCGGCATAGGACGCACACAACGACACTGCACATAGCTGTCAAATACAAACTACGGATAGTTCTGAACAGCAATAGCACGATCAATTGGAGGATTGTCTTCAATGAATTCAGCATTCAGTTTAGGAAGTGAAGTGAACTTCTGAGCTAAATGCCAATAATCTAGAGGTGTCGCACATGTCGAGCGAAGCTGGCCAGTGATCTGCGATGGATGATAACGATATTCTGCATAACGTTCTTGATATCCAAACACTTCATCATCTTCTGCAGTACCTTGCAGATAGATCTCCTT
>CAYSYT010000099.1:0-4770 GCA_964435195.1 uncultured Christensenella sp. | reverse complement strand
CCATGCCAAGACGTCTCCTAATAAAATTTAAGATATTATACTATATATTTATTTTTTTGTAAAGACAAAAGGTGATTTCAGTGATATAATTTTTGTAAAGAAAGCGTAGAATAACGCTTTTAAGAAAAAAATAAAAGGTGAGAATATGAAAAGAATTTGTATCCCTGACAGCGAATATCAATTGAGAATTCAAAATGCGGCGCGTTTGATTCGAGAAAAGAATTTAGACGCAATGTTAGTAGTTTCGACCGAAAGCGACTACGCCAACGCTCGTTATTTTTCGGGCTTTTGGCCGTTGTTTGAAAGAGCGGGCGTGTTAATCGGCGCAAGCGGTAAGGCAGTTCTTTTAGTCGGTCCGGAATCTGCTATTTTCGCAAAAGATTTCGGTAAAATCGATAAGGTTATGGTTTTGAAGGAATTCCGTGAATCCGCAGACCCTTCGTATCCCGAACTTATACCCGATACTTTCAAAATGGCATTTGATTACGTAGGTGCAACGGGTGAAAATATTAAAATAGGACTCGGCAGTTACGTTGAATGTACTCTTCCTATTTTAGACGGCCTTAAAAACACCTTTCCGAAAGCGGAAATAAGTGTTTGTAGCGATATTATGGTTTCGTTGCGTAGAATTAAAAGTGAAAACGAACTTGCTTGTATCAGAGAAGGTTTCAGAATAGTCGAGATTGCTACCGATGAAGTCGTTAAAGCGTTAAAACCGGGTGTTACGGAACTTCAAATGGTCGGTGTCGCACAGAAGGTTATTTATGAACACGGTGCCGAATACGAAGGTTTGCCGATGTACGTTTTCAGCGAATCTTCAACAAAGCACGCAATAAGCCGTTCTACTTATAAGGTAATCGGAAAGAACGATATCGTTCAATTGAACCTTTCTGCAAAAATCGACGGATATTCGCCCGCAATCGGCTTGCCTGTATTTATGGGTAAGGCAGAAGGCGAAAAGAAAGAAATAGTTGAATTTTGTCTTAAACAGCATCAATGGACTGAACAACAGTTAAAAGCAGGCGTTTATGCGGACGACGTTGCAAAACGTTTCTTGCAAAATTTCAAAGACGCAGGTTACGAAAAGAATTACGTTTACGGACCTTGCCACGGTACGGGTATGATTGAAGTAGAAGCGCCTTGGATGGAAACTTCCACGCACTATCAATTAAAAGAAAATATGACCTTCCAAATCGATACCTTCATTTCCGGTTCGACTTTTGGTTGCCGTTGGGAAAAGGGTATTGCCATAAAAGAAAACGGCGTAGAAAATTATACCGATTATCTTAATAAACACGGTCTTATCGAACTCGGGTTTTAACGGTAGGTGAGCGTATGAAAAGTGTTGGTAAAAAGTATTGGATTATTCCTGACTGTGAACTTCCTCCCGAGGGAGAAGGAGTTTTAAAGGGACACGAAAGCGTTATTATCGTTAACGACACCGATAAACCCGCAAAAATCGACGTAAAATTATTTTTTGCCGATAAAGATTGTTATAACGGAATTACTTGGACTGTCGAACCGAATCGAGTAAGATGTTTTAGAATGAATAACGTTGAGGATATGTGCGGCTACGTGGTACCTCTCGAAACGCAGTATGCGATGAAACTTTCTTCGTCGGTCAAAATCGTAGTTCAGTACGGCAGGCTCGATAACCGTCAAACTAATCTTGCGTATTACACTACGCTTGCATTTTAAGGAGGAGTAGTTATGTTGTTAGATAAAGTTTTTCCTCGTGAAGTAAAAAAATTACAGGAGAACAATTTGCCGCTCGTTATAGTCGGCGGTACGGTCGAATATCACGGACCGCATTGCGCATACGGTTGCGATACTCTTATTGCCGAAGGGTTGGTTAAAAAATTGGCGGAACGCAAAGAAATTATGATAGCACCGACCATTTCTTACAGTCCGTCGAGTTACGCCGTCGGTGACCGTAAAAGCGGAACGGTTCACGTAGAATCGAAAGCGTTTGAAGATTACGTTTATTACGTTTTCAAAAGTATGTTGAATTCCGGTTATAGGAATATTTACGTAGTTATTCATCATCAGTTCGAACAGGAAAGCGAAATGCCTATGACGCTTTGTTACAGAATGGCGGCTAAACGCGCTACTATGGAGTATCTTGAAGAAACCCTCGGTGAAGGTTGGTGGGGTAGCGAGAATTACGCTAACTATTACGAGCAGTTGGAGGGGGCAAACAATCCGTTTAATTGGATTAAAGTTATTCCTACGATGACTACCGAAGTTCAAAACGCAACCGGTTATGACCACGCTGGTAAGTATGAAACGTCTATTTTAATGGCACTTTACCCCGAAGCCGTTGATTTAAGTAGAATCGACGACGTAAAACATTGGTTTACCGAAAGTGCGAGAGGCGCAAATGTCGAACTCGGGAATAAAATGGTCGAGTTAACGCTTAAATCTATGGAAGAAAGAATTATATAAGTTTTATAAACTTAAAATACGGCAGCCGATACGATTTTTGTATCGGCTGCCGTTTTTACGTATGTCCGTTTGTAATTATTAACGGGCTTTTTTATTTAATATATATTTACGTACGTTATAATTTGTTATCTTGGTTATTAAAATTTGTTGTCGATAGAGTTGTTAAAAATTGTAAAAATAATTAAATAAATAATGCAAAATGCTTGACATTTTGCGGGGGGGGGTATAATTCTTCCATAAATTAGTTTTTTGGGAGGGTTAAAATGGATAGGCTTAAATTTTATGCCGGTAGTATGTTTTCTACGTTTATGTCAGCCGTTATCGTAGGATGCTGTGTTGAGGCAGGTGGTTTTTTTAACGGATTGTTTACGTTGGGATTTGGTGCGATAATAATTTTGGGGCTCGGCGTAGGTAGTGGTTTTCTCGCCATAGCTTCTTTTTTGGATATTAAAAGAAAAATTTTTTTAGATTATTTCTTTTGGATATTCGTGGTGGGCGGTACTCTGTGTACTTTAATTGGAGGAATTATCGTTTTAATTTTGTATGGCGGATGTAAATATGCGGATAGCGTATCTACGTCGTCTAGCGAGGAAAAACCGGAAACGTATAAAATGGATAAAGACGTCGCAGGGTACGATAGAATATACAATTCAAAGGGTGAAGAAGTAACGAGTATTGATTTTGTTCGAGACGACGGCGATATATACGGTAAAGACGGAAAAAGATATACTCCGAAACATTGACATAATCACAATTTAAAAAACTTTTTTGTGAATTTACAATTGGAGAATAATAAAATGAAGAAGATTATAACATTAATAATGGTAGTTGTTGTCTGTTTTTCTTTCGTTGCTTGTTCCAACGAAAAAGAAAATAATAATGACGTTATCGTAACTATGTCTTCGCAAGAAAGATATGAAGTTGTAGAAGTTCCCAAAGACGAAGGTCTGATAATTATTTCGTCGGCAACGGATAATAATTACGATTATTACGTGCTGGATTTGGGCTATGTAAAGTGTGTGCCTATTTCTTCCGGTACGGCGATTGAATATAACGGTCAAACACCGATAAACGTGTCTTTTGAAAAAAGCATCGTAACTGAAAATTCAATAAGTAATTCTTTAACTAAGGCAGTTAACGAAACTATACAAACGACTTCGACGGGGAGCGCCAAGTTTGCCGTAAGTCAAAAATTTAAGTATTTTATAGGAGAAACGGATGTCGGCGTAAGTTATTCACGGCAATGGGGTACGACCGAAGAACGCTCGAATTCGACGTCAAACACTTATGAAACGGCAACTTCAAAAGCAGAATCCTTAAAAACGACGGTATCTTACACTACCGGTGAAAATAATGAAAAAGCAGGGGTGTACAGGCTATCGTTAGTGGGTAGTTGCGACGTATACGGGTTTGTAAAAATTTCCTGTTCTTCGCATAAAATAGAAAAAATCGTTTATACGTTTTCGGCAAGAGAAGATACAAGGCTTAAATTGGAATATGATAGCGACGGGTCGTTTTTATCTGATAAAACCAAAAAAATTACCGCCCCCGACGACGCTTGCGTCGCTTCGTTACCGAAGCCGACTACGGTTATAAATGAAAGTGACGTTGAAGGCGATAACGATGGTGTATCTACTACAATTCCTTTGGTTGTTTTTAATAAAACGGTAAGAAAAGACGAATATAAAATTCGCGGTAGCGGAAACTATACCTTGGACGAAATTGTTTTAAATAAAGATATTTCGTCGTTAAAATCATCGTATACAAAATTAAAGTTTGATATAAGTTATGAATTAAAAGAAGTCGATAATTGCGAACAATACATATCTTTATATACTTCAACTAATTATACGGTAAGAACGGAAACAATAAATCACGGCGGAAGTTCTAAAAATACTAATTGGAGTACTTATTATATTAGTTGCGAGGTTGATTTAAATTATATAGATTCAAATATGTTTTATTTCAAGTGTCAAGCGGAAAACGCTATCTTTAAGGATTTTTATATAAGAAATATTCAAGTTAAAGTATTAGCGAAATAAAACGTCGATACGCTTGTAAATATCGAAAAGGTAATTGAAACAATTTTGAATTTATTTTCTGTAAACTCACGTCTTTGCGTTTACGTAAAGACGTGAGTTTTTATTATAGTCTTTATAAAAAGACAACTATCGCTTGGCACTGTAAATTAATCTATTTCAGATAAATAAATCTTTTTATGAATATAAAAAAAGCATTTTTAAGCCGTTTTTCGCTCAAAAATGCCTTGTTTTGGTGTGAAGGATGGGACTTGAACCCACACGGATAACCATACGCCCCTCAAAC
>CAYSYT010000098.1:0-4854 GCA_964435195.1 uncultured Christensenella sp. | reverse complement strand
CTATAATAATTATTAAATTTGATGTAAAAACTAACTGTAAATGCGTTAAACTGTTACGGTTAAAGTTTAAAACCAAAAAATATTTGGATAGACGGGTATAATTATGGAAAAATTGAGAGTGGCTGTTATAGGTTGCGGGCGAATTTCGGTTATGCATTTCGATTCGATATTAGCATTAGACGATGTCGAACTGGTTGCCGTTTGCGATAATAAAAAAGATAAGGCAGATTCCAAGGCTAAACAATACGACGTGAATGCCTATTACGATTATAAAGAAATGCTTGATAACGAGCGGCTCGATTCTATTCATATTTGTCTTCCTCATTATTTACATACGGAAGTTGCTTGTTACGCTTTTAATAAAGGGGTTAACGTAATATGCGAAAAACCTATGGATATCAACTACGAAAGCGCGGAGCAGGCGGTAAAACTCGCAAAAGAGAAAGGCGTATTGTACGGAATCGTTTCTCAAACAAGATACAATAATTCCGTGCAGTTGGTAAAGAAAACGGTAAAGAGTGGTAAGTTAGGTAAAATCATTTCGGCAAGGTCTATTTTAACTTGGGCTCGTCCTGACAGTTATTATTTAGAAAGTGATTGGAAAGGTACTTGGGATAAAGAAGGCGGCGGAGTTATAATCGACCAAGCGATACATTCAATTGATTTAACAAATTGGATTATCGATAGCGAAGTTGAAAACGTAACTTGTTCGATGGCTAACAGAGGTCATTCTATAATAAAAGTTGAAGATACGTGCGAAGGTTTAATAACCTACAAAAACGGTGTTAAGTATGCGTTTTACGCAATGAATAATTATGCGGTCGATGAACCCATAGAAATTAGGTTAGTATGCGAACGCGGAAAAGTTGTTTTCGGATACGACGATGCTTATATTTATTACGATAACGGCAAAATAGAAGAAGCGCATCAAGACGAGAACGTAGAAATCGTGGAAGGCGGAAAAGATTATTGGGGTTTTCAACATATTAGGCAGTTAAGACAATACTATAATGCCGTTAGAGGAAAAGAACCGTTAGAATTGAGCGGAGAAGAATTGTTGAAAACACATAAAGTTATTATGCAAATTTATGAAAAAGGTGGTATGAAGAAATGAAAATAGGCGTTATAACGGACTGCTTTAAGAAACCTATTAAAGATTGTGTGGAAACTGCTAATTCTATGGGCTTTGACGGTATTCAAATATATGCAACGACGGGTGAATTTTCTCCGGAAGTATTGACGGAATCCGATAAAAGTTTTTATAAAGATTTGTTTTATCAAAATAATCTTGAAGTTTCCGCTTTATGCGGTGATATGGGCGGTTACGGTTATCAAATAGAAAAAGATAATCCCGAAAGAATTGAAAAAACAAAAAAAATAATAGATTTGGCGGTATATTTTAATGCTAACGTAATTACTACGCATATTGGCGTAATACCTGACGATGAAAAAGAGCCGCGTTTTAAGGTTATGCTCGACGCTCTTATAAAGTGCGGCGAATATGCTAAACGTAACGGAGTTACTCTTGCGATAGAAACCGGACCCGAAAAAGCAAAAACGTTGTTAAATTTCATCAAAAAAACTAACGGTGGCGTCGGAGTTAATTTAGACCCTGCAAATTTTGTTATGGTAACGGGAGAAGACCCCGTGCAAGCCGTTTATTTGTTAAAAGACTATATCGTTCATACACACGTTAAAGATGGTAAAATGCTTAAAAAGACTGAACCTAAAATAATATACGACCATTTTGCCGAGGGTGGTATCGAGGCTTTGAATATTACTGATTATTTTATAGAAACACCCGTCGGTGAAGGCAACGTAAATTTCGTTGAATATTTTAAAGCGTTAAAAGATATAAATTATAACGGTTATTTAACCATTGAACGAGAAACGGGTTCAGAGCCCGAAACCGATATTAAACGCGCAATGGATTACGTAAAAAAATACGTATAACGGTATAAAACTAATAATATTTGTGTTTAGTAAAAGTGAACGGTAAGCCCGTTTGCTTTTTATTTTTAATAAGAAAATTGCTTTGGTTATGGTAAAAGAAAATTTTAGTAATTATTTTTTTAATAGTTATACCGTTAATTGTCTTTTTTGACGGTATTATCTTTTTTATAAAATTTAGGAGAGATTCCGAAATGTTTTTTGAAAGCCAAACTGAACGCAAAAGGAGAACTGTAACCTAACATATCCGAAATTTTTACTATGCTGTATTTTTCATCTAACAGAAGGCGGTTTGCAAGTTCAAAGCGTTTATTGTTGTAATATTCTAAAATCGTCATTTTGGTTTCTTTTTTGAAAAGATTTGAAAGATATGAATAATTGTAGTTAAAAACTTGCGAAAGGTCTTTCAAGTTAAAATTTGTGGTAAGGTTAAAGTCGATATAATTCATTATTTCCAAACAAATTATCCGGCTTGATGAAGTGGATAGGCGGGTAGGTAATATTTGTTTTAAGTTTCTTATAGTATAAATTCCGATTTGCTTAAAAATATAGATTAAAAGCCTGTTGGAAAATAAAGCGTCATCGCTGTTAATTTCCATAATAGCGTTGTTAACTAAAAAAGATATTCTATGGTCTTTAAATACGCGTTGTAACGATTTTGCGACTAAAAGTTCTTTTAATAAAGTCGATTCATCGCTCTCGTCATTGTAATAAAAGGAGAGGTAGTCGTATTCGAGTCCGCCTTCGGTAATTATATCGTGCGACTCGTATGGGGAAGAAATATATATGTCGCCCTTTGAAAGCTTGGTTTTAACATTGTTTGATATGGCGGTACATTCTCCGTTTGTAACTATCGTTAACTCTATCCATTGCAAGTGCAAATGTTTGCCGACTGAAGATTTTTCTTTTAGAAATCTTCGGCCTATTTGAATTACGTTTATGTTTCCGAAAATTAAAGGCGCTTCTTCGTAATATTTGTCTATTTGATATCTCGTGTTTTTTTCCATATGGACATTATATACTAAAAAAATAAGTATGTCAATTTGTTTGATAACGAATAAAAAATCAAAAAATACAAAAAATTAGTATGTTTTGTAAAAAATATAAGAATTGTATTGCTATTTTCTCTATGTTATAATAAGAAAAAATAAGGAGATTTTGATTATGATTGTTATTGCGGCGATAGGTTGTGGACGGATTTCCGATATTGCACATTTTCCGGCATTATCTCAAATTGATGACGTTAGAATAAAATATGCTTGCGACGTTATTAAAGAAAAAGCGGAACGAGCAAAGGAAAAATACCCGAAAATAGAAAACGTTATAACCGATTACAAAATTGCTTTGGAAGACGACGAGGTTGATGCCGTATTCGTTATGGCACCGAATTATGCACATTATACTATAACGATGGATTCCTTAAAAGCAGGAAAAGATGTTTTTTGCGAGAAACCGATTACGGTAAACTTTGAATTGTCTAAAAAAATGTATGAAGAGGCGAATAAGCACAATAAAATCTTAAATATAGGCGTTTGTAACAGATATAACAAATCGGTAGAAATGCTTAAAGAGTGGAATGACGAAGGTCGGTTTGGTAATATTTATCATATTTATTGTTCTTTTAGGTCGTTTAGATGTATTCCGGGATTAGGCGGTGATTTTACAACTAAATCACAATCCGGCGGCGGTGTTTTAATTGACTGGGGAATTCATTTCTTAGATTTGATTTTGTATGTGCTCGGCGGAGCAAAGATAAAAACGGTAACGTGTGACGCTTACAACGAATTGGCAAAGAACCTTAAAGAATATAATTACGAAGGTTACGGTATGTGGGCGGAAGATACCGCAAATTTTGAAAGCGGCACTAACGACGTTGAAGAATACGTCAGCGGATACATAAGAACTAATAAGGCAAGTATAGATTTTAACGGCGCTTGGGCACAAAACATCAAAAAAGACGAGATGTTTATAGATTTTATGGGAACGAAAGGCGGTGCAAGGCTTACGTACGGCGGCAAATTTGAATTTTATGACGGAATTACTTTGGCAACCGTTCAACCCGAATATGAAATTCCGAACCAGTATTTATGTGAAGACAAGGCTTTTATCGAAAGCGTAAAAACAAGAACAAAAGATAAAAATAACATAGAAAATATTTTGGAAAGTATGAAGTTATTGGATGCTTTATATAAATCTTCATCAGAAAAGAGTGAAATTAAATTTTAAAATATTTATTAAAATATAGGAGAGAATGATATGAAAAAATTTAGAGCGATTTCTGTAATTATGAGCGTGTTGATGGTGTGCTCGTCGCTGTTGTTCGTTGGTTGTAATAAAGGCGGACCGTCAGTCGACAGCACTAAATCACAGTTGAGGATATTAAACTTCGGCGGTGGTATAGGCGAAGAATGGTTGGATAACAGAATTGCAGAATTTGAGGAACTTCATAAAAACGATACGCATTGGGAAGAAGGAAAAGTCGGCGTGCAAATACATCCTATGCATAAAAAAGTTACCGGAACGGAATTAGTAGATACTTTGTCCGGCAATAGTAACGATTTATTCTTTACGGAAGGTGTAAATTATTACGACTTTGTAAACAGAGGCGACGGAGAATCCTTGTTTGCGGATATTACGGATATAGTAACTTCTACTTTGCCCAACGAAAGCAAAAGTATCGAACAAAAAATGTCCGGAAATATTGCGGATTATTTTAAGACTAACGACGGTAAATATTACGCCGTTCCCTTTTATGCCGGTTTTGAAGGATTAAATTACGATATCGATTTGTTCGATGAGTACGGTTTGTTTTTTGTCGGTGACGAGAATAATAATTATAGGGCTAAATACGTTATCGAAGACGATGAAAAAATTTATTCGTTTTGTAAATTAAACGGTAACCTT
>CAYSYT010000097.1:0-4860 GCA_964435195.1 uncultured Christensenella sp. | reverse complement strand
ATTTATCACTGCTACTAAAATTTGTTACTCAAACTTTTACGTCCAACAGCACCCATCTTTCGTTTCGTCAATCCCACCTTTTGTTTCGCTCATATACCTTTCGTCCCGTAGACACCCTTTCGTCCTGCAGTTCTTAGCAAAAAACGAAAAAAGCCCTGCAAAAGTACCAAATGATACTCCTACAAGGCAAAAAATACATTAAAAATAGGGAAATAACTCCTTTATGTAAAGAAAAAAGGTCTGACACTTTTGGTATCAAACCTATGCTTTTTAATGGCGGAGACGAAGAGATTCGAACTCTTGTGCCGGTTTCCCGACAACCGCATTTCGAGTGCGGCTCGTTATGACCACTTCGATACGTCTCCATAAAGATTGTTTATATTATACACAAATAAATAAAATTTTGCAATCAAATAACCGCAGAAAAAGTTATTATTATTGACTTTTTTTTGTATTGGTTGTATAATTACGCCATAAGGAGATTTTTATGTTACCTAACCCTGTATTTACGTTTTTAGGACTTGAAGTATTTATGTACGGCATATGTATCGCAGTCGGTATATTATGTTGTTTTTTAACTTACTACTTTTTTACTAAACGACTTAAAATGGACGAAGACGTGCTCGATTTCAGTTTTTACGTAATAATCGTAGCTATTGCGTTAGGGTTTTTGTTTGCCGTTTTATTTCAGTCTTGTTATAATTGGTTCGACAATATTGCAAAATGGCGTGAGGCAGGGCGTACCTATGCGTTTCCGAGTTTTAAATTCGGTACGGGTATGACGGCAATGGGCGGTTTTATCGGCGGCGCGGCAGGTTTTTTACTTGCATACTTTCTCGGCGGACACTTTTATTTTAAGTTTTTCAAAAAAGGGGCAAAAAAGGGTATACATATTAAAGAATTTAATAAAATTTTTATAGTTGCGCCTATGTGTATTCTTATCGCACACGCATTCGGTCGTATAGGCTGTCTTATGTCGGGTTGTTGTCACGGCGAACTTTTAAGTGAAACGGAATATGTGTTCGGTGGCATTTGGATGGAGGGTGTAAAATACGGTTGGGGGTATTACGTTCCTACGCAATTATACGAGTCGCTTTTCTTGTTTGCTACTTACGGCGTATTGTGTTGGTTGTTTTTGAAAAAGCGCTGTAATATTACTATGCATATATACCTAATTGCATACGGTGTTTGGAGAATATTTATTGAATTTTTCCGTGTTGACGACAGAGGCTATGTGTTGTTAGGGCTTGCTCCGTCGCAGTGGATGTCTATTTTATTTATTCTTGGCGGCGTAGCTATGATTTTGTATTATTATTTTAAGAAAATACCTTTTAAATATACTTACGGTACGGAAACCGAAACTGACAAGGAAAAGAAGTTAAGCGAAAGCGCCGAATCGCAACAAAAATAACTCGAAAGAAAAGAAGATTTATAAGCGTAAGCATTGCGCTGTTATAAAATATAATCTGCTGTAAATAATGTTCGTTTTTTTAGTTTGTCGGTCAATTTCGGTTAAAAATTAAACTATTTATTGACAACGCCTGCTTACGGTGTTACAATTAAAAAGAGGTTAGATATGAACTATCAGGAAACGAATACTTGGAAAGAAATTATAGAAACACCAAAAATTTTCGAACGCGCTTTAATCGCTAACAAAACCGTTATGAATAATCTCGTTTCGGAAATTAAAAAAAGTAAGATAACGAATTTTGTTGCGGCGGCAAGAGGCGCAAGCAACCATGCGGTCGTTTACTTTAAGTATTTGTTGGAGTTTATGTCTAACTATACCGTAGGCCTTTCTGCGCCGAGCATTGTTACTATATATAAGGGCAAAATAAATTATTCTAACAGTATAGTTTTGGGGTGTAGTCAAAGCGGGCTTGCCGAGGATGTTTTGGAAGTAATAAAAAAAGGCAACGAACAAGGCGCGATTACAGTTGCTATAACTAATAATCCCGACAGTCCGGTCGCAAAAGAGGCAAAATATCATTTGTGCTTAATGGCAGGGGAAAAGAGAAGTTCTGTTGCTACGAAAACTTTTAGCGCACAACTGTTTATATTGTTGTGGCTTGCTGCCGAATTGTCGAAGAATAAAGACGATTTGTTTTATTTGAAACATTTGAAGACGGAAATAAAACATATTATTCCCGAGATTGACCTTGCAACCTCTAAATATCTTAAAGATTTTTCGGGGGTTAATCACGGGTTCGTGCTTTCTCGCGGACTTACGTATGCGGTGGCACTCGAAACGTCACTTTTGTTGCAAGAAACTTGCTATATACATATGAGCGGTTACGCAAGCAGTGAATTTTATCACGGACCGCTTGCAATGGCTAACGAATCTTCTCCCGTGATAATCTTTTGTGCTAAAAACGACGGTGACGAGGATATTCAAAGTATGCTTCGCGCAGAACAAATTAAATGTATAGAAAAAATGCTTTCGCTTAAAGTACCCGTTCTTTTAGTTACGAACGACAGTATTTTGACGGGTAAATTTAGGAAGTGTAAAGACGTTTTTCTTAATTTCGGATTAAGAGAAGAATTTGCGATTTTTGCTTTTGCGATTTTCGCGCAGATGCTTGCTTGCAAATTAAGTTGCGCGAAAGGAAATAATCCGGACACCCCACGGGCACTTGAAAATATAACTGTAACGAGGTAGTTTCGTAATGGAATTTATTTTGAGAGAAAATATTACGGGCGGCGAATCGCCGTTTTATACAAAACTTAACGTTTATAAAGAAAACGGTAATTTGTGTTTTATGTTCGATTGCAAAAATTCGAAACTTTTTTCTGCGCACGAAGGTCTTAATACCGATTTGTTCGAGGGCGACGTATGTGAGGCATTTGTTTCCATAGACGGTAAACGCGATACTTACGTGGAAATCGAGGTTGCGCCTAATAACAGTGTTTTTTGCAAACGTGTTTATAACGACGGGAACGGTATAACGTTGTTCGATATGGAAAATATCGTTACTTCGTTTGTGAAAATAAACGGTAACGATTATAAATTGTTTTTCAGTATACCGTTAGAAAAAATCGGTGCAGAAAAGGGAATACTCTTTAATGCATACAGAATTGAAACCGAAGGCGGAATTAGAGATAAAAATCTTCTTGCCGTGAATCCTACGCTATGTAGAACGTTTCATAAAAGAGAAAAGTTTATTGAATTTACAGAATAACGAATAATAAACACCCGTAAAAGTTTTCAGACCTCTACGGGTGTTTTGACGTTTAATTTTTAATTTTTTGGATTAAATACGGAAGTGCGCTTTCAAAATCAACGCCGTACCAATTAGCGTTTGGATTTTTTAACGTTTCGTTTATGCTCTCAACGGTATAATCTACCGCAAATTCAAGCGCGGTTTGAAAGTTTTTGCCTATTGTAAGTGCACCGCACATAGTACTCGCAAAAACGTCGCCCGTTCCGTGAAAACTTTTCGGTAAACGCTTTTTGAAATAAGAAAAAAAAGTGTTAGACGCTTTGTCGTAACCGTAAACGCCTAATAAACCGTTCCCGAAATCCACGCCCGTTAAAACTGCCTTTTTGCAGCCTAAATCGGTTAATCTTTTTAATATATCCTTAACGTTGTTTTCGTTATAATCGTTTCCTACGTACGGTATGTTTAACAGAAAACAAGCCTCGGTAAGGTTTGGTACTATTATGTCTGCCTTTGCGCATAAAGACGCCATACGTAAGGCAAAATTTTTATCAAACCCTTTATACAGTTCTCCGTTATCCGCCATGACCGGGTCTATTAGAATAAAATTTTCAGGTGTTTTAAATTCGTCTACTATGCGTGAAACAATTTCTAATTGTTTAAACGACCCTAAATAGCCGGTATAAATTCCGTCGAAAGATATATTTTCTTTTTTCCAAGTTTCCGTGATATCGGTTAAATCTTCCGTCAAATCGCGAAAAGTAAAATTTTTGAATGCCGTGTGCGTTGAAAGTACCGCAGTGGGAAGTACTGCAGTTTCGATGCCGAACGAGGATATGACGGGTAATGCAACTGTGAGAGAACATTTACCGACGCAAGATATGTCTTGAATGGTTAAAATTCTCTTCATTGATTGTTTTCTCCTTCACCGAATACGCCGTCGAAAAGTTGTAACTTTGATGTTTTTAATACTTTCGTAATTATTTTAGGTGTCAAAACGGGGAATAATCTAGAAAAAATACTCATAGAATGTCCGTCAACCCCCATAACTATGCGTGATTTTTTTCTTTTTAAGCCTTTTATGATTATTTTTGAGGCTTTATCTACGGGCTTCATAAGTTTAAGTATGAGTTTGTTCGTTTTGTCGTCCGCTTTTTGCCTGTTTAATATGTTGGTTTTAATAAAACCCGGGTATACGCCGCAAACGTATATTTGTTTTCTATAATCTTGCTGTAAAGTTTCGGTAAAGCCTTTTACGGCAAATTTTGTGGCGCAATACATACTTTGTCCGACGACTGCGCATAATCCAGCAGCGCTCGATACGTTGACGATTGCGGGAGTTGAAGATTTTCTTAGCAAAGGTAAAAGTATTTTTACGGAATTTATATAAGAGATAAAATTCGTTTGAATAATCTCTTCTATTTCATCTTCCGTGTAATGGTCAAACTTTGAAAAGGAAAGCATGAATCCTGCGTTATTTATCAAAATATCGGGAATAATATTTTGTTCTTCCAATGTTTTTTTGAAGTTTAACCAATTTTCCTTTTTAGAAACGTCAAATAAATAGTAGGAGAAGTTTTTTTTCTTTTCTCCTAACTGCTCGATGCTCGATTTGATTTTTTCTTCGTTTCTGGCGATGCCTATAATTTTGCAATCGAATTTTTCTATTAAATTTTTTGCGATACTGAATCCTAAGCCGCCG
>CAYSYT010000096.1:0-5023 GCA_964435195.1 uncultured Christensenella sp. | reverse complement strand
CAGCAGCTGCGGGCACTCCCAGGAGTCAAAGAAACGGTAATACCTGGGACGAAGGCAGCGTTTAGCAAATATCCGAATAAGCAGCGGGGGCTTACAATAGCCTTGAACAATCTCTCCGAGTTTCTCGCCAGGATTTTTCTTCGGATCTGGAATAATGATACCGTACGGTATCCGGTAGTACTTGGTTACCAGGGAACCGAAGAAACGAGGCTTGTAAACATAGTAAACACGATCAGTAATCACACGGATCTTTTTATCAACGCCATCCCACTGCTGGGTGAAAAGGATGATATCACAATTATAATGGCGATGCAGCAGGAAAAACTGAATCAGGTGTTTGGGAAAAGATTTGTGATCACGGCTATCAGCGAACAGGGTAGCCTCATCAATCAGGATCAGAGCGTTCCGAATGTCATAGATACCCAGAACAGAATTATCAATGTAAGTATAGCCGGGGATCGTAAGGCCGACATTACCATAGACATGGACATAATCAGGGTTACGCAAACCCTGCTTTGCAAACTTCGCCATCAACGTGGTTTTACCGCAGCCAGGAAGGCCGAAATAAAGAGATACAGACATAGACGATAACCTCAAAGATAAAAGGGGAGGCTCAGGGCCTCCCCAGTCTGATGGGGATCAAGCACCCCAAGCGAAAGAACGAACGAAGCCAGCACCGAGCTTCAGGGCAGAGATACCGATACCGATACCCAGCATAGGCAGCAGGGGATTGAGGACACCGGAAGTAAGTGCGGTCACCACGTTACCGGTCCACTCGATAGCGGTAGACAGGCCAGCACCAGCAGCCTCGATCAGGGAAGTAGAACCTTCAACAGCCAACATAATACCCATAGAAATTCTCCTTTACAAAAATTACTTAACGCCAAAAACGGCGGAAAAGCTGACGGATCGCATCCATAAGGAATACGGAAATAATGATGATCATTGCCAGGCAGGCATACATGATATAACTTTCAACATTGTAAGAGTTGGAAGAAAAAGAATGGCCTATGATTGAATCAATCGCATCATACAAGGAAGATCACCTCCAGAACCATCGGATGAAAGCGGGGACAGAAACAACGAACATGATACCGAAGTACGGGAAAACCAGATCTCCGATAAAAGAGCCGGAGCAATACGAACCGAACAAAGTAATAAAATCACTTATCATCAGACATATCCCCCAATCTCAAATAGATCATGACCAGCAAACCGATGGCAGCCAAATAGAAAATTGTTTGCATACGTTACTCCTTTTTGGATGTCTTCTTACCAGCTGACTTCCTTGCCTTATCGGATCCAGCACTACGGATAGCGGAGCCACGCAGAGGGAAGATCAGAAATGTGAACGAAAGCATGATAAAGATACCAGCAAGCCAAATATCCTTAGTGTTCGTGACTTCCAGGATCTGATCAAACCAGCCTAAAGGAGCCTTGAACATATCAATGAAAAAACTATCCATAGATCAGCCCTCCCGGCCTGCGACCTTATAAATCACAACAACAGCAAAAATAACAACGATTATAGCGATTACGCCGGAAGGCAGCCAGCTAAGATAGTAAGGGATCTTCACAACAAACTGAGCCAACAGGGCAACAATATAGATCAGATCCTCAACCAGCGACAGAACAAAGTTAATCAGACTGAAAACAGTGGTAATAAAACTTTCCAGCAGTTGAATTATTGCTTTCATAGGCTACCCTCGCTTACCGAAGAAAATATATGATACCAACATCAGAGTAGCTGACATAACCATGATACCAAGGAAATTGGGATCACTGGTAATGACCGATAGCACAGAATTGATGGAATTCAGCCCATCATCAGGCACAACATCCGTATCAATATTATCCAGATCAGGCTTCGGCGTAACGAGACCATTGGCTGCATCTTCAAGATCTCCGGTAACATCATCCCAATCAGAAATATCATAGATCTGCTGCAACGTCAAATCGGAATAAAACAAAGCGTAATCATCAGAATAGAAACGAGCAGAGCAACTGTCAAAACCACCTTCAAAAGTTTGATCCCAATATGGATCTATATCGCAATTACCGGCAGTAGCCTTAAAACAAAAAGATAAAACGTAACGACTACCTGAGGGAGAAAAAGCAACAGAAGAAGGATCAACGAAAATCCAGTCACCAGCAACACGATAAGAAACACCATGCAAATCGGCCTCATCATCCATAAGGGTTACATCAGAAAGAGAAAAATAAGGTGTAGCATAGTACTCTTCGTACTCCATACAATCAGTTAAAATCAACTCGACATAGGGGGTAAAGTAGAAAAGCAAAGTTTTATCGAAGTAAGAAGCAGGAACTTCCAGCTGAAAACAAAAGGTAAAAAGAGTAGAATTCGGATAACGATCTTGCCAGTAATTCAGATTTTTCAGAGGATCACAAGACCAAGACAAAGCAATATCTGCGAAAAAATCAGTACCATCGAGCGGTTGTTCACGATAATAAAAAACAGCCAAGTGACTACTTAAACCCCAAATATCCAAAAAGGCATAAGAAGAAGTAGCGCCGTATAAACGTTCCCCATATTGATCCGTGACATCGTAAACATCAGCAAACACACACAAAGAAGAAGCCAACACCAAAGAAAAAACAGTTATCAAAACAATCACTTTTCGGAGCATTTCCGCTTACGCCTCCGTTCCATGTACTTGCTGATCATCTTCTCGGCGAAAGGTAACGCACAACCGACAGCGAAGAAGATCAAAAAAAACAGCAGGGCTTTAACCAGGATATTCATTTGATCACCTCATTTCAATCAAAAGGTAAATTGGGATCATCATCCAGCAGATCGACAAAATTAGATTGAACATACCCGAAGTATTCACTATCATCCAGATCGGCACCGAATAGATCCATCATGATCTCTTCATTATGTTCACGCCGGAGTTTCTGTTCAGTCAATGCAGCTGCAATGGCATTACGGTATTTGGGCTTCAAATCCTTATGCATTGCCCTGGCACGATCCTCCAGAGATCCCAGGGAACCATGGATCATGGAATACGCCTGGATAAACTGACCATACTGATGGATCATGTGATTTTCTGCTTTGCTGAAATTATAAGGTTCGCCGGGTGCAATCCAGATCCGCAGCTTCTCCATACCTTCCAGGACACGCTGCCAATACTCAGCAATCGGCCAGCGGGATTTATTGGTATCTTCCGAAGGAGTGACGAAGCAGCAGTAATTACGGATGATGCCGGAGGCGACCATACCGATACTTTGCCGTTCATGCAGCAGCCGGAAGGATTCCTGGGCACGTTCTTGACGGAGCTGCAGCTCCACACGGATCCAATGCTTTTCTTTGCCGAAGCCACGCTCAGCGGCTTTATTGTAGATCCGGATCAGCACCGGTGAGGACTTGGAACCGATCTGGATGGTCAAGCCCTGGATGTCGTTTTCCTGGTCGTCGCTCCAGATCAGCATGGACTTCTTGGACTTGGATATGTAGTTCCGATCCTCAACATCCCGCTTCATCTGCCAGATATTGAGCAGGCCGGAGTGGTCATCATAGGCCAGATCCAGACGAGTGATGGAGCAGCGACCGGGACAGGAGAAGATAGCAGCAATCAGATCGAACCAGGAGAGCTTCGAGAACTCTTCAAAGGCACGGCAGCCTTGACCGGAGAGATCCAGGCAAATGCCCATATCATACCGGACCTTACTGGCAGCGGGGATCACAACACCTGATTTAGAAACGGTATCCTTGTAGAAAACAGGATCATCAGCGCCCCAGCGGATGTGGATATTACTGAAAAAGGTATCCATGGGATAGCCATTGATGAAATGGGAAGTCGTCTGCCAATCGACGGACGAAAGGCCGAGAAGTTCCTGCAGCTCATCCACATGGATGCCATGAAATACGACGGTCAGCCAGTCGATCAGGAACACATTATCCAACTGGCGAAGAATGGGAAAAGATGAGTTTTTCAAATTATTTACCCCCACTTTGTATTTTCTACCCCCCTGTTAGTAGGGGGGGCTAGGCGGAAAGCTGAACTTTTCCGCCTATTTTGTATTTACAGAGTGGGGGTATCATCACGACATTCCCACGAACATCATTCTAGCTCACGGAATAGCTCCATGAGTTCGAGAAACTGCCCCTTCAGGGCGGCGTGCTGCGCTTCCAGGCGCTTCATTTCCTGCTGGAGCTGCCGGATCTCTCTGGCAGCCTTTAGCAGGTCCTGGAGTTCGCTGTATGGCAGCAGGATCATTGGCTCATTTGTTGCCATTTACACCTTTGCAATACCGATCACCTTACCCTTGCGGGAGAAATCGACCAGCACAGGATCATCATGGCACAGGCCAGCAACGACTGGAGCCAGATCACCGTCAGCGGGGATCCAGGCCTTCAGGACCTCATAGCCTTCACGCCAACCGGGTTCATGGGTCTGGCCAATCAGGAACAGCTGACAGCCGGAGATGGGCTTTCCCTGCTCATCTGTAAAGCTTACTTCTTTGATACCGAGGACTTTAAATTCGTTCATTTTCTTACACCTCCAAATTTGATATGGTCATATATGACCTAATGCCATTATAAGGCCATAAGTCACCTAAGTCAAGAGGAAAATAGGTCATATATGATATGTTATCCCCGGAAGGGGGAAAAACAATGGAATATTACGAGCGAATTAAGAACTTGAGAATAGACAGTGACAAGAGCCAACGAGAGATTGCAGAAATCCTTGGGACAGAACAATCATACTATGCCAAGTACGAAAATGGCATAAGGCCATTGCCAATAGATCGACTCAAGAAATTATGTGAATACTACAATGTTAGTGCAGATTACATTTTGGGATTATCAGAAAATCTCCCATACGGACATAGTAAGACCAGACGGAGAGGGAAGTGAACGCAGCGCCGGCGCGTGCCGCCTCCGGCTGGCAGGCGCCGGCAGCTGTCCGGGCTGGGCAGCGGGTGCATACGAATACGGAAGATGTACCGTCACAAAGTGAGGGAGCAGCGGAGCAAACCGGCAGTTTGGGCCGGGGGCCAA
>CAYSYT010000095.1:0-5074 GCA_964435195.1 uncultured Christensenella sp. | reverse complement strand
CGCTGTAACTTGTTCGATAAGCGCAGATGACCGCACAAGACACCCGCGAAAGCGTGGCTAGCTGAGTGTTTGGACTCCCACCGCCCTCGGCGGCGCTTCGCCCAAACACAGCTTGTCGGGGGCGAAGCCCCCAAACCCCCACTTTCGCTCAACAAAAATCTATCAGAAATGAGGTAAACAGTTATAGAAAATCAAGACAACAACACAAAGCAAAGCGGTCGCCTGCGTGATAAAAAAATATCCTTTTGGGCAAGTGAAGCCGAGCGAAATAAAATTCTCAAAGCGATCAAGCGCACGGGAATGACACAGCGAGAGTATCTCTTGATGGCAGCACAAGGCAAGACGATCTATCAGATCGACGAGCTGAAGCCAACGCTTCACGAGCTGAAAGCCATCGGCAGAAATCTCAATCAGCTCACAATGCTCGCTCACCAAGGGCGCGTCACGACCGTCAATCTTACCGCCGCGACCGAGGCATTAACACGAAATTATATCGCAATCAACGGTCTGTTTGAAGAAGCAAACGGCGCGGTAGCAAGCGGTAATATGCCGCCGAGAGAGGAAGTGATTGACGATGGCAACGTGTAATTATATCCAAGAGTCGAAGCAAAATCCAAGCTCTATGAAGGCGGTCATTGGTTATGTTTCGCAGGATGCCAAGACACTTGACGAAAACGGCAGACGGTATCTGTCGGGCGTGAATTGCATCGGAGAGTCGGCATACCAAGAATTTATGGCGACCAAAAATCTTTTCGGAAAGCGGAAAGGAACGTACTTTTATCATTACGAGCAATCTTTCCGCCCCGGTGAGATCACCTCTTACGATGAAGCTCACCGTATCGGCATCGAGCTTGCCGAGAAGATGTTTCCCGGCTACGAGGTACTTGTCGGCACACATCTTGATGCCGAGAGCGACGGTGTTCAGCGCGTGCATAATCATTTCGTTATCAACAGCGTCAGCTACGAGAACGGCAAAAAAATTCAGCTCGGCCCACGCTCTATCGAGCAGATGCGCAGGCTGAGTGATGAAATTTGTCAAGCGCACAATCTCTCAGTGCTACCCGAATATAAGCAGACCTTCGGCTTGAAATCTATCGGAACGAGAGAATACCGTGCCGCGCTCAAGGGCGACAGTTGGAAGTTCCAATGTATCAATGACATCGAGCAAGCGATGACAATGGTCGGCTCTAAGGACGAGTTTATAGCTCTTATGGAGTCGGCAGGCTATACGGTTAAGTGGACGGATAGCCATAAATATATCACCTACACCTGCCCGAATGGGATGAAGGTGAGGGATAACAAACTTCACGAATCTAAATTTCTAAAGGAGAGTATGCAGTATGAATTTGCAATCAGACAACAACAATCAGGCACAGACCAACTTGGCATTCAACAAGCTGAAAGCCGCGTCGAAGTCGGTGCTTCAAACAATGGACACACCTCAAAGGGCGACGATGGCGTACCCGATACCGAAGGAGCAATGGGAAGCGTTTCAGGAGTATATGCAGGCGGTGATGATGTTTCAGCCGGAGCTGTACGCGGAGCTTTCCAAGATGGCGACGCTCGATCAGATGCACCAAATGATGTATATGAATTACGTCAGCCATCAAGAGTGGATGGAGGAATGGACGAAAACGCTCGGCAGGGATATGAAGAACTCGGTGGACTCGATCAGCCCCCGTCTGCAATATCTTCTCACGGAGAACAAGGAAACCTTGTCACAGGATGGGAAGAAGCGCGAAGAATTTTTGAAGAAGCTCAGTGCGACCACGAACGAGAAGGTATCGGCTCTGACGAAGCTGATCTCGGATATGAAGTGGTGGATCATCGGGACGATGTTCTCGTCGGTAATTCTCTCCGCACTCGTATCCGCGATCATTTGTCTGCTGACGACCTAAACGCTTTCTTTGAGGGCGACGAAAATATGCGTGACGACCTTCCGTTTGACGACGAGGACGATGAGCTGATAAAGAGCTTTCGTGACCTTCAATATCAAGCGCGGAACGGAAACGTCTATGTGATGTACCGCTTATCTCGGATTTATTTTGACGAGAACAGCAAGTATTATCACGAAGCGTGGGGAGATTATTTCCTTGAACGCTCGGCAGAGGGCGGTTATCACGTAGCGCAATATCGCATCGGCAAGATGCTTTATTACGGCATTCGCTACGACCAAGACATCGAAAATGCGGCTGAATGGCTCTATCGTTCTGCCGTGGGTGGCAACCTTTACGGAACGACCTTACTCGGCAAGATATACGTTGAGGACAGTTTCTTTGGCGCGAACCGCAACGACGGTTTCCGTATGCTATTCCAAGCGGAGCAAGACGGCAACGAGTTTGCCGCCTACACCCTTGGCAAATATTATATGGAGGGTAAGGTCGTAAAGAAGGACATTGCCAAAGCCATAGAGCATTTGGAGATTGCATCGGCTCGCGGCAATATGTTTGCCGATTACCGACTCGCGCAGATCTATCTCTTTGAGTCGGATATATTCGATATGGAGAAAGCAATCGAGTATCTGAATAGGTCGGCGCAGGCAGGCAACGAGTCGGCAGCCGTTGCTCTGACGAGGATGGCGCAAAACACCTTCCTCACCATCACAACGGACATCCTCAACATTGTCGGAAACCTTTCCAATATCGAAAGCTACCGTCAGCCGCAGGATTGTACCACAATTCCACAGCACAGACCAAGAAAGGAGCGTAAGAAAGATCGTGAGTGGGAACACACATTATAACCTTTATAAAAATTTTCATTATACCATTTAGGAGGTACTTTTATAGTTGATAATTAGAATAATATGCTCATTGAAAATTGAATATTTTGCCAACGCAAAGTCAAAAATCATAGGACAGGAGGGTGAGTTGTATGCAGAAAATAGTTCACGATGATGAGAAATATGTTGAGATATGGCTCACCAACGCTGAATCTCAGGACACAGTCCTACGCGAAGGATTGAAGCCTTTGTTTAAGGAATATAAGCAAAAGAAATATCGCGTAGTGATTTTCAGTTCGGGAAAGGGAGATTTGCTGACACTTACCAAGGATTTGCTAAAGCACACCTTGGAGGTGAACGCAAGAAAAGAAGTTGAAGCGGAAAAATGCCGCTGATGATAATATCGCCTCGGGGGAAACCTCGGGGCGATTTTTCGACAGATTATGTTAATTTTTTATGTTTTGAGAAAAAGTTATTGACATACGAAAGGATAGGTGATACAATGTTGTTAGCAAATAACGAGAAAGGAGAATTTGATATTGATACCAAAATATAAGATTGCAGCCTACACTCGTATCTCCGTTGATACGGAGCTTGACAAGGACAATACGAGTATTGAGAACCAAAAGGCAATCATTGATGATTATTGTAGGCTTCATTTTCCGACAAGTACGGTGGATTACTATGAGGATCGAGATCATTCGGGTTATACCTTTGAACAACGTCCCGATTATTGGTTGCGCCTTCGCCCCAAGCTGTTAAGGGGAGAATACGATATACTTATCGTTAAGGACTTGAGCCGTTTTTCAAGAAGAACGGGTAAAGGTCTTGCAGAGTTTGAGGATCTCTCCGAACACGATATTCGCATCATTGCCATCGGTGACGGAGTTGACTACTACCAAGACCACACGGACGATTGGATGAAGATTAAACTTTACTTCTTCGTCAATGAAATGCCCGTTACCGATGCAAGCCGTAAGGTATCCGACGTTATTGCAAGCAGACAGGCAAAGGGCGAATGGATATGCTCCGTGCCGTATGGATACGTTATCACCAACTCAAAGAAAATGACATTCGAGGTAGATGAAGCGGCGGCAGAGGTCGTAAGAACGATATTCAAGCTCTATATTGACGGATACGGATATAAAAGAATTGCAAACCATTTGACCGACCAAAGCATTCCCACACCGAGAATGAGAGAAAAAGCTCGCAAAGAAGCTGCGGGAGATGAATACAAAGGTAAGGTCAGAGAGCAATGGAGTATCGTTACCGTGTCCGAAATCCTCTGCAACGATTTTTATATCGGCACTTTGCGAGAAAGGAAGTTCCGCAGAAAGAAGATCAACGGAGCAGATGTAGCCCTTGACGAGAGCGAGCATATCGTATTTGAAAATCATCACGAGCCAATTGTCGATTACAGAATATTTGCTACGGCACAAGAGATGCTGAAGCAACGCTCTACGAACCACTACCGAGGCGTTAAAAAATACGATAATACCTACTCAGGATTTTTATTCTGCGGTGATTGTGGAAGTCCGATGTTCGCTATGAGCCGCAAAGACCTTGCAGAAGCATACACTTGTGGAACGTATCACGTAAGAGGTCTTGCAGGATGCACCTCGCACCATGTGAGAGCCGACTTCCTTGATAAAATGCTAAAGCAGTATGTTAAGCAAGTAAGGGATAATTCAGGCGCGATGATTCGTATCCTTGAAGAAATGCTTAATCACGAGCAACGAGCAACTGACAGCGGAATGATAGCAGCTGATGAATTAAGGGCACAGATTGAAGCTGAACGAGAAGAATTGAAAATACTTGCGCGTCAAAAAATACGTGATATGACAAGGCATAAAGACAATGCGCAGATAATGGAAGAAACCTACGATGCCTTGATTGAGGAAGCAAACAACCGTATCGAAGGTTTGACGAATCAGCTTGCTATGGTCGCAGACACCACCAATACCATTATAAAAGTTAATAGAGTGTCTCGCTCTGCCATTGATTTATTCAACGATGTAATAGAACGCGATAAACTCGATAAGAATTCGCTTCACCTAATTATAGACCGAATTATCGTATACGAGGAAAACATTGAAATCAAATTAAAATCGGATGTTGACGAGCTTTTACGCACGGGAACGATTGAGCATATGAAGCACAACGAAGAAAGCGAAGTTCCCGTAAATTTTAATTCGGACACGGAAAATATCGAAATATCCACCGAGAATTACTCAATGGTGGTAGCCCAACGCGCAAGAAATCAGCGCGATAAGGTTTTTCGTGTCAATGTTATCAGTGACGGTGACCCTCTCGAAATATACACGGATCGCGAGGGAGAGGTCATATTCAAAAAAT
>CAYSYT010000094.1:0-5083 GCA_964435195.1 uncultured Christensenella sp. | reverse complement strand
AAAAAAAAAAAAAAAATATATTTAATAAACAGGAGTAGCGAAATGAGTGAAAATTGTTCACATAATTGTTCGGATTGTTCTGAAAAATGTGCAGACAGAATAATTCCGAAGGAAAAACTTAACGAGCACAGTAGCGTAAAAAAAGTTATCGGTATAGTAAGTGGTAAAGGCGGCGTAGGTAAGTCTTTGGTAACTTCTATGCTTGCGGTACTTGCTCAACGTAACGGCAAAAAAACAGCCGTTTTGGATGCGGATATAACCGGCCCGTCTATACCTAAAATATTCGGTATAAAGGGCAGAGCAGAGGTTATGGGTGAAAAATATATTCTTCCGCAAAAATCATCAACGGGTATTAGCGTTATGTCGGTAAATCTTTTGTTGCCCGATGAAACCGACCCCGTAGTTTGGCGCGGACCGGTAATAGCGGGAGTTGTAAAACAGTTTTGGACGGACGTCGTTTGGGAAGACGTTGATTATATGTTCGTCGATATGCCGCCCGGAACGGGAGACGTGCCGCTTACCGTTTTTCAATCGTTGCCTGTTGACGGAATTATAGTGGTTACTTCGCCGCAACAACTTGTTTCTATGGTTGTTGCAAAAGCCGTAAAAATGGCAAAAATGATGAATATACCGATTTTGGGTATTGTTGAAAATATGTCGTATTTGGAATGTCCGTCTTGTAAGGAAAAAATCAACGTATTCGGGAATAGCAATATAGATTCGGTGGCACAAGAATACGGAATCGAAACGGTTGCAAAATTGCCAATAAATCCCGAATTTTCAAAGCAAAGCGACGAGGGAAGAATTGAAGATTTCAACGGTACGCATTTAGACGGTATTTTTGCTAAAATAGAAAAATTGTAAAACGGACGAGAGAAATGGTGGAAAATAAAAATTCAGTGGAAGAAGTTGCAATAAACAATACGGAAGAAAACGGTGCGGAACTCGTTTCCGTAAAAAAACATAAAGGCTTTACGGGAAAGTTGGGCTTTGTTCTTGCGGCGGCAGGTTCCGCGGTCGGTTTGGGGAATCTTTGGCGTTTTCCGTATCTTGCCGCAAAATACGGGGGAGGGATATTTTTACTTTGTTACATAATTTTGGCGGTGACTATCGGTTTTACGTTGCTTATGCTTGAAATAGCAATAGGTCGTAAAACGGGAAAAAGCGTTATCGGTGCTTTTTCGACTCTTAATAAAAAATTTAAATGGTTCGGTTTTTTCTGCGTAATTGTTCCGATAATGATTGTTCCTTATTACTGTGTTATAGGCGGCTGGGTCGTAAAATATATTGCGGCGTATACCGTCGGAGCGCAAGGTATATCGGGCGCAACTTTTTTTACCGATTTTATCACAAGCACTTGGGAACCTTTGATTTATTTTTTAATTTTTGCATTGATAACCATTGTGGTCGTAGCATTCGGCGTTCAAAAGGGTATTGAAAAATTAAGTAAAATATTAATGCCCGCATTAGCCGTTATCGCGATTTTTTTAATGATTTACGTTTTATGTCAGCCCGGTGCTATCGATGGAGCGTTGTATTTTATTGTTCCCGATTTTTCCAAATTCGGGTTTGAAACGGTGCTTGCCGCACTCGGACAATTATTTTATTCGATGTCGCTTGCAATGTGTATTATGATAACTTACGGCTCGTATATGAAAAAAAGCGTTAATATACGTTCTTCTGCGAGACAAATCGGTATTTTCGATACGGGGTTTGCCGTCGTTGCCGCACTTATTATAATTCCTGCGATTTTTGCATTTTCGCCTAATCCGTCCGACGCGTTGAGTAAAAGCGGACCTTCGCTTATGTTTATACAACTTCCGCAAATATTCGAAAGTCTTCCGGGTGGCAACATAATCGGCATTATTTTTTTTGTTTTGGTTTTTTTCGCCGCGCTTACATCGTCGATTTCTCTTGTTGAAGCAATAGTCGCGGTTTTGTGTGAAGACGGAAGGATGAAACGCGTTACCGCCTGCATAATCGTTTTTGGCGTTATTCTTGTTCTCGGTTCGCTTTCTTCTCTCGGCAACGGAGTTTTAAGCAGTATAACTATAAATATCAAAGGCTCGGATATGGGTATTTTGGATATTTTTGATTTTATTTCTAATAATATTTTAATGCCAATCGTTGCGATAATAACGTGTATTTTTGCGGGCTATTTTATTGATAAGGACGTTTTGCCTACGGAAATAGGTATGCAAAACGAAAAAGTAAATAAAAAATACTTTACCGTAATGTTGCGCTACGTTGCGCCGATATTACTTACGGCTATACTATTTTCGGGGTTATTCCTTAATCTATAATTCGATAAATTTTACAAAAAAATGATAGCGGTTTACCGTTATCATTTTTTTATTGTCGATTTATCAAGTGTTATAACATTTTTAAATATTTTTCGCTTGCATTTTTTTGCGGTATAATTAAATTATTGCCTATAACGATGCTGTCGTCGGGTATATCTTTATTGACGTAAGAATTCGGGGCAATCAAAACGTTATTTCCTACCGTAACACCTCCTACAACGGAACTGTTATGTCCGATATATACGTTGTTACCTATTTTCGGTGCTTCGTATTTATTACTTTTCTTATTGTAAGAATAACCTATTATAACGTTTATACCGATTGTACAAGACGTTCCTATAATGACCTCTTTAACGATAACTCGATTTCCGTGATGTAATAACGAAAGACCTTCATCAATTTTAGCGTCTAAAGAAATTTGATAGCCTTGTTTTCTTATTTTTAACCATTTTAACGACCAATATGCTTTTTTAAATATATTTTTTGATTTTGTATAATATTGCGCTTTTCTATAAAAATATACAAATTTTTTTTCGGGATATAAGAAAAAATATTTTTTTCTTTTTATGTAAGTCAAATTTTTACTGTCTTTGCAAAAATTTGTTTTTCTTTCGTTTCCTTTCATATTTACATTATACCACTCAATATATTGAGTGTCAAACGTTTTGCTAAATATATTGAGTATAATAAAAGTATGAAAGTTTTTGCGGAACGACTGTTAGAGTTAAGAAAAGAAAAGGGGATAAGTCAAGCGGAACTTGCAAAAAGAACCGAAACGAGTTGTGCCGTTATATGTTATTGGGAAACCGATAGGAGTGAACCTACTGCACCTAATTTGGTTAAACTTGCAGATTTTTTCGGCGTTTCGGTTGATTATTTGTTGGGAAGAAAAGATTATTAAATAAAAACGGTGTAAAGAAAGTAAATTCAAAAAGTTTAGAAACTTAATGAAATACGTTTCAAAAACACCGTTTTTTAATTTTTATTTATATCTGTAACAATAAAATTGAAATTGTGCCTAATACTATTCCGAGCCATTGCGTCCATTTAAGTTTTTCTTTAAATAAAATAAGCGATACGAGAATTGAAATCGCAAGACCGCCTATAGAAAGAACGGGGTAAACTACTCCCGACGGAAGTTTTGTTGCCATAAGTATGACGAAAAAATTTTGTAATGCATTTAATATTCCTGCCAATAAAGGAAATATCGAACTTGTTTTTATAATAATTTTTGTATCGGATTTATCGCCGAACATAAAAAGAAAAAAACTAAAAATTACCGAAAAAATCAATGCGAAAAACATAAACATGTTACCGCAACTTTCGTCGTAATTCAGTGCTTGTTCTTTTTGAATTATCGTGCAAGCCAAATTACTGATAAACATTACCAAACATGCTAATAACCATTTAGAATTTATTTTTTGTTCGTTCTTATGATATAAAATAAAAATTAAAGAAATTACCGCAAGTATTAAACCGATAATAATAATTAAAGTTATTTCGTCGTTCCAAAAAATAAAACCCCAAATGGTTACGCCGATTAGTGAAAGTTGTAAAAAAAGCGAAGTAAGGGAAACGGGACCGTTTTTTAACGCAATTAAAAAACTTACGTTAGTTATTACGTAAAAAATTCCGAATAATAATGAGTACCAAATGATTGTAGCGTTAAAAGTGAATGAAAACAGTGAAATTATGCCCCAACCGATTAGTGCGCTAAAAGTAAATAAAAGATTGTATAAAGAAGAAACGCTTTTGCGCCCGGTGTTTTTACGGGTATACGTTCCGCCTATTATACTACTTGACGCGATTAGAATGACGCTTAACGATAAATATACGTATGACATAATTTTTTCCTCGCTGTTTGATACTAACAATTATACAGTTATCGCTTATTTTTGTAAACAATTTTTATCGGGGTTTTTGAAATATTTTAACTGGGGTATTTATTGGTTTTGTAACGATATTCTTTAGAAAAAATATTTTAGTTTTGATGGTTGAAGATAATATTATTCAAATATAACGTTTTTTGTCTAATTAAAGTTGTTAAAATGATTTTTTATCTTTTTCTTTTGCGTACATTCTTAAAATATGGATTAGCCAAATGTTATCGCGTTTGTCGTATTTGTTGACTTGTAACCAAATAAATTTATGGTTAGGGTATTCTTTTACGTCGTCGGCAAATCCCATTGTAAAATTGTATTTATAGTTTTCTTCCGAACCAACACTTACGTAACTTTCGCTTTGAAATATCGGCACAAAGTTCCATTCTCTAAGAATAGGGTGTCTACGCATATCAAAGTATTTTTCTTTGCTTACGACTTCCGTTTCTATTTTTTGGAAATTCGCTAATTTTAATATTTCTTCTAATCTTTCATTCGTCATAATCTGTTCTGTTCTCCTAATTTTTTCAATAAATTAAATTGCTCCGTCAAAAGCAAGGTTTATACTGTTCGCCGATTTTGACTTGTTTAATACGAAACATTAAAACAGACGATTTTTATTGCACAAATGGCGAAATATGGTGTATTTATGGCGAGTTATGGTGCAAATTGACGGTTAAAAAAACTCAAAAAGCCACTTTTTAAACAAAAAAACGCCTTATTTGAAGCGTTTTTATATTTTGGTGGGCAGGGGTGGATTCGAACCACCGAAGTCGCTGACGACAGATTTACAGTCTGTTCCCTTTGACCGCTCGGGAACCTGCCCGTTTATCATATTTAAGTTGTGGAGCTGGTGACTGGAATCGAACCCGCAACCTGCTGATTACAAATCAGCTGCTC
>CAYSYT010000093.1:0-5149 GCA_964435195.1 uncultured Christensenella sp. | reverse complement strand
TAATATAATTTTATAGGAATGGAAATAAAATAGATGCTTTTTATGAATTGGGAAAGTTTTTAAATTACATAGAAGATATATGTTGCCCAGTTCATTTGTTAGGTTGGAGTAGTATAAAACCATAATAAAGTAGATATTACCAAATTTAAAAGGACACATGATTTATATGAAGAAAAAATGGCTAAAGAATGTGGTAAATATTTATATAAATTGATGGACAGTGGTAGCCGATTTGATTTTAAAAAAGTTCATACTTTGCAAGATATTATTAATTGTTATCCCTTAAAAGCGTATGATAATTATGAAAATAAGCACCAAACTGAGCCTAACTATGAAATATTTAAAAATGTTCACAAAGCAGCTTGTGAATTAATTTATTTATTTTTCCAAGAAGTAGGTATAAATTTATAATTAAAAATAGGTCACGAAAGGGGGGATACGTGGCCTTTTTTTATGTTTAATTTATCTGCAATATTTTACTCATAAGATCGTAAATATAATTACTGCCCCTGGAAATAACTATTCCCGTTAAAATAGAACCTATGTACGGCATATCGCTTTCAATATCTGCAAGTTTTAATAAGTCTATTTTGTAAGCTACAGCTATAAATATCCCAAATATTAAACTGAGCATCATCTGATAATGAGGCTCAGTGGTTACAAAAAAGTTATTTATATACGTTACCATGCTTTCAACAAGCGTACAAATAGTAAATATTTTAGAACTATCTTTCTTCATAAAACCTCCTCCTTTATTTCGGTATTTTAAGTGCCTGATTTAGATAAATCGTATCAGACGAAAGACCATTTAAAGATTTAATTTCTCTATACTTTGAGCCACTTCCAAGATACCTTTCAGAAATTGCCCATAAAGTATCACCTTTTTTGACTGTATAAGAAAAATAGTTTGAATTTGATGAACTACTCGATGATTTGCTAAACCCGTTCAGTCCCTTTTGTTTCATAATTTCCGGATAATTCTTGTAAGCTATATCAATATCAACATTTCCGCTTATGCCGGTTATGTAGCCCTTATCAGATTTTTGCCATATTCCACACGAAACTGCAGGAGCTGCGACATTCCACTGCGCAAGCCATAGATCATATTTTGGTAAAAGCTCGTCCTTAATTAGATAGTTATTAAGCCAATTGAGATTACAATAAAACATAGCATAGTATCCCGCTTTTTCAATTTCTGAGCAAAATGCCTTTACCCCAAGCAGTCCAAGTACCTCCAAAAAGCAAACTCGGATCTGTTTCATTTACTGACATATAGATTGAACCAATAGGGTAAATTAGATCAAAAATAGATTTATTGTTAATGGTTAAATTCCCATCAATATCAATATTTTGTCGAATTTTTGTTGGAAAATTTATATCTAAAAGATCGCTATCAGTTGCAACTTTGCCAAGCGCTATTCCTTTCCCGTTTTCAAGGAAATCCATTACTGTATATGCAGTTGAAAGGTTGTGTGAATACTCTGCTAAACTAAAAAAATCAGTTGGTGATAGCATAAAAAAGTACAAAATAAAAAGAGAGATTGCATTTGAAATATTATATAATCGACATAAAAGGAGGAAATTATTATGTCAAGTAAACACCCGAAACATACAAAGCAATTTAAATTAGATGCAATTAATTATCGCAAGGAACATCCCAATTTAACGCAAGCAAAGGTAGCCGAAAATCTCGGCATAGGCCTTAGCACACTTATTCGTTGGCAAGCACAGTTCCGAAAAAATAAAGGCGATATACCTGTTAGGGGATCTGGTAATTATGAATCAGACGAAGCCAAAGAAATTGCTCGTCTCAAACGAGAGCTTCGCGATGCGCAAGATGCACTTGATGTGCTAAAAAAAGCCATCAGCATTCTGAACTTGTAAACTAAAAGTAGACATGTAAAAACGCATGTTTACTTTTTTAATTTTGAAATGAATAGGAGAAGATGATTAAATGAGCGAGTTAAAAGGAAGAAAAAATAAGAAATGGAGTAAAGAAGATAGGGTACGAATAGTAAAAAGGTATTTTGACGAGCATATTGGAATCAGAACACTTTCCAAAGAAGAAAATATGTCGAAGCATACACTGAGACACTGGATATTAAGATATTTGAAGGGAGGAGAAAATGAGCTTGAAAATAAGAAAAAAACTGGAAACAAATATGCAATCTTGAATACGGGTAAATGCTTAACATTGGAAGAAAAACAAAAACTAATCATAGCAAAACAACAAATAGAGATTGAACGATTAAAAAAAGGATATGTGGTGAAAGGAGTTGGTGCAAACAAGGAATTCGTTACTTTAAAAGAAATGAATATGAAATAATAGATAAATTGAAATCAGAATATCCGATTACAAAGCTATGTAATTTAATGGGTGTAAACCGTTCAGGCTATTACAAATGGAAGGCAAGATACGGACATAAAAACGTATATGAACAAAATAGAGATTTACTTACAAATGCACTCCATGAAGCACATATAAAACACATATCATATGGATATCATAGGTTGGCAACAATAGTAAGAAACGAAAAAGGATGGTTGTTTTCAGATAATCTAGCTCATAAATGCTGTAAATTTGCAGGAATAAAAGCCAAGATCAGACACTACAGATGGAAATCTCCCAAACATCAGAATAAAATGTTTCAAAATTTAGTGTGTAATCATTGGGCTGTTACTTCACCACTTAAACTTATTGCTTCAGATATGACGGTTATGTACCACAAAGGCAAGAGATTTGAATGGACATATATGCTGGATGCGTTTAACAATGAAATTATTTCAAGCCATATAAGTTTCAGGCAAGGTGATAGCAATCCTTATTATAAATGTTTAGAAGATTTAATAGAAAAAACAAAGCAGCAACATGACCCTGTCATATTACATACTGACCAAGGTGCTGTCTACTGCTCTGTAGCATTCTATCATGCACATAAAAATTATAACATAATTCGTTCTATGTCGCGAGTTGCAACTCCTACCGATAACCCTAAAATAGAATCAATCAATGGTTGGGTCAAGGCTGAAATGTATTCGGAAAAATGGCATAAACGTTATGACACTGCTCAGCAAATGATTGATGCCTTTGTAGAATACTATAATAATCAAAGACCTGCATATGCACTTAATTATAAAACACCCCATCAGTATAAATTTGATATGGGATTTTCGTAGTCTTTTATTCTGTCTACTTTTTATTGACAAGTTCAATCTTGTATGCGGTTTAATTGCGCGGGAAAAAACGCTGACAAATTCCTAACACCAACGTCGTCTCGGGAAGCCCTACCAAAATATCTACCTAGCCAATATATAGAATTCCAAGTTGCACACGAATTAGGCCACTTTATCCAAGTCCTCTTTTCGTTGTGGAAAAACAGCGCATTTACAGAGTCTCCACTTGACACACGCACATTTATCCAACGTGCCCTTGCCGACACAGACCTAGAAAGCCGACTCGGCACTCGTTGGCAACTACCACACTATACGCCCGCCCAGCAAAACGCCGAATTTTTTGCTGACTTTTTCGCATACGTCCATTGCGGTAAGGACGTGCCCGAATCCTATAAAACTGTACTCGACCAAATCATACACCGCTGGTTCCCCAACTTACCTTCTCCTACGGCGCCTATTGTTACCGCCCAACCTGCCCCGCAATCGGACTCAACGACAGCACCCGGAAAAGCACCAACAGACGCACCAGCGCCCGCCGGCCCCAACCCGTCCCGTAAGTCTGGATCCAAAAAGAGCTTTGCCAAACACAAACAACATAAACATAAACGTAAAAAATAACTGCACACTCGCTACTTCGTATACCGTACCCTCATTCACTCCTTCATAACTATTTAAATCACCCAGGCGACCTTACCAATCGCCTGGTTTGATGTTACACGTTAGGCTTTACGACTCCGTTCTCTAAAAATATCTTCGGCAGCTTTCACTTTGAAAATAGTTGACTTTTCATTAAAATATGGTGTATAATATTGGTGCATGTCGTGATTTTAAAAAAACATTATAGAAAGGTGCGATAATTATGGATAACGCCACAGTAGAATTAATTATTGAAGAAATGATTGGCATCGTGGAATCCGAAGGCGAAGATGCCCTGACAGATGATCGTATTGAGGCGTGCTGCAAAAAGCACGAAATAGACGTAGAAGCATTCAACGACCTCGTTGCCAATTCTGTGACTGCGGCCACTCATCTTTCTTCAGAAAGCTTGAATGAAGTGGTTGGCGGAAGCAAGTCTGGATTACGCAAAGCCGCAGCGCTAACCGCTTTGTTAAACGTACAGAACGTTTTTGGGATTTCTGCTACTAGCAGTCAACCACCCTCCCTTGATGATGACTACATCTACGCCTCACATGATCCTACGTATGACGACGACCACAGTTCAGGAGAACATGATACTCCCGCAACTGATACTGACAAGAAAAAAACCAACTCAGGTATAGCCTCCAAACTCAAATCATTTATCGCCGGGGCCATTGGGGGAGCTTTGCCCCCTGTCCTCCTATTAGGCGCTTTGCTTAAATCAAAGTCTAATGAGCTTGCCGACCTGCAGCAACAACTCGATGTCGCCGCCTCGACCGCCTCAGAACTGGAAGCAAAACTCACTGCATCTACCAGCCCGTCCGATCTTGCCACCCTCACACAACAAAAAGCCGATCTAGAAAAGCAAATTGCAGATTTAACTGACCAAATCACGACGCAACAAAAAGAGATTGGCCAGCTAACCAAAGACCTGAACCGTTCCAAGGACAACCTTGACGCAACCCGTGCAGACCTACAAAACACCAGCGAACAGCTGACCGAATCCAGGCAAGCCCTAGAAAAGTCCACTAAACAACTAAAATACGCCAAGGACCAATTTGACACTCTGCAAAAACAATCCGCCACCGTAACCAAAGCGAAGACTGAAGCTGATGAAGCTCTGGCAGCCGCCCGAAAGACCATAGCCTCCTACACTGACACGCTTCGCAGCTTGCAAACAACCAACCAAAAAAACTGCGATCTTGCCAACCGGTGGGCCGCCAATGCCAAAGCCCTTGAAGCCGCCAACACGCAACTCCAAGCCCAGTTGCGTGATTTAACCCAACAACTGCAACCACCGACCCAAACTCCAAAAACACCACCAAAATCCCATCAA
>CAYSYT010000092.1:0-5163 GCA_964435195.1 uncultured Christensenella sp. | reverse complement strand
ATCTATTGACTTTTTTCCTTCTTTTGAATATAATAATTACAAGAAAGAAGTTTCGCTGATTAAATTCGGCTGAGCACTGTGCGCTAAAAATTAGGACTGCACTCGCTTCTTTCTTTTTTTTCGTTTATTTCTTTTTAATAGGCTTTTTCATTACAGAAGCAAACTTGCTTTTATCTTTTGCGTGTATTTTCCAATTATATCTACGCGAAAAAATATTTGGACTATCTTCATAAGGATTGGGCAAAATATATGCTATTTTCTTGTCGTTTATATCAGGATTTTTATATAATTGAATGTTCCGCACATTATCATAGTTAGCCGAATGCGTTAAACTAACGTATTGATATTTACCGTTTTGTTTTGAATAAATATACGCAGGATGACTAGTATTTTTATTTTTTCTAAAACTTTTACGAAAATTGTTTTTCTTTTTCCCCATAATCAATCGCTCCTGAATTTATCTATAAGCCATTTAATAAACTTAAACGGTGCGGATATAACCCAAACTATAATTTTTACTATTAAAGGCAATATACCCGTAGAGTTTAATATCACGAGTAATATGATTAGTAAAATTAAACCTATGATTAGTTTTAATAAATCAAAACCGGAAGAAGGAAGAGTAATATCGTTGTAAATATCAATAGGACTGCTCACTACCGGTATAACCGTATATTTGCCAACCTTATTAAAAGTAAGATAAAGAATATCGAAATTAAAGAATATGCTTTCTTGTACTATGTAAGTATCGGTACCTTCATTTGCACTTAATCTTTTTCCGGTTGAGCCATTATACGCCATTACAGGCAAATTCATATAATCTGTTTGCGCAAACCTAAATAATACGACGGTTTTATCGTCGCTCACCGATTCATTGTAAAAAGACTTAAATTCTCTTAACGCTTCATCTGAACCGTCAATTAAAAGCGTAGACGATAGATTGTCTCGTTTCATATCGTCAGGCGTTACAACATATATCGGTGATATGTCTTTATAACTATTATCATCACTGTTAGGTGCGAAACCGAATAATCTTAAAAAGAATTTTTGCCAACCGCTAAAAGAATCATCGAAGTTAAGCATATCGAACGTATTGTCTGCGTCGAACTCTACCAACTTATGATGTATATCGTCGTCAACGTAGTTTATCTCAGTTCTGTCTGCCGATAAAGTTTTTTCAAACAAGTCGTGACTTATGTTTTTTCCGGGAACGTCGATATATCCGTCGGCAAAACTTTTATCGTAAGTTTCCGTATAAGTTTTTAGCCGTTCCGAACTTAAAACGTAATCGGATATACTCTTACCTTCGGTAGAAAACAGATACGATATACGCTTACAAGATTCGTCAACTACGGCGTAATCGCAATTATATGCCCAACTATAATGGTCGTAATGTCCGTTACTACCTACTTCTTCCCGATAACCGTTATATAGTTCCAGAGGATTATCCGTACTTTCGTTCGTTAATTTGCCCAAATACGGATAAAGTAAATCGTAAACGGTACTATTGCTCGTTATGCAAACGGGTGTTGTTTCGTATTCATACCACTCCGCCTTTATTTTTTGCAATTTTCCGTATTCTTCAAAAAATCTGTTAGGAACGGCAAAATACACGCTTGTCAAATCGTGTTTAAGATTAGTTGTGTATTCGCCTGTCCTATAATACGTACTATGTACGTCAAGTTTTACTGTTTCTAAGTCGTTAACCTCACAAGTAAGAGTACTTTCGGCAGAAACGTCTATACCGTAACCTTTGGCATAACCGGTAAATAAGTATGTACCTCCGACACCGTAATCGGTCGGCAAATTCTTCCCTTCGTCTAATATCTCTATACCGCTTACGTCATAGCGTCTTTGGTTACTGTTTACTCTGTCAATAAATGTTTTTCCGTTTATTTTTTTATCTACAACTTTAAATTTATAAAATAAATTTTTGTAGTTGCTTTCTTCGGATTTAGAACAAAATTTTAATCCGAATTTTTCATAATCGTTCGGAACTCCGTCATCATCATAACTAACCGCCATTTGTATAGTATTTGCGGAACCGGTAGTATCAATATTTTTGCCGGAAGGATTATATAAGTAAACATACAAACCGTAATCGTCTTGCTTATTGATTTTTACCGTATAACAATATTCGACGAAGTTTATTATTTTTATTTCGTTATTAAGAGGAAAATACGGATATTCAAGAATGTCAAAATCATTACTACTTTTCAAATCGTCTAAAACGTTAGTTTTGTCAAAATTAACGGCAGAATCGTCCGCCCTAACGTAAGTAGGGCAGACGCTTGTCATTATCATCAAAAAAGATATTAAACATATAACGATTATTGTAATCGCTTTATTTTTCATTAGTTTCATATTTCACCTATACGTCGGCTACCTGTATAACAAGAGTTATGGTAATTTCTTCTGTCGGAACGAAATTTAATGTATAAGATATTACATTGCCATTAACGGAAACAATTAAAAGTGATTCGATATCACTATCAAAAAAGTAATAACCTGTAAATTTATATCCGTCATTTAAGGTGAATTCGAATCCCGTAGACGGACTATCTACGCAAATAAGACCTTCTTCGGGAAGAAATCCTATTTGAGAAGAATCATCATATAAAAAAGCTTCGTTATATTGAAAAACGTGTAAGACTCTCACGCTAATAGCCTCATAACGAGCGAAAAAATCCTCTTGTCCATGACACAAATAATGAGAAAAGTCAATTTTCGAACCGTTTGAATCAAACCAACCAAAAAATGTGTAACCTTCTTTTGCAGGGTTTCCGGGTGCAATAACTTGCTCTCCTAAAAACCACTCATTCGAATAATAAATAAGACCGTCAACGACAAAGTTAATAACGTGTCCATAATCTAAACCTGCAACGAAAGTTACATTTTCGGTTATGATAAAATTGTCTAATTCAACTATTGCACCGTCTTTTAGCCAGTTTAAAAATACATAATCATTGCTATCAGGGATTTGAATGTCGAACATAGTAGAACCCTTTGCCATAGTAAACATAGCGTAAACGCTGCCGTCTACCTCTATAGTAACTACTGCGGTTTCGTCGTCTTCATATTTCGAAACGAAATTTTCATAATATTCGATATTTTCTTGCAGCGCAGTTTTTTCGTCGGTTAAAGTTTTTACTTGTAGTTGCAAGTCTTTAATTTCCGATTCTTTATCGGTTATCGAATTTTGTAATTCGCTAATTTGGTTATTCAAACTTGTAATTTGAGAATTTAACGAAGAAATTTTTTCGGAATTGTCGTTATTTTCCGAAATTAAGGTTTCCTTTTCATTTTCTAATGTTTTAATTTTTGTATTAAGCGTTGCAATTTCGGAATTTTTATCGTTTATCGACTCTTGTAATTCTGCGATATTGTTTTCAAGATTGCCAATTTCATTATTTAACGTTGCTTTTTCGTTTTTCAAGGTAGTAATTTGTAATCCTAAATCATCGATATTATTTTCAAGTTCCTCGATTTTTTTATCGTAATTTGCGATTATATCGCCCTTCGATTCGTTTACGACGTTAAAATCAATATAGTAATTAATCTTTCCGTTGTAACTCGAAACGTGCAACGTATAATAATATTGATAAAGCGAAAGGGTATCGGAAATAACGACTTCCTTTTCGGGGTATAACGAATTAAGTACCGATTGCATAGAAAAATCGGCAGGAAAAGTGATGATAAAATAATTGTGCTGTTTGTTTATGGTAAAGCAAGCCGTTAAATCTTTCAACTCGCTCCATTTGTACAATACGTCATCAATTGTAAAATTAAAATCGTTTTTTTCCGTTGCGTTAGGAACAACTTCAACGGTAAATAAATTATCTTCATCGGGTGTTGAAAGATATTTGCAATCGAATCGGTGTTCGGATTCGACGTCGAAAGTCATTTGACTGTCGGTAGCGACAATCTGTTTACCGTTATGCTCTATGTAAAAAGTTTTCAAATCTTCGTTCAATCCGTTAGTAAACTTGAATACGAAGCCGATAACGGCAACGACAAGCAATACGGATAATATTGCAACTACAATATTTATAACATTATTGTTTTTTCTACTCATAATTCACCGCCTTAATAAAAATTAGTCCAACAGGACTTAACGTCAATATCTTTACTTACAACTTTGTGCGAACGGTTAGCGTATTCCACGTAAATATCAGCCGTAATTTTGGTATTCAAATCAAATGCGCAATTTAAGATATTAGACACCGGCGTTAAAGTAATAACGTAATAACCGTCCGTACCGCACACTTGCGAATAATCCAAATTCTGACAACCGTAGCCGTTAGTATTAACAAAAACGTTTTTTACTCTGACGTTAGTTTTTATTTCGCCCGAAAGTAAATTTATACACATTGAATTTTGTTCAAACTCGATATTGTAATCAACGATATCGAGTTCGGTATCGGTAATAACAACACTGTCTGTTTTATTCGCGTTTTTCTTGCCGATAGAAATAAAAACGGGTAATAACGCAGATACGATTAAAACGGCTAATATCACGTACAGAACAATATTTATTTTTTTCTTTTTGTTCATAAAACACCTATTAATAGTTAAATAAAGCGGACAAGCGGAAAACCGCCTATCCGCTTTTAAGAAAACTATGAAAAATTTTGTATTATTACTTGTTAACGGTTACGGTTAATTGTCCTGCGTAAGTGCTGATTTCGTTCCAAGATACTTCGGCGTCGTTGGTCGGAGTAATCATAACTTTGAAATATTCAGCGGTTGCGGGAATTGACGAACCGTCGTAATTTAAGGACAAGTCGGAAGTTTTGTCTACAAACTCTTTGTTTTCGTCATAGAAAAACAACTTGTACGTAATAGTCGCTTTGTCTTTAATTTCAATGGTTAAGCCGTCTACCGAAGTAAAATCTTTCGTATAGATAGACGAAGTGCCTTGTTCGTATTCGCCTTCTGCATCGAGTAATCCGATTGCATAGGTGAAAGAATTAGTGCCAAGCGTTTTAGTCTTTTCGTTTCTGTCTATCTTTACGAAAGCAAAAACAACCGCTATCGAAAGCATTACGATTAAAATTAAAGAAATAATCCACTTGACGTTGTTTGCGTTTAAGCGTTTATTAAAACTGCTCATAAAATTTACCTACCTTTGTTAATTTTTTGATTTTAGAAAGTTTAATTTTT
>CAYSYT010000091.1:3230-5238 GCA_964435195.1 uncultured Christensenella sp. | reverse complement strand
CATCAGTAAAATTACATTCTTGGCGAAATATTCGTAATTCAGGTTCTGTAAAATCATATATTTTCATCAAATTAAATACCTCTTATTCAGATTTTTCAATAAATTGTTTAAATAGTTGGTGCATACCTGTCGATGAGGCTCCTGTTATTAGTCCACTCAGTATTATTTCAGGTGTTATCTGCCAATTATTTATCCACACAGATAATATACAACCTAATGTCGTAACAATTAGTGGTATCCATTTATTATCAACGTCTTTAATAAATTTTTTGATTATCCAACCGATTACTAAACAAATACCTAAAATTACAGGTATCATAAAATCATTTAAAAATTCCATAATTGAATCCTCCTTATTAATATAAACCCATTCTGTCATTGATTACAAGCATCCTTATCAAATCTTCTGTTAGACTTAACCCGTTTTCATTTCCTTTTAATGCGCCTCTGTCTATTAATTTCTGAATAGTGGGCTTTGCCCAATCGGGCATATTATCATCTATGTAGTTGTAAATCATAGGATTGGCAAGCTTATCTACCTTACTGCCTATTTCGTTTATCATATTTTTTAGTTCCTCATATTGTGTCATTGTTAGATCCCCGCTTTCAATTATTTCATAATTCGGTCGGCAGAACTTTGTGCCAGGGAGATTGGAGTTATAATATCCCTTTTTGTACACACCGCCTCCGTTGGCAATTATCGTACTGCCATCTGAGGTATTTCCTTCTATAGTGGTGAAATAATCACCGTTTACTCCCGTTACAATTCCCGTATGCGTAAATTCACCTTTGTTTTTGAATATAACTATATCCCCTCGTTTGGGGTTGGCGTGTAAAGTGAATAAATTAGCCATAGTAGGACAGTATACATAAGGATAATGTCTAAGCAAGTTAGCCGCCATATCTGATCCAAATGCTTGCACAAAACACCATGTCACAAAACAAGCACACCACGGTTGCCCTTGATAAGATGGCATAATGTCACGCCAATATTTAGTATAATTATTCTGTCCCGCATTCGCAGTTTTACTATCTAATTGACTGTTACTTTTCTTTTCCAAATAGCCAACTTCAGCAGTTGCTATCTCGATTAATTTATCTGTTGCTGTCACGTTGCTCACCTCTGTTCCTTTGATTCGTCAAGCTTCGATACAAGGTTTACAAGAGCCTGTGCAAGCTCTGCACGAGTCAGAGGTTTATCAGGTTCAAAAGTGTCTGCTCCCGTGCCGTTCATAAACCCTGCGTTATATGCGTGTTGTATAGCTTTGTAATACCATTCGTTTTTGCCTACATCCTTGAACGGCATTACTCTGTTGCAGTTGCTATCTCGATTAATTTATCTGTTGCTGTCACGTTGCTCACCTCTGTTCCTTTGATTCGTCAAGCTTCGATACAAGGTTTACAAGAGCCTGTGCAAGCTCTGCACGAGTCAGAGGTTTATCAGGTTCAAAAGTGTCTGCTCCCGTGCCGTTCATAAACCCTGCGTTATATGCGTGTTGTATAGCTTTGTAATACCATTCGTTTTTGCCTACATCCTTGAACGGCATTACTCTGTTGCTGTTTTTGGCGCCCGCCAACAAATACCCCCTTTCAAGCTTGTTATAAGCGTAATTTCCTATACCGTTTTTGCCCCAATTTTCGCCCCACGAGTTCAGAACTTTAAAGGTTTCGTCCTTGTCTAAGCTTAAACACACCTAATATCGGAACACTGTTCGTATACAACGCTGTCTTGATATTATTGTATCGTTTCTGCTTAGACGCAGAGGCGTAAACCTTATACGCCTTAATGTGATAAGGTTTAGCCTTATCGTCAAGTTCGGGGCGTGCCATTACAAGATTGCGAATTTCAGGCATTTCCTTATTGATAGGGAAATCCTCCTCATAGCAAGAACCGTACTTGATTAGGTGTGACAACGCTTCATCAACTATCATTCCCTCATATGTATCCTCATTATTGCGACATTTTCCGTACATATATCCTGCCGAAAACCGCTTACGCTCTCCTGTC
>CAYSYT010000091.1:0-3130 GCA_964435195.1 uncultured Christensenella sp. | reverse complement strand
TCCTGTCGCCGAAAACCCTACACAAGAATTAACATCCCCTTGATTGCGCACGTCAGGGATAAGGTTATCGGGCAAGGTGTACTCTGTGGGCAGCTCAATGTCAGTTCCTGCGAATGCTCTGCAGTAATCAAGCACCTTAGGCTTCTTAAGTATTGCTCCGTATTTTCTCATTTCCATTACCCCTTTAAACCTCTGTGGCAGTCAGCTTGAACTTCTTTTCATTGACATTAACGTACAAGCTTCCGCTCTCTTCATATATCTTAGGCATTGCTTGATATGTCATAACATCCGCATACCATACCTCATCACACATTGCATACATGAATAATTTAGTGCCGGGTTCGACACCCATCTCTTTAATTTTCTGTAACAGATTATGGTATTGTCCATATCCCGTTACATAAATTGACTTAGAAGCGTCACTTGTATGGATCTTCAAATAATATGACTTACTGTCGCCATATGCGTAGACACCTTTTAGGTCATCTGAAAACACAAATTCTACCTCTGTCGGTGGTGGACTTTGTGTGTGATTCCAGCCTATATAATCTAGCTTCGTTGTAGTTTTAGTGGTTATTTGTTCTTGTGCGTCTTTTAGTGCCGGAAAAACATCAGCTGCATTTGCCTTTTCTGATAGTTTATGGGGAATATGCTCACCAGTATAATAGTCGTTATATGTAAGAATAATATCAGCAGGGTTATCGTCCACGTTATACTGTGTCACCTTAATCCCCTTAGTATTGTCTATATAAACCTTATGAGAACCTTTCCCTTGAATCGTCAAACCATTCCTACCATACACCGTGTCGCCTGTACCATCGTGATCTTGAAATCGAATATCATCAATTGAATATTGTGACGCCTGTCTTTCAATATCATAATTGCCTAACTTAATCACGGTATTTCCATCCATATTAGGGCTCAATACATCCGCCTTATCCGCTTTCTGACTTAACCTATGGGTTACTGTGTTTGTTTTTCCGGTCTCAGCGTTGTACTCTATCTTCTCAAGGGTAATATCCATATCTTCCGAGTCTGTCGGAGTCTTATATACCTTAACGCCTTTATCTGCGCCGAGATCTATAGTTGCGGGGGAAGATGTAGAATCCATATGTACAGCCGTGGTGTTTATCGCGGGGGTTGATACTTCGTCATACTTAATAATGGTTCTGGTATCTCCTTCTGATAGGTTAGCTACGGTTATTTCATCGGATTTTATTTTTGTGTGCGACATTATTAACGCTAAGTCCTCGTGCTCGTTTGCAACTTCAATACTCGCATTTGTGTCAGTGCTTTTATAAAGCACAGAGTTATCATCCCCCGACAGCTTGTCCGCAACACTGCTGTCGATTAATGACTTTCCGTCTACTTTGTCGACTTTCTTCGCCACATCAGCGGTGTTCTTCGCCACATCCGTGTCAATTTGCGCGAACGCTTCATTGAAGTCATCTGCATTAATATAATCTTTAAAATCTTGCTTATCATTCCAGTATTTGCTCATTATTTGTCACTCCTATTACAAGTTATTTCGCAATCCTTGATTATGACATTGCCATTAAGGTTGTATGCCATTCTCGTTATATATCCCTCATAAGTTTTGCCTCGTATAGTACAGTTCACTTTGTCACCTATATCATAAGTTGTATCACCAGTATTAACACCATACCTAACTTTGCCATACTTCGCTTCACTATATTTTGCAAAATTATCAGGTCGCTCAACAATTTTAAGTGATAATTTTGTGGTATATGAAAAATCTTTTTTTATACGGTCTTTGATTGTTTCGTACCAATCAGGACCAAGTAACGTATTTTCAATTTTAACCGCTTCGCCTGTAATGCTATTGTCTATTTTAAGTTCATTGTGGTATTCTTGTATACTATATTTAACCGCATTATCTTGTAGTGCTTCTTCTTTAGGTGAATAATTTGGGTGCATTGGTTTTGTACCCATACGTTTTTCCCACCCATCTTGTGTAATATAAACATTAATGGATGATACAGGTACACTGTATGTGTATTCATATGAATTAATTTCCTTCGCAGGGATTTCAATTGTATTGGATTTAGTGTCACGAACTTGCATACCACCACCTGAGGCTGCCAAATCACACCAATACGCACCGCTGTAACTATAAGAATAGCCACCAACTTTATCACCCGTGTTTTGTACATAAGCATTTTCCAGCGAAACTGACTGCTTAAACATTATAGCTCCGTGTCGTAAACATTCATATGCATATGTGATAATGTTAATATCATACAGTTCATTGTAACTTATACGAGCGTCATTTAATATGTTTTCTTCAGGTATATTTTTAGATATATTTGATTTTAACTTAAATGTAATTTTATTAAATTTATCGTCAATAAATGTGCCTAACAAAAAATTAATATTAAGTAATGCCATATCCAATGGCATTACATAAAGTCCTACTTTATGTAATGTTTTAGTTAAAGTACTTTCTAAACTACTATCAGTTTCAATTTCAATATCAGTATCTTTCTTTATGTCGGTCAATATTTCCTTTATATTAGTTATTGATGGTACATAACTATATTCAGGATCAAATATCTCGTGAGTCAACGATCCGTAATAAGGTTTATTAAGATAATCGTTTGGGTCACTATATACATCTCCGTGATACATTATTTGTGATAAATAACCTAACATACCTGTTAATGATAATTTCCATTCAAAGTCACCATTTCTTGTGGATTCCAATACATACATATTGAACATCAGATTAGTGCCATCATATACATCACAAGGTTTGTATAAAATAAAACTCAAATCAGTGAACTGTTCACAACTAATTGTAATATCAATTGTTGTTGTAGATACTGAAATGCCAGAAATATCAAATTCTTTAATTACATTAACAGCCTTAATTACTTCAGTTTCAATCCATTTAGTATTATCATACAATAATTTTATATTCATTAAACTTTCACCTGCGCTTCAATTGGGATAAAATTAATTTCCATAGTATCCCATAAAACAGTGTCATTAGGTAATATTCTTTGTATTTTCTGAGTACCATTTGAAGCGTATGCTAAATATGATATAGTACCCTGATTATATACCTCAGAAAATACAAAGAATATTACCTAATGACACTGTTTTATGG
>CAYSYT010000090.1:0-5520 GCA_964435195.1 uncultured Christensenella sp. | reverse complement strand
CCATAGTATCGGTCATACCGTAAGAAGCGGGACCCGCCGCCATATTGTCGGGGTGGAGCGTTCTGCCCGTACCACCGCCCGATGCAACCGAGAAATATTTTTTACCGTTTTCGATAGCCCATTTTTTATACGTACCTGCAACGGGGTGTTGGAAACGCGTAGGATTAGTAGAGTTACCTGTGATAGAAACGCCTACGTTTTCCAACCTCATAATAGCGACGCCTTCCGGAACGCTGTCGGAACCGTAACATTTTACGTTTGCCCTTGCGCCCTTACTGAACGGTTTTTCCATAATAACTTCAACTTCTTCCGTTGCGGGATTGAATTTAGTTTCAACGTAAGTAAACCCGTTTATTCTGGAAATGATATAAGCGGCGTCCTTACCGAGACCGTTCAAGATTACTCTTAAAGGTTTTACCCTTACCTTATTTGCGTTAAGGGCGATTTTAATCGCGCCTTCCGCCGCGGCGAAGGATTCGTGCCCCGCCAAGAAACAGAAACATTCGGTTTCTTCGGAAAGAAGCATTTTCCCGAGGTTACCGTGACCGAGACCGACTTTTCTATTTTCGGCAACTGAACCGGGAATACAGAAAGCCTGCAAACCTATACCTATGTTTGCAGCTGCGGTAGCCGCACTTTTATCGCCTGTTTTTTCTGCCACTTTAAGAGCGATTGCAGAACCGACGGTGTACGCCCATTTCGCGTTTTCAAAACAGATAGGCTGTGTTTCCTGCGTAATAGTATAAGGAGAAATACCGTATTTATCACAAATTTCTTTACATTCGTCAATCGAAGCGATGCCGTATTCTTTCAACGTCGCAAGAATTTTGGCTTCGCGTCTTTCATAACCTTCAAACTGTGCCATTATACTTATCCTCCTTTTTATTCTTTACGGGGGTCAATATACTTAACCGCGCCGTCTTCTTCCTTAAATCTTCCGTAAGTACCCTTTGCTTTTTCATAAGCTTCGTTGGGTTCCATACCTTTTTTGATGAAATCGGTCATTTTGCCGAGCGATACGAATTCGTAGCCGATAACCTCGTCGTTTTCGTCCAACGCCATACGCGTGCAATAACCTTCGGTCATTTCAAGATATCTTACGCCTTTTGCCTTCGTTCCGTACATAGTACCTACCATAGAACGCGCGCCCTTGCCGAGGTCTTCCATACCGGCGCCTATTACCAAACCGTCTTCCGAGAAAGCCGATTGCGAACGACCGTATACTATTTGCAAGAAAAGTTCCCTCATCGCCGTATTGATTGCGTCGCATACGAGGTCGGTATTTAACGCTTCGAGAAGAGTTTTACCGGGTAAAATTTCCGCCGCCATAGCCGCCGAATGAGTCATACCCGAACAACCTATCGTTTCGACAAGTGCTTCTTCGATGATACCGTTCTTAACGTTGAGCGACAACTTGCACGCGCCCTGTTGCGGCGCACACCAGCCTACACCGTGCGTATATGCGGAAATATCTTTTATTTCCTTCGCTTCTACCCATCTTCCTTCTTCGGGTATTGGAGCGGGACCGTGTTTAGGTCCTTTGCAAACGCAGGTCATTTCTTTAACTTCAGTTGAATACTGCATAAATCTATGCCCTCCAAATATTTTTTCAAACTTGCTTTTTCAAGTATAACACAATTCCTTACTTTTTGACAAACTTTTTAAGCGGAATTTTATTTTTATGCAAAAATTTTTCCGTTTAATCGAAAAAACAACCGAAAATAAAATTTCGGTTGCGCAAAATTTATCGTTAAAACACGACAAAACTTAAATTTAAAAAGCATCACCAATCGTCTTTGGGAGTAAGTTTTATATCGTCGTAAAATTCCAAATATTTTTCCTTATCCGTAAAAGAACGCTCGTCCGACCATTCTTCCGGATACATTGCGTCTTCTTCTTTGCTTTCGGATTCTCGCATATAATCGTATTGCGTTTTATTTTGCATAACCGTTTTTCCTCGACTTTTTAAATTTTAAAACTAATATTACGCTTATTATTATACCAAGCACAAGCAATAAAATCAAGCCCGTTTTACTTAAAATCAAAATTCCGACCGTATTTATCGTTAACGACACCGAATAAGCGACAGAAATTTGATAAAAGACGCCGAAGAAAAACTTCTTTACGCTTTTTAATTCTCTCAACGCAGTTATTTGCGCGGCAGCGCACGGAGGAGCAAGCAATACGAACGCCATAAACGAATACGCTTGATAACCGTTTTCGAAAAATTGACTTTCCGTACCCGTTACGGTAAGCGTTTCTATTATCGCCTCTTTCGCCAACGTTCCCGACAATACCGCGACGGAAGCCTGCCAAGTGCCGAACCCGAGCGGATAAAAAAACCATTTTACGTCATTACCTAAAAGGAATAAAAAACTGTTTTCGACGTTATCACCCACGTAACCGTTTACGCCGAAACTCTTCAACGCCCACAACAAAACGGATATGGAAAAAACGACCGTACCTGCCTTTATTAAAAATTCTTTTGTTTTTAACAATAAAACGAAAAATACGTTTTTTATCGAAGGGAAACGCAACGTAGGAATTTCCATAACGAAAATTCCGTTTTTCCCTCCGTTAAACTTGGCGAGAATCATTCCCGACACGCCGCACACCGCTATCGACAAAAAATAAGTAGAAACGGCGATTAAAACGTTTCCACCGAAAAAAACCGAAGCAAACCAACCGAAAACGGCCGTCTTTGCCCCGCAAGGCATAAACGGTGCAATATAAAGGGTATTTTCTCTGATTTTTTCGTCTTCAATCGTACGTGCCGACATTAGCCCCGTTACCGTACAGCCGCAGGAAACAATTAACGGTATGGCAGATTTACCGCACAACCCCGACGAACGGAAAATTCTGTCGGTAACAAACCCTGCGCGCGCCATATAACCGGATTCTTCCAAAATACAAAGACAAAAAAACAAAACGAGTATTTGCGGTAAAAAAGCGACTACCGACCCAACGCCTTTTATTATCGCCTGCGAAACCAAACCGACTATACCGTCGTGCGCGCCGACGGAAACTAAACTTTCAGAAACCTTTACCGACAAATATTCGAAAAATTCGTCGATAAATTTACCTAAAAAACCTCCCGCTTTTATCGAAAAAGCGTAAACGCAAATTATAACCGCAACGAAAATAGGCAGTCCGAATATTTTGTGCATCAAAATTCCGTCGGCTTTTCGCGTAAAACGTTGAGATTTCGTTTGTTTTTTATCGCAAATTATAGGCAAAATATCGTGTATAAACGCGTATTTTTCTTTTTCGCTTGAAAAAGAAAGGCTAACGGTCGTCGGTTTTTGCACCGAAAACACCGTTCGCATAAGTTTTTCTACGCCGTTGTTTTTAAGCGCCGAGATTTTTACGACCGGAACACCCAAAATGGCGGAAAGTTCTTCCTCACGGAATTTTATGCCGTTTTTTTCCAAGTCGTCAGCCATATTAACCGCTACCACCATAGGAATATTTATTTTTATAAGACTTAAAGTCAAAGCAAGGTTACGTTCTAAATTAGTTCCGTCAACCACGTTTATTATTGCTTTCGGCGGTTTTCTTTTAAAATATTCATATACTACTTTCTCGTCGTCGGAACGGTAATCGAACGAATAAACTCCGGGTAAATCTATAATTTTTACCGTTCTGTTCTTTTTATATAACCCCGTTTTCTTTTCGACGGTTACCCCCGAACGGTTACCGACTTTTTGATGTCTGCCCGTAAGAGCGTTAAACAGAGTAGTTTTACCCGAATTAGGGTTTCCGACAAGTGCTAAAACGTCGTTCATAGGCTTTTAACGAAAATTTTTTCCGCATCGACACGACGCACACCCAGATAAAAACCCCTCAAACATATCTCTATCGGGTCGGAAAAGGGCGCATACCGTACCACGGTAACTTCCGCACCTACGCAAAGTCCTAAATCGGAAAATCTTTTTTTACATCTTTCGTCGGTTTTTATTTCTACGACCTTCACCTTTTTACCTATTTCCGCCTCATACAAATTCATCAATTTAAATCTATTTCATTTTCCCTTGCGTTATGCCGAACGGATAAAAATATTAAATAATTTTTGCATAAAATTTTAAAACATATTGCATTTTAAATAACCTTAAAATTAAAAACGAGTCCGATAAAATACAAGGCTTAAATTTACATTACAGATATAAAACACACTTTATATAAAAAAAGCACGACGCTTTTCGTGTTACACCTATACTTTTTAACTCTCATGATACCGAACTAACGTTTCTGCCTAATAGTTTTGCAATTTCGCGATAACTTTTGCCATTTACGTAGCATTCTCGTAGACAACAACGCTCTGCTATGGTAAAATGATGGTAGTTCATATATTTCTCCTTGGTATTGATTTTGTCGTTATTATTATTTTACCATAGATTTATATAAATTTTTTTATTCTCAAGTGTTGCACTTAATAGTATAATTCACCCTATAATACGAAAAAAGCCTTGAATAATCAAGACTTTTTTGAACCTTTCTTCTTTACCGACAACTTACATGAGCCAGCCGTAAAAATTATTTTACTTTTTTCACTTTTTTGTTCAGTATCAACCCTTTTTTCTCTCAATGAATTCGGCGCTATGCCGAAACGTTCCTTAAACTTTTTATAAAACCACGAATAATCGTTAAACCCTACCTTATACGCAGCACTCATCGGTCTCTCACCTTCCAAAATCAACGTTTTTGCAAGCTCAAGTTTTTTTGTCAAAACATATTGATTGATTGAAATTCCGACAACCTTCTTAAAGGCTTTACAAAGATAATTTACACTCACGTGAAATTTTTGAGCAATAACGACGGTTGTCGGCAAATAAATCAAATTTTGCTTTATATAAGCTCTAACATGCGTAACAAGTTCATTCTTATCTCCATATCTCTTTTCATCGAAGTTTACCTTATCGTGGTAAAACGAATAAAGCAACGCAACAAACTGACAGATAAAACCTTTTTTACAAATTTCAAATTCCTTGTCCAGTAAAATATTTCTGCAATTGAAACAAAAATGCTCCCATTCAATCAATTCTTTATAAGAAAAAATATTCAACATCGTTATATTGTCAAGGAACGTGCGAAGTTCGTTAAATTGTTCGTCTTCCGATAATTTAAACGAAAATTCAATTTTTCTAAAAATATCTTGCGTGCCGTACTTTTTAGAAAAAACAAATTTGTACGACGTTCTCGGTTTCAAAACGACAACGGAATTAACGGTCAAATGAAAAAGTTCATCTTCAATTTGACAATCGACTTTTCCTTCTAATAGAATAAATATTTTATAACTATCGTCTATCGTTTTAACATCTTCGTCTTCTTCTAAATGATTCTCGTCAAAATAACTTACTTCGGCAATAAATTGAGAAACTTCTTCTACCAACAAATCTCTCTCCATTAACATCCCCCACTGTATTTTATTAAAAACGGTAAATCCTTTTTTATTTCTTTCTTTTACTTAGAAATCAATTTTTTATAATAATAAAAAGAATCTTTGGGAACTCTTTGCAAAGT
>CAYSYT010000089.1:0-5680 GCA_964435195.1 uncultured Christensenella sp. | reverse complement strand
CGGCAAGGTATTCGTTTAACGATTCACCTTCTTTATTCTCTAAACCCGCATAATTTACGCCTACGAGTTCTACGTCCTTATTAAGCAACATGCCGCCGCTCGAACCGTTATTTATATAGGCGTTATGAACGACTACGTCAAAATCGACTTTTGACGAAACGTCTTCCGATTGAGGTAATTTTTCAAATTTCAAAACCTCACCAACGGTTATTGCATTCAATTGAGATTCGGGCTGCCCTACCGAAACCACAACGTCGCCGACTGACGGATTAGTTTCTGAAAGTTTTATAGAAAGTAGTTCGCTTTTGCTTTCAAACTTCAATACAGCCAAATCATAATTGACGGAGGAAAACAACAATTCCGCATCGTTCTCAACACCGCAATAATCGTAAACTTTAAATATCCTTTGTCCATTCCCCGCGACGACGTGATTATTCGTTACGCAATAATAAGCGTTTGTATTATTCGACTTATTTTCTTTTTTTTTAATAATCGCGCCGCTTCCGAGAAAAATATTGTCGACTTTTTTTCCGTTCACTTCGCCACTAATTATTTTTACGTTCGACTTCATCGCAACGAGAGTTACGTTGTTAATCAATTCCACGTAATCGATATTATCGGAAAAAATTTCGTTATTATCTATAAAACCGCACGAGCAGAAAAACACGCAAGATATAGTAACGAACAACAGAAAATTTTTTGCTAATTTTTTCATCATTACAACAAAACACATCAAAGAAACTTATTTTGTTAATTTTTTTGCTTGAACGTTTCAAATAAACTAATTAAGCAAAACAAAACGAGTTGTTACAGAATTTAGAAAATTTATAACGATTCTTTATATTATTATATCACTTTACAATATTTTTTGCAACACGATGAATCATAATTCAGGCACACAACCAAACGTTTTTAATCTTAGAGCGTCAAAATTTATCTCAACGTTAAAAGTCGAATTGTTTTTATAAACGTCAATTTTTATTTTTCCTTTCAAATCGAAATATTCATTCAAAGTTTTTTCCAAATCGACACTCAAAAGTTCAAAGAACTCGTCGCCGGTATGTAGTCTGTCGCATTCAATTAAATTTTGAAACCGAACTAATTCGTTTTTGTTTTTCTTCATATACTCCTTTTTATTCCCCTTCTCAAACTTCCGAAAAATCCCGAATATTTAGTCGTCACGTCGTATAATTTATTTGTGTTTTTATGTACGTTTTGTGCAAAAATCCTATACGCCTTACCCGACGCACTGTGTTTCGGTATTCCTACGCCGCAAGACAAAAACACCGCGTCTTCTTCCGGCAAAACGCCTATGAGTTCGGTTTTTAAAAGCAACCCGATATCAGACGGCGACATCATTTTATCTCTCATAATCAAATCGCCTCTCGCACGATTTACGACTACACTTATTCTGTCAGGCTTGTAACTATGCAAAATCGAAATAACCTTATCGGCGTCTCTTAAACTCGGTAAATTCGGCGTAGTAACCACTATCGCCTCATCGGCGCAAGAAACCGCTCTGTGAAAACCGACGTCAATACCCGCAGGGCAATCAATCAAAACGTAATCGAACACTGGAGATAAATTTTCAATTATAAGTTTAATATTTTGCCCGCTCACGTTTGCGTTTGCCGTCACCCCGTTTGAAGGCAATACGTAAAGATTTTTACGTAACGGGTCTTGTACCAACGCTTGTTTTAATCTACACCTACCTTCAAGCACGTCCGATATATCGTAAACGATTTTATTTTCAACACCCATAACGACGTCTAAATTATTAAGTCCGAAATCGATATCAACCATAATAACGTTTTGTCCCATTTGCGAAAGCAAAATACCGAGATTCGCCGTTACGGTTGTTTTTCCTACACCGCCCTTACCCGAGGTTATAACAATTTTTTTTGCCACTTTATACTCCTTTTTATAAAGTTTACAAAAATAAATACCGCACCTTTTGACTGTAAAATCAAAAAAATGCGGTACTTTGTCGTTTTTATAAGCGTATTAAAATTTTATCATAATTTTTTTAAGCAAATCGTAATTACCAATGGCAACACCGCCACCGAGGGCAACCGCCATATCGGGAACGTCGAAAATATTAACCGTCATTTTAAGTTTTTCGGCATAATATTTTTCCAACCCGTAAATTTTAGCCCCGACGCCTGCAACGTAAATTCCGGAATGTCTGATTTCTGCAGAAACTTCCGGAGGAAGTTTAACAAGCATCGACATACTTAATTCGGCAATCTTATCGTAATATTTTCTCACGGGTTCGATTAAATCGAGCGCTTTTATGCAAATAGATTTCGGAGTACCCGTTCTGATATCGCGACCGTTAACAATGGTAGAAAGACCGTCGTCATCGAGCAAACTTCCTATTTCCGCTTTTATTTTTTCCGCAGACAATAAACCTATTTGCAATCCGTAATAATCGGCAATGTAATCTATAATATCGGTAGTTATTTTATTCGACCCGAAATTAACGGAAATTCCGCCGATAATCCCGTCAAGCGAAAGCGCTGCGATGTTAGTAACCCCGCCCGCCATATCGATTAAAAATATCGGACACGAATCCGTTAACGGCAACCTTTGACCGAGAGCAGACAAAATCGGCGCTTCGACAAAATAAGTTTTATTTATACCGACGGATTTTGCAACCGCCTCGTATTTATAAAGCATATCGGCGGTGACGCCGCAAGGCACGGAAATTACGGAACGTACGTTAACTAACCTGTTTTTTACTCCGACTTTTTTTAAGAAAACAGATAATAAACCCGCAGCAACCCGTTCGTTTACGACCTCACCCTCAAAAATCGGGAAAACTATTTTTGTTTTTTCAGCGGTTTTGCCTATAAGTTTTCGAGCATCGTTACCCACTGCCTTAATTTCGTCTTTACCGTCAATCCCGACTGCGGCAACCGTGGGTTCGCTTAAAACTATTCCGCTTCCGAGTTTATAAATATTAGTAACCGAACCGTCGAAATCAATTGCAAATTTTTCAGCAGACATAAACACCTCATCCTATCTAAAAACTGACGCTGTGCTAACACACAGCGTCGGTTTGTTAATTTAAATTAAAGAATTTCAAGATTTTTCTTAAATATTTTTCTAAAATCGGCACCGATTTCAAGTGCGGAATTTATTTCGAGCGAGGCATCTCCGTCTACTTCCGTTTTCATAATAACCGAATCGCCCAAAATATCGCAATTTATTCCTTTAACCACCGACGACAAACTTCTGTCAAAACAATTTGCAATTCGAAGCATAATACCCATCTTTCTTACGGAATCAACATCGTCGTCGTTAACCAAATCGCGGTATTTTGCCCAGTCGAACGGATTTATGTCTTCAATTGCGGTATTAGCGGCAACGAACGACGCCAAAACCATATCTCTGTGGCTTAAACCGTAAATATTGGAATTCAATATAATATAACCGCTGTGTTTTTCAAAATTATAAAAGCCGACGCGTTTACCCGTTTCGTACAAATAAGCGGCAACTTTTAAAATCTTCAAATATTGCCTCGGGAATTTATGTAAAACACGCAACTGCTTAAATAATTGAACGGAAAGATTTACAACGTGTTCCGTATGCGTAACGTTACAACCGTAAAAATCGGTAATATTATTTAAACTGTAAGTCAAAACATCGGAAATAGGCTTATCCATTGTTATCGGAACGGCGTAATTGAATAAAATACCCGTCCTTAATCCGCTACCGCTAATAACAATGTTTCCGAGGTTCATATATTTTTTAAATGCAGAAATCACGGCAAGCGCGCTAGGTAAAATATCCGCTCTTCCGCTAGACAACCCCTTAATTTTTTTCTTTCTGTCAAGGTCTAACCCTTTAAGCAAGTCGTAAACGTGCGAAAAATCCACGTCGTTAACAACGTAATTATGTATAGCGCGAAGAGGATATTTCTTCATAATCTTAGTCATTCTGCAAAGATTTCTGAAAGAACCGCCGACGCCTATCATCTGCGCTTCGGGGTCAACGTCTTTAAGCCATTCGATGCGTTTTAACTGTTCGGTGAAAAATTCTTCGATTTTTTCCACTTGTTCGTTTGGCGTTAATCCGTCGCCGTTGAAAAGTTCGGTAAGAGTAATTGCGCCGAACGGCAACGTTTCGTGGTGAAGAAGATTTCTTCTGTTATAATAAACGATTTTCGTACTTCCGCCGCCTATTTCGAGAATAATACCTTTGGGTATATCCATAGTATTTATTACGCCACGATAAACGTACATCGCTTCTTCTTCCGCACTTAAAACACGAAGTTTAATTCCGCAAGTAGCGGCAACTTCGTCAAGAAAACTTCTTTGATTTTTTGCACGCCTTACGGCGGCAGTAGCGACGGCGATAACCTTTTCCACACCGTTAGCATCGCAAAGTTTTCTAAACATTTTTAACGTTTTAATAGTTTCCTGTATGCGGGCGGGTTTTAAAAATCCGTCTCTTTCCATACCTTCGCCGAGTCTGGGCGCTTCTTTGAGTTGATCTACAATCTGAAAATGACCGTTGTCCTTAACGTCTACGAGTAAAAGTCTGGCAGTATTAGAACCTAAGTCAATAATAGCAATTTTTTCCAATTTCATCCACCTTAAATGTTTATTATGAAAACATTATAACACAAGATATTGTGTTTGTATAGACCATTTTCAAAATTTGTGCAATTTTTTTGCAAAAAAATTCTTTTACGACAAAAGAATTATAAAATTAATTTTTTTAGGTGAAAATTTTTCAAAAACAAAAGCAAATTTAAGGTTAAAAAGACAAAACAACAAGAAAAAAACGTTTAGTCAATTTGCACAAATCAATTTTCATCTTTTTGCTTTAAGCCTAAAATTATTTGAAACACGGAAAGCAAAACGAGAAATCCGCCAAAACATTTTCTTAATAAGTCCCCACTCATAACCTTTGCGATATAACAACCCAAAACGCAAGTAAAACACCCCGAAACGATTATTATAAGCACGTTATCAAATCGTACTAATTTGTTTTTTATATGAATTATCAACGCGACCACCGCCATAGGCACGAAACTTATGAGATTAACTGCTTGCGAAGCATGTTGACTTACACCGTAAAATATACTTAAAAGCGGTATTAAAATTGTGCCTCCACCCATTCCCATTCCGCCTAAAACACCGCCAAGAATTCCTGCAAACGCATATAAAACGTACTCCATTATTTACCTCAAAAAAACAACATTTTTAATCCCGCGACAGACATAACCGCCGAAAAAATAATTACCAACCATTTTGACGATAACTTAGACAACAAAAACGCGCCGAGAATTCCGCCCGAAACGACACCGATTAACACGGGAATAACCAAGTCGAGTTTAACACTTCCAAAAACGGCGTAAAACATTCCGCTTATCAAAGATAAAGGCAAAATTATCAAAATTGCAGTCGCGTGAGCATTTTTAGGAAGATATTTTAACAAAAACATCAGCATAGGCACGACGACCATTCCGCCTCCGCCACCGAATAAACCGTTAATTAAACCCGCGCTCAACCCGATTATAGCCGAATATAAAAATTTTTTACCTTTTTTATCGTGATTTTCATTCTTCTTTTTAGCCGCCATAACGATAGTTTGTTTATTTTTTCGATAAAAATTATATTTACGACAATATTTATCTTATAAATTTGTTCAAATATTTGTTTTACAGTTG
>CAYSYT010000088.1:0-5717 GCA_964435195.1 uncultured Christensenella sp. | reverse complement strand
AGTCTTTGTTTGGGGTTTGAAAACCATATCTTTCTATGGGTTGTACAGCGGAACATGTTTTCCAAAACAGAGTTTTATTTCAGATGTCGGGAAGCCGACTAAACTTTCGGTTTTCCCACGCAAGGCTATACTCTCGTTCGGACGCACCGAAACAAACTCTGTTCACTCGGTAGGCTATCCGCTTGCGGTTTTGGAAAATAGAGGTTTTCGCTCAAGGCGTGAATTTGTGTCTAAAACAAAATTTATTGCAAAGAAAAAGAAAGATTATGATTTAAAAATAAAATTTCAAAACAAGATCACGCCACCACGGCGTAGCAACGACGTGATTTTCGGACAGAAAATGTCGTTGCGGAAGAGTGGGAATTTTGGTACTTTTCTTCGGAAAAGTACGAAAGAAACAGTTTTGCAGAAAAAAGGAAAAAATAATGAATAGTGGTTAGTGAACAGATGTTGAAAAGCGGATAGTTGAAATTGAAAATTTTACATATAATGACTTTATACATTAACGTTAATGTGATATAATCGTCTTAGTCCAAAGGACTTAAAAGAATGCGCGGTGCAAAGAAAATCACCTAAAAAATACTTAAACGCAGGAGGAAAAAATGTCAGCAATAACGGTAAAATTTCTTGAAGAACTCGGAGTGACAAAAGAGGCGGCGGAAAAAATATTTGCGGTGAGAGGCGAGGAAATAACACGCTTTAACACAGAGAAAGCGGAGCTTGAAAATAAACTCGCACAAAAAGAAAAATCCATAGAAAACCTCACTTGCGAACTTGAAGCCGTAAAGGAAAAAGAAAAAGACGAGGGAGAATGGAAGAGCAAATTCCAAGCGCTGAAAGCCGAAAACGAAGCAAAGGAAAAACAAGCGGAAGCGGACAGAATTTACAAAGAGAAAAGCGAAGGAATCGAGAAACGCTTTAACACGGCGTCGGAGGGGAAAAAGTTCAACCACGACGCAATAAGAAGCGACTATCTTAGAAAATTCGCCGAAGCTTTGGAAAACAAGGAATTTGAGGGAAAAAGCGACGAGGATATTTTTAAGGAGCTTACTCAAAACGATGAATTTGCTTTCAGAGGAATTACCAAATTTCAGCTCCCCGGAGGAAATCCCACGGGAGAAAACGCTGACACAAACGAAGCAAAGGCAAGAGCCGTAATGGGTCTTGCACCGAAAAATTAAAAAGTAAGAAGTAAGAAAGTAAAAGAAAAAACAAAAGGAGAAAAAAATGGCAGCGACAGAACAGACAATAGCATTGTTTAAAAACTATATCGCACTTCTTGACGAAGTATATAAACAGTCGGCAAAAACTTCAATTCTCGACGGGGACTCTTCCATTGTTCAGTCGGGAAAAAACGCAAACGAAATCGTTATCCCCAAGATGAAATTTGACGGTCTTGCGGACTATTCACGTAACGGCGGTTACGTCAAGGGAGCGGTTACCCTTGAATACGAAACCGTAAAATTCAACTACGACAGAGGAAGAAAGTTCGTTGTGGACAGCATGGACAACGAAGAAACAGCGGGTATCGCTTTCGGAAAACTGTCAAGCGAATTTATCAGAACCGAAGTTGTTCCCGAAATGGACGCTTTTCGTTTTTCCACATATGCACAGCTTACCGGTATCGGAAAGAAAGAAGCAACCCTCACAACGGGTGAAAATGTTGTTTCGGCATTGAGAGAAGCGACAAACGCCATGGACGAAGCGGAAGTACCCGCAGAGCAGAGAGTGCTTTTCATTACCCCCACACTTCACGGCATGATTGAAGATTTGGACACAAACAAGAGCAAAGAAGTTCTTTCTCGTTTTTCTTTGGTTGTGGACGTTCCTCAGGCAAGATTTTACGACAAAATCAAGCTCAACGACGGCACAACAAGCGGACAGGAAAAGGGCGGTTACGATGTAACAGGCGGTAAGAAAATAAACTTTATGGTGGTTCATACACCGGCTGTTCTTCAGTACCCCAAGCACACGGTGGATAAAATTATCACACCCGAAGCCAATCAGGAAAGTGACGGTTGGTTGTTCTTCTACCGTGCATACGGTCTTGCCGACGCTTACGAAAACAAAACGGCAGGTATCTACGTACACACCGTTTCGGCTACCTAAAGAGGTGACGGTTAATGTATAAAGTTATCAAGGCTTTTCATGATATGCAAGATAATAATTACTTTTATGACAACGGCAAGACATATCCGAGGGACGGACTGAACGTTTTGCCGAGCAGAATAAAAGAATTATCTTCAAACGAAAACAGAATGTGCGAGCCTTTGATTGAAGAAATCAAGGAAGAAACCGAAGAAGAAAAGCCTGTAAGAAGAACACGCAAAAAAACGGAAAAATAACAGAAAGGCGGTTTAACTGTGCGGTACTTGGATTTTAAAGAATATGTGTATTTGGGTGGCGTGATAGATGAAACCGCCTTTAATCGCAACATCGACAGAGCGTGTGCTGTCGTTGACAGAGCGACGTTTCGACGTGTTGAAAGAATGACGGAAGTCCCAAACCGTGTCAAAACACTTTGCCGAGATTTGGTTGAATATCTTAACACAAACGGGAATGTTTCGGAAAAGAACGTGACTTCACGTTCCGAGAGCGTGGGAAATGTAAGCGAAAGCGTTTCGTACAATACGAAAACAGATAATGAAATGCAGAGGGATATTCAAAATATGTTGTTTGATTATCTGTATATGCTTTATGACGACAACGGAACACCTCTTTTGTATTTGGGCGGAAAAAAATGAAAGTAAAATTCAATGTAAAATACGGACAAAACGAGATAGAAATACCCGACACGCAAAGTTTTTCGGAGGAAAAAAACAAGCTCAAAAATTTGTTTTCGGGAAAGGTCACAATTTACAACGACATAACCTTTGAGGGGAAAGAAAAGCGAAAATTTTGTTCCCACGTCATCGACGACTGTTTTGTATCACTTGAGTTTAAAGAGAAAAGCGACGGCACGGCGGAACATTGCCAAAGAACGGCGAACATTTTCACAAAAGACGTAAAGCATTACAAAACACCCGACGAATACAGGCGTTTGCCGGAAGAAAAACGAGGGGATTTTTACACAGTCCGAACAGGGGACTTTATAGTTCTCGACGAAATAACGGACAGTGTAAAAACTTCAAAAGAGTTTTACGAGCTTTTGGAAAAGTACCGTGAGGTGGGATTTTTTGTCACCGATTGGGACGTGAATGTGTTCGGTTTCAGATGTGATAATTTGAGGATTGGAGGGGCGTAATGAGAAAAAATAAACAAAACGCAAAGGAGGAACGGCGACGGAGTACACGAAAATAGCGGAATATTTAAGGCAATGTCCGCAGATTAAAAAGCTTTTGCCCATTGCCGGACGGCAGAGTTTTTACACAGACATTATTTTACCCGTCGGGGGAAGTTCCACGGCAAGCATAAAAGGGAGCATTGACAGTGTCGGCTGTTACGAGGGTGAGATTGTTCCCATACCCACAATTTACAAGGACTACCAGATAAACTGTTACCGTCCCTACGACATCAACGACACAAGTCCTCCCGTTTACAACGAAAACGCACTGACCATGGAAGAAATCGACGGCATTTTTTCCTGGGTTGCCTCTAAGGACAACAACATGGATTTTCCCGACGTTTCCGAAAAGGTTGTGAGTGTTGAATGTACTTCGGTTCAGCCTTACATAAGAGCCGTTGACGAAAGGGAAAAAATCATGTGTTTTGCCGTGACTTTTCGTGTTTGGTACGTAAACGAAGTGAGAAAAAGACGGGCGGTTTACCATGAGTTACAGTGTTGAAACCCATATAAGCCTTGACGAAAAAAAGATAATTCAAAGGGTTACGTGCGACTCTTTGGGAATTTTTATTGCCGAGGAATGGAAAAAACTTATCTCTCCCTACACCCCTCACGACACGGGACGTCTTGAAGAAAGTGCCGTTATCTCACCGTGGCAAATAAAATATGCCCCCAAAAATTCCTCAAACGGGTTTATTTACGCCGCCAAAGTTTACTACGGCAATGACATGAACTTCAGAAAGACATACAATCCCTTTGCCACGTCAGAGTGGGACGGTGCCGCCGAGCAGTCGGGAAAAAAAGGGGAGCTTTACAGGGCGATAAACGAAAAGCTTCACTCCCGATAGCCGACAGGGGAAAATTTAAAACAGAATAAAACGAAAGGAACGAAACAAATGGCGCAAAGCATAACTTTTAACAATTTTGCAAGTCCCAAGATAGAAACAAAGCATTTTAAAATCTATGCGGACGTGGGGGACGGGGACACCGAAACATGGGAGCTTCAAGGCAAAGGCATTGAGAGCTGGTCTATCGAAGAGGGTTCCGATGTCGAAAAAATTACCGACGTTCTGGGGACGGTTGACATGGAGCGTTCGGTGGCACAGCCCACACAGAGCGGACTTACGGTAAAACTTCGCAAAGGTTCAAAACTTGCGGAAATGCTTTTCAACGCATGGTACACAAGAGATATGTCGCCCCTCAACAGCATAAAGATTTTGCAGAAGTTTGAGTTTATAGACGGAAGCGAAAACACAAAGTGCAAAGCACGTCTTGAAGAGGACGTAATGATAGCGATTAACAACTTTACGGGAGAAGCAGGGTCTTATCTCGGTTTTGAAATTGACATTCATTACGCCAACAAAACAACTATCGGCGAAATGGACAAAGTCGATGGTGGCACTATAAAATTCACCCCCGACTCGGCAGCTTAAATTTAACAAACAAATACCGCCTTGCCCTCACGGTAGGGCGGTAAATTTAATTTACGGAGGATTTTTTATGAAATTAAGTGTAGGAAAAGAAGCGTTTCCCATTGAGTTTGACAACGGGGACAAAGACGTGATTTATTTCAATCCCAACGACCCAGACTTAGCACTTCGCCTTATGACTGCCAGGGACAACATTGAAAAAAAGCTAAAGGTTTTTATAAAAGACGAAAAAGACGAAAAAGAAAAGTGCGACACCGACGTGGGTGATTTTTCCAAAGACGGTGAAAACTCAGAAAACACGGAACATACGGAACACATGGAAAACTCAAAAAAGAAAGGGAGAAGAAGTTCTCAAAAAGCAAAGAAAAACGGTGATGAAGAAAGGATATATGAAACCGTAAAGTCCATGGAATCGGTTAAGAAAATTATTTGCGAGGAAATCGACAGGGCGTTTAACGGTGACATCTCGTCTGTCGTGTTCAAGCACTGTTCACCTTTGGCGGTGGTAAACGGAGAATACTTTATTGTTCAGTTTTTGAATGCAATTACTCCCGAAATTCAAAAACACATAAAAATGGCGAACAGTGTGCTTGAAGAAAAGGTTTTGGGGCATATTGGGAAGTATCAAAGAAGGTGATTTTTTCTTTCTTCTTTTCTTTTTTCTATGCACAGGACTTTTTTTTCTTAAAACCAAAGTTTTTCCCTACGTCCTTTTCGTGAGCGAAAAGGACCAAAAGCTCCCGTTCTTCCGACGTGACGTACACCATGCGGTGTACATGTCCCGTCTACGCCACGGAGGCGTGTTCTTATAGCTTTTTTTACACAAAAACTAAATTCTTTTCTTTCTTTGGTACAAACTATTTTTCCTGTTGCAGTCTTTGTTTGGTGTTTAATTCCCTATCTTTCTATGGGTTCTACAGCGAAACAAATGTCCGAAAACAGAACTGATTTTCAGATGTCGGGAAACCGACTAAACCTCGGTTTTCCCACGCAAAACTACGCTT
>CAYSYT010000087.1:0-5739 GCA_964435195.1 uncultured Christensenella sp. | reverse complement strand
TTTATAAAACGTAACGATAGAACAAAAAAAATATGTTTTAATCAAAATATAACAAGTAATAATAATTAAAAAAAGAACTCTATCGTAATAGATAAAGTTCTTTAATTATTTTATATTAAATTTACAAACAAACCGACAGATTGAAAATTACTTATCTGCGTTATTTATCATTTCAGCAATGGAAGCGCCACCACCGGACGTTTCGTCTTTCCATTCGCGAAGCTCAACTTCGTCGGAAGAATCTTCTTTCTTAGACGACTTCCTTTTGTTTGATTTTTTATCGTCGTCTTTTTCATCGGCGTGTTCGTCTTCGAGTAACGCTTTAATAGAAAGAGTCATTTTTTCCTTCTCGGGGTTAATTTCCAAAATTTTAACGTCAACTTCCTGACCGACTTGCAAAGCAGTTACAGGATTTTCTAACCATTTATTAGAAATTTGAGAAACGTGAACTAATCCGTCTATACCTTTTTCAACTTCAACGAACGCTCCGAAACTAACGATTCTTACGACTTTTCCGTTAATTACATCGCCAACGTGATATCTTTCAAGAACGGTATCCCAAGGTTTAGGTTGCAATTGTTTATAACCGACAGATACTCTCTTGTTTTCCTCGTCGATTTTCAAAATCTTAAACTCGTATTGCTTGCCGAGTTCCAAAACGGAAGCACAATCGTTGCACCCTGTCCAAGAAAGGTCGGAAATATGCGCAAGACAATCGAAGCCGTTTACATCGATAAACGCACCGAACGAAGCGAATCTGACAGGTGTACCGAGAACTACGTCGCCTTCTTGAATACTGCCGAAGAATTCTGCTTCTTTTTGTGCGCGTATCGCGTCGCGTTCTTGCTTTTCCGCTTCCAATATAACTCTTTGAGAGCCTACGATTTGACGTCTTGCTCCTCTTGATTCAACTTTTTCTGCTTTTAAACGCAAAGTCTTACCAACGTATTTTTCAAGGTCTTTAACAAACCCCATTCTAATTTGGGATGCAGGAATAAATACCTGATAACTTCCGAATTTACCGGTTAAACCGCCTTTATTGGTGGATTCGATAACCGCCTCGAAAATTTTACCGTTTCTGATTTCTTCAATTTCGGCTTCCTCTTCCAAAACCTTTTTCATGGCTTTTTCGGAGAATTTAACGGGATTTTTGCCGATAACCATAACGCGAATATCGGAACCGATTTTATCTTTATAATCCTCTTTGTTATATTCGTTTATCATTTCGTCTTTTGAAAGTTCGAAATCTTTTTTTGTATCTCTAAGTGAAATTGTTAATCCGGAATCACTTGCAGATGAAATTATGGCAGTAACTACTTGACCGATTTTAAAATCTCTATTTTGCCTAATATTGTCAAAAATCTTTTCCATTGCGGATTTTACAGATTTTGCTGCTTTTTCGGGTTCTGCTTTCGCTACCGTATCCACTGTTTCAACCGTATCGGGTGTAGTTTCGATTACCGTTTCTGCGGCGATGTTTTCTTCATTTACGGTTGCTTCCGAAGTTATGATTTCTTCTGTAACTTTCTCCATATTCGAGATGACCTCCTGAAATTGTTCCGATGGCGTTGACGCACCGAATACAATTCCTACCTTATAAAAATTTTTTATTTTTTCGTAATCAAAATTGTCAGGATTGACAATGCGAAAAACGTTCGAACAATTTTTTTTACAAATATCGTAAAGTTTTTGCGTGTTATTGCTTTTAGCTCCGCCAAGAACAATCATACAATCGCATTCTTTCGAAAGTTTTTCCGCTTCGTTTTGACGCTTGGTTGTAGTATAGCAAATTGTTTTGAAAATATCAACTGTTTTTTCACCATCAAAGAGAAAATTTTTAATAATTCCATCAAATTTTTCTTCCGAATACGTCGTTTGAACCACCACGCATATCTTATCGGCTTCGATTTTGGAAATTTCCTCCGAATTTTCGGTTATTATAGCAGTATTGTCACACCAGCCGTTAATCCCTTTAATTTCAGGATGTTCGGCATTGCCTATTATAACTATTTGGTAACCTTTTATATAATGACTTTCAACGATATAATGAATTTCTTTAACAAACGGACAAGTACAATCTATAACGTCGACGCCAAACCGATAAGCGGTTTCCAAAGTATTTTTTGCTTCTCCGTGAGTTCTAATTAAAAGTTTATCGCCGGCGACAAATTCGGCGTCGTTTAAGGTATTTATGGTTTTAATACCCTTTTTTTCGAGCCGTTCAATCACACTCTCGTTATGAATTATTTCACCTAAAACGAAATTTCTGTTACCGTCAAGTTTTTCGGCAGCGTCGATAGCTCTTTTGACTCCGAAACAAAAACCGCTGTATTTTCCTTTAATTACTTGCATTTTCTTTTATTATTTTTCGTCTTAATTTCATTATTTAAAATTTTAAGTTGTTCGAGCATTTTACTTCTTAAAATTTCATCCATTTTTTCTAAATTTTCTTCGGTTATCTTTTTATCGTAAAACTCGGCGAATTCGAACGGCTCTCCGACTATTAAGTGCGTACGCCTAAATAATTTCGCTTTACCGCTTAACATTAACGGCACGACCGGACATTTAGCGTGAACGGCAAAAACCGAAGTCCCCGATTTTAACGGCATAAGTTCGTTATTAACCTTATTTCTTGTACCCTCCGGGAAAATAACAAGTTTATGACCTTCTTTCAATATTTTTATCGTCTTTAACATTGATTTTATTTCCGGTTTATCTCTATCTATCGGAATCGCGCCGTAAGAAGTCAATATTTTTGAATAAAGCTTATTTTTAAAAAGTTCTTTTTTTGCCAAAAAATAAACGTCTTTATTATACGCATTCGAAATAAACCCGCAATCAATCGCTCTGTAATGGTTGCACACTAAAACACACGCGCCGTCTTTGGGAATATTCTCTTTTCCGTGTACGGTACAAGGATAAAGCAAATTGAAAAAAAATATAGGAATTTTATGAAAAAAATTCATTTTACACCAGCATTTACGTAACTCAAAATTTTATCAACGACTTCTTCGACGGTCATATCGGAAGTATCTATTAAAACGGCGTCGTCGGCCATTCGCAAGGGGGCAAAATCTCTGTTACTGTCGTTAAAATCTCTTTGTTCGATTTCTTTTTCAAGCGACTTCAAATCAACGTTATGCCCCTTTTCGACGAGTTCTTTATATCGTCTTAACGCACGAACGCCGACACATGCGGTAACGTAAAATTTATAATCGGCGTTTGGCAACACGTACGAACCGATATCTCTTCCGTCGAGAACGCAAGACATTGTTTGCGCAATTTCCCGTTGCATTTCCACCATTTTAAGCCTTACGCATTTTAAACTGGAAACATTGGAAGCAGCCATAGAAACGTGCGGCTCTCTGATTTTCTCGGAAACGTCGATACCGTCTAAAAAAGTACGTTGCGTACCGTCAATATACTTTATCTGCAAATCAATATCGTCAATAAAAGTTTTTATTTTTTCTTCGTCAAAGGTATCGACGCCAAGCGACAATACCTTTATAGCCGTCGCCCTGTACATTGCTCCCGTATCAAGATACAATATGTTTAACGTTTGCGATAACTTTTTTGCGACGGTACTTTTTCCGCTGCCGGAAGGTCCGTCCAAAGCAATGCTAAATATTTTTCCCATAAAAATCTCCGCTTGTAAAAATTTAGGCGTTAAGCCCTGCCAAATAGCCCGTAGAAAAAGCAATTTGTATATTAAAACCGCCGGTAAAAGCGTCAACGTCAATAACTTCCCCAGCAAAAAACAAACTCTGTATAATTTTACTTTCCATAGTCTTCGGGTTTATTTCTTTTACGTTCACACCGCCCGACGTAATGATTGCCTCGTCAATAGGTCGCAACGTTTTGAAGCGTAGAGAAAAGTTTTTAATAACGTCGATTATTCGTTGCCGTTCCGCAACGGTCAACGTTCCGCAAATTTTATTTTCCGTTAAATCGCAACGCTTTAAAACCTCCGGAATTATGCTTTTAGGCAGTAAACTGCGCAAAAGCGTTATAATGCTTTTATTTTTTGCAATTTCTACTTCTCTAATCAATCGTCTATGCAAATCTTCCTGTTTTAGCGCAGGTTTAAAATTTATAAACAATTCCAAATCTGCGGCGTTTATTCTGTTAATCAATGCAGAACAGGACAAAACCAACGGACCGGAAATACCGTAATGAGTAAATAATAATTCTCCGAGTTCGTTAAAAATCGTTTTCCCGGATATTTTTGCTTGTAGAGTAACGTTTTTAAGCGACAAACCTTGAACTTCAAGAAAAAAATCATCGTTTAATTCAATTCCTGTCAATGACGGACGAGGAGCAATAATATTATGTCCTAATTGTTTTGCAAACTTATAACCGTCGCCCGTGCTTCCCGTCAACGGGTAAGAAAGTCCGCCCGTCGCAATAATAACGCTATCGCAACTATATGATTTTCCGTTAGAAATTACACCTTTAACGATACTGTTTTCCGTTATTACGTTATCAACTTTTGCGTTAAAATCAAATTCAACGCCCGCGTTAATGCAAAGTTTTTCAAGAGTTTTTGTTACGTCACTGGCTTTATCGCTAAACGGGAACACTCGTTTACCACGTTCTGTTTTTAATTTTAGCCCGTTATTTTCAAAAAAAGAAACGGTATTGTATGGCGAAAAGGAATTTAACGCTCCAAATAAAAATTTAGAATTTCTAACGACGTTACTTAAAAAATCGTCAACAGAAGTGTCGTTTGTAAGATTGCATCTTCCCTTGCCGGTAATATAAAGTTTTTTCCCTGCTTTCTCGTTTTTTTCAAAAACAATTGTACGGTTTCCTTGCATTGCCGAAAAATAAGCGGCAATTAAACCCGCGGGCCCCGCCCCCACAACTATAACTTTATGCATCTTTCGTTTAACTCTTTAATTTTAGAATAATTAGTTTTATCAAATAAAATAGGTGTAACGGTAATATACCCCTTTTTTATCCATTCTATATCCGAATCTTTATCGTTTACAAATTCTTCATCGGGAGAACCGACCAACATATAACGTTCTCCTTCAACTTTAACGTATTTATCCATATATACGTGTTTACCGAGCTTCGTAAATTTAATACCGTTAATTTTATCGGCGCTAACGTTCGGAAAATTCACGTTCCAAATATCACCGTTAACCGAATATCGAAGCAATAAATTTATAATTTTTTCTGCATAAACGGAATAACCGTCAAAATCGCTTTCTCCGTGAGAAAAAGATGAAAAAGCAAACGAGATATTTCCGAAAAAAGCCGCTTCACAGGCTACCGATACCGTTCCCGAATATAATATATCGGAACCTAAATTATGTCCTTTGTTTATTCCGGAAACAACGATATCCGCCTTAAAATCGTTAAAAACTAATTTTGCAAACTTTACACAATCCGCAGGCGTTCCGGATAACGAATACGCCTCACAATTTTCTACGTGGCATTTTTTGAGTTCTAAGGTCTTTGAGAGTGTTAAAGAATGCGAATATGCAGACCTGTTTCCGTCGGGCGCTACAACCATTACTCTGTTACTCTCGGAAAGTTTTTTTGCCAAACTCAACAAGCCGTTACTGTTTATTCCATCATCATTACTAATCAAAATATTCACAAAACACCTCTTGTGTCTGACATAAAAACACAAAATTTATATAAATAATTACTTGTGATTTTTATCTTTAATGAAGTAACTTAACTTATCACCTTTTTTGCAAATCAAAAAAGTCAACACAACGGTTATTA
>CAYSYT010000086.1:0-5911 GCA_964435195.1 uncultured Christensenella sp. | reverse complement strand
TCGCAATTAAAATTACAAACGAGGTTAAAATTATGAATGATACGATAAAAATGAAAGAAGAAAAGATAAAAAGTCTGTTAACGGATAATATTAAAGTACAACGTGCATTTATATTATACTTTTTTCAATAGATTTAATTATTTTGCAAACTTCTGCAAAATCTTATTATTTATATTTAAAAAAACGTAGCTTTTACACTACGTTAAAAAAAATTAAATTTTTGCGTTTATTTTTATCGAACAATTATTCTATCGCCTTAAAATTATACACAGGCTTTATTCTTGTAACGATTTCCGCAGTAGGCTTGATATTCTCTATAATTTCGTCCATAGATTTATACGCCATAGGTGACTCATCCAACGTTGCGACGTTAATACAAGTAGAATAAATACCTTGCATTTCTTTTTGATATTCTTCCATTGTGAGACGCTCAAACGCAGCTGTACGCGACATCAATCTTCCCGCCCCGTGAGGTGCGGAATAATTCCAGTCGTCGTTTCCCTTTCCGATGCAAACGAGTGCGCCGTCACGCATATTGATAGGTATCAAAAGTTTTTCGCCCTTCTTTGCCGATACAGAACCCTTACGAAGAATCATTTCCTTAACGTCAATATAGTTGTGAATTGTTTGAAAAGTATCAATCGCCACCATGCCCGTCCTATCCAAAATAATCTCCGCCATTTTCGCACGACTCCTTTCCGCAAACTTTTGACATATATCCACGTCATGAATGTAGTCTTCCATAAACGAACCGTAAAGATAACATAAATCACACGGTAAAGTAGGCTCTTTTACCTTCCATTCTCTTTCTAATCGCCTGAGTTCTGCTTGAATTTCGCTTCTTCGTCCTTCGGCTTTATACGTCGCGATTATTTCATTCCTTTTTTTGAAATAGTCTTCTTTTCCGACGTTAAGGTCAATTGCAATCTGCCGGTAATGTTCGGCCACCTGCGTTCCTAAATTTCGGCTACCCGAATGGATAACCAAATACTTACCTTCTTCCTCATCTTCGTCAATCTCTATAAAGTGATTGCCTCCGCCCAAAGTACCAAGACTTCTTTCAAGTCTTTTTGTGTCTTTAAGCTCACGATAACAACGAAGTCGAGTAAGGTCAAATCTTTCTTGCCTACCCTCCCAAACGTTTCTTCCGGAAGGTATAAAACGTGCTGCTTCGTCTATTTTTTCAAAATCAACGTCAATTTTTCCGAGATAAACCGTATACATACCGCAACCGATATCCACTCCGACCATCGAAGGAACGATTTTATCGGTTATTGTCATAGTCGTACCTATCGTACACCCCTTACCGGCGTGAACGTCGGGCATTATTCTTATTTTTGAGTTTGTAAAAGCCTCCGTGTCGCAAATTTGCTTGATTTGTTCGAATGCGACGTCTTCCACTTGTTTCGTAAAACATTTTGCGATATTATATTTTCCTATTATTTCTATCATAATTTTCTTCCTTTTGTTTATTTTTTGCTCCTCATATATTTTTAAGCGATAATTTTTACATAACGCTCGCTTTCGATGATTTCCTTCATAAATACAAGAGGATTCGTTTTGCCGCTTGCCACCATAGAAAAAATTTTAGGCGTGCATCCCGACACCAAAACCACACCTTTATCGTTTTTCTTAACAGGCTGTTGCTTGTTACGACTTGCAACGTTCCAAAAAACGATATCGGGAAGTTTATAGCCTTTATCTTCAAATTTCTTTTTAGCGTTTTCAAAATTAGAAAGTTCCGTATTTTCCACCGCCGCATCGAATTCCATATCGGAAATAAGATAAAGTTTTGAAGGTAATTCACTTTGAGCCACTTTATTTTTAACAGCTACATTCAAAATCAAATCAAAAACCGCTTCGATATTCGTATTTGCGACATTATTAAAAGATGAAATATAACGAAGTTTATCGGCAAAAGTTTTTCCTTTAATCTCTATAAGTCGAGGGCTTGCAGAAAATTCTATAAAGTGATTTTTAAAATAGCCTTTATTCCGTTCCGCAAAGTATATACCAAGCGAAAGTGCTACGGATGCGGCAACGGGTTTACCCGTAAAATACATAGAACCGGACGTATCTATTACCGCGATAGCATTCTCGTCGGAAGTATAATCCGGAAGCGAATTCCACGTTGCGTTGATAGACGCTTTCTCCTGCTTGCTAAGATTTCTTATAGACCAACCATTGATAAAAGGTTCAACAAGTTCGTAGGGCGCAAGAGTCGAAGCGTTTAACTTGGCTTTGCCCTCTTCTACGTTGCGTATAAACTCATTATATCTTTCACCGTCGTTGCGAATAAAGGCTTTTCTATACTTAAACAAAGCCTTAGACGGCTGCTTTTCGTAATCAAAAGAATAATCCGTTTCACGAAGATTGTTTTCTATAATTCTTATGTATGCACGAAGTTTTACAAGCGCCTTTCTGTAAGTTGCGTCGTTCATTTCGAAATATTTAGCAATTTTCTTTGCCGTCATAACGGTTTCTTTATTCGATGCGTTAACCGAAGGAAGCCATTTTGCAAGCAAAGATACTTCCTTTTTATCTTTCATAGCCTTCATATCAGTATCGAACTGCATTTTAAGAACGGCTAACATATCTCGTTCGCATGGAGTATCGAATAAAACAAGCAAATCGTCGTATCTACCGTATTCGGCAATATATTTAATATTCTTTTTAACGGTATCTTCTTCGTTATTGGCGAGCCATTTAAGAATAACACGGAAAACTCTGCGTTCACCGAGTCCGCCCCTGATATCGCGAGCGAAAAACAAGAGCTTTATCGCAACGTCTCCGTTTTCCGTAAACGCTCTGACAAAGCGTGATTCTATTTCGATATCGCTTTCTCTACGAATCGCCCCGATAGTTGCGAACAAATCGAGGCAAAAGTTTCCGCTACTCTCGTAAGTTACCGCGCCGTTTTCGGTAAAAACCTTATTCGATTCTTCTTTAAGATATTGCAACATAATCCTTCTCCTTTTCTCGTTTTTTGTTTTACAAGGCACAATCGATGCGGGATTCGAACCCGCGTCCGAAACGTTGAATTCCGTGCTTTAACCACTTAGCTAATCATAATTGCTGTATGTGCCTTTTACAAAATGCGTTTTAATTAAAATGCAGAGTATTCCAACCCTATAAACTCTTGGATATAAAGCAAAGCCCCTTAATACAGGCTAATTCTTTTACAAATAGAATGTTTTGCCGTACGCATCTTTATTCCTTTGTTTACAAGACACTCGAGGGTATTAGTTTTCTCCCTCAAAAAAAATTATGGAACTAAAAAACTGCTGTAAGTGTCTTTAATTTTCCAAAACGTATTGTCCGAGGTTACCGTTCCGCTACTCACGGACTGCGATTGTCCTCCCTCCTTAACGACTTCCGCATAACGCCGATTAAAAGTCGTTTACTTTAAACGTTACTGCCTGCGCCTTTTGTAATTTCATTTTATCAATATATTCCCGATATTGCACGGAAAAAAAATTGCGAACTCATAATTTGAGTTCGCAATTTTGCTGTTTTTTTAATTTATTTTTGATTTGTTCCCTAAACTCTGTCGGTTTAACAATCTCAACGAGCGGTCCGAAAGACAAAACACGAATTACCATTTCAGGTTCATCGTCACTATCGTATTTAATAATTACTTTATAGTTCTTATCGTCTAATTTTTCCACTTGCTTTTCAAAATGAGCAAAATGGAGCATTGTCCGTTCCAAAGCGTTACGCTCGTCCTTTACCATCATCGTGATAGACGAACGATTAACGTTCCTGCGTGACGAAACAGTCTCAAATGGTTCTTCGCATAAACTACATTTTATCAATCTTGCAAGATTTATCGTAGTTATATATCTACAACCGCACGTAAGCACTCTAAACTTATCGTCTTTTTCCGAATATTCTATTCTCTGCGGAACAAACTTCGTATAAACCCTATCACTCTTTCTGTTTATCATTTCGACTTTTACGGGCAATTTATTATGCGCCGCATAAAGAATCGTCTTGAACTTCGTAATATATTCCGCATCGCTAAAATTATCACCGTCCGAATATTTATCGTAAATGCGAAAATCTTCTTTCGTAAATAACGGTTCTACGTCGTCAAGCCCCTCTATTCGAATATCGAACAATTCAATACGCTCATCCGTTAAAATAGCTTTTAACCAACGTTTTTGCAAAACGGTCAACGGCATCGTAGGTGTATGCTTGATTGGTGTTTTATGTTTTTTAGTAATTATCTGCCATTTTTCCTCTCGAATCGCACAAAGAATGTTTATATTACTTTCTTCAAAAGCGTTATCTTTAATTATTTGATAAATCGAATCGTTATCTACCGAGCCGTCAATAATTTTATTGATAATTTTTGCGACGGTATTATAATATACCGAATATAGTTCACTAAATACCATTCGATTCACCTCTGCAGTCTATACCGTACATTTTATACATTTGTTTAATATCCTGCTTAAATTGGTTTTCAATCGTACGATTGGAAAAATTCAGTTTCGTTATTCTGCAAATAAACGTTCTTATCCAAGGAATAAGTTCGCCGGTTTCATATACTTCCGCCATAAACCGATAAGTATAGTCGTCGATTTTTTCAACACAACCTATTCTTTTTTCGCGTTGCAGACGCTTTACGATATAATCTTCTCCTTGTTCAATTCGTACGGTAAACTCGACGTGTTCAAGACGTTCTTCTCTACTTAAACTTCCCCTACAGGTCACACCCCACATTTTTGTTTCCATATCGTCTAAAATCCTTCTGAGTTCGTCAAAACGCGGTGTCGGTTCTTCAATCTTTACGTTGGAAAGATAGTCTATTCTAAACGATTTAATACAATTAAAATCAGGGTGATATGCAATTAAATATTGTTTGCCGTCCTGCACACTGATACGAATTCTAAGCGGAACTACTTTGTTTTTTCTCGGTTCGGTTGATTTTTTACTTAAATTATGTACCGTAACGACGCTTTTCGATTGCATTGCCAAAAACAACGAACACAATACGTCGCTGTCAATCGCACTCGTCATATAATGATGCTTAAACGAAAAAACCTCGTCGTGATTTTCTTCTTTATCATACAAAAAAGAGCCTATAACGCCGCAAGGCGCTATTTCCGAATAAAAGTCTATAACGTCATATAGATTATCCCATTTAACGTCTTTTGTGCGACGGTAAACAAGTTTCTTCCCTTGTCTTTCAGAAACGATTAAACCGTTCTCGATGTATTCTTTAAGTTTCTTTCTAACCGTTGATTCGTCAAACACCATCGGTTCTTCAAAATAACAAAGATACTCTTTATCGATTTTATTCATAAGTTCCTGCAAAGAATATTCGTCGATTTCATTATACAAAATATCAAATAAAATAAAATGCAACGTAATATCGCCATCGGTAAAACTCTTGGCTTTTAACGCATTGTAAAAAGGGTTATGATTAGAGGCGCGACTGTCAATGGATATAAAAACGTTCTTCCCTTCCGACGTTCTGACAAAACTCATATGTTTGCCGAGCCAACTTTCCATTCTGCGTTTTTCATCGTCATAGGAACGAAGGCTCTTTTTATCATATTCGTCACGACTTTTAAAACCGTAGACGTAAAATTCTCTCATATATGCTCTGATTTTTTCAAAGTTTTTAATGAGTTCGTTATAAGCCATATCGTACCTCCTTTGTAGTATCTTTTTTAAAACTTCGTCATAGTTTTTTTATTTTATTCTCCGAACAATTGAATTTTTTCGATACCGCCGTATAAACTTTTAACGTGATAATGCTTTTCGGCAATACGGTTAAAAAGCCATATCTACGATATAATTAAATTGTTAAAATTCGTTTTTGTATATTATACCTTTTTTTACTATAACTTTCAATCGTTTTGAAAAATAGGTAAAAAATAAAAATTTTTTTATTGTATTT
>CAYSYT010000085.1:0-5913 GCA_964435195.1 uncultured Christensenella sp. | reverse complement strand
TGCCGAAAAACAGACTTAAACTTGAAGTTATAGATTACGGCTACGGTACTGTATTCTATGGTGATGAATTGCGTAATGTCAAAATCTCACAGAGCGTTGACCCCATATCGTCCGAAATCAAAATAAATACTTGCGATTTTAGTTTGGACAGCAAAACAGATATGGTTTATTCGTTCCAATCGAAACAGCCCTTGACTGTCAGTTTTAACAATAGACATCTTGCAACAATGTTCGTTAAGTCGTCAAAACGAAAAGCTAAGTTTTTATGGGATATTAACGCAGAGGACTACATAAGCATTTTGGATAGCACTCCATTTGTTGGGGGAATATATAATAATGTTATGGCGAGCGATATTCTTGAAACTATATTCAAGGTTGCGAAAGTCCCGTATAGCATAGCAGATGAATTTTACGACTGCGCGCTGAGCGGATATATCGGATATACCACTTGCCGTGAAGCTTTAATGCAAGTGTGTTTTGCCAGCATGGCGGTAATCAATACGGCAAATACCGATGTTGTTGAGGTTAAAAAGCTTGAAAATGATGTAAAACAAACAATACCGCTTGCGCGCATTATGCAAGGACAGAGCTTTGATAATGGCGATACTGTAACAAAAGTCGAACTGACATCACACACTTATTCCAAAATTTCAGAAACTTTGGAAGCATACAAGGCTGATGATAGCGGAACAGGCGAAAATATCCTTGTTAAGTTTTCCGAACCGTTGCACGATTTGACAATATCCAACGGAGAAATAATATCAAGTGGTGCAAATTACGCGTATATCAACGCAAATAACGGATGTGTGTTAAGTGGTGGCAAGTATGAGCATACCGAACATATTGAAAGTTATACAAATCCAGTTGTTTTGGCAAGTGAAAAGGAAAATGTAAGCTCAATCACTTCTGCAACGCTCGTATCACCGTCAAACGTAAAAGCCGTGCTTGAAAATTGCTATAATTGGCTTTCAAGAGTTGACGGTACGAATTTGAAAATTATAATCGGCAAAGATGTTAAGCGAGAAACACATACCGTTAAATGGGGCGAGCTACCTTGGGGAACATTCAAATGGGGGCAAACTATTACAACCGAAACAATAAAAGACCATGATGATATTGATTTAGGCGAGGTTATTCAGGCAGAAACTGAATATTTGGGTAATGTGTCAGGACGATTGATACAGCAATCATTCAACTTAAACGGTAATATCATTGTTAAGGAGTGTGTTTTGAAATGATAACTGATAGAACGCAAGCAGACGTTGACAACGCCGTTGAAATCCGCGCAAACAAGGTTAAAACATTTCAAACATTAACAGAAGATGATATAACAACTCTTGAGCGCGGTTTCCTAACCATTAATACACTTAATCGCATTATTAAAAAACAGGTTGAAACAAAAAAAATGCTCAACGAAATAGGATATTATCCATCAAAAATAATAAACAAAACATGGGCGATTGGCGATATGTTCACCGAAGATGATATTGAAATAATTATCAGCAATGAAAATACACTTCGGGATTCGTTTTTTACATATTCGGACACGCCCGAAGAAATCAGCACATCTTTGCATTACGAAAACATAAACGCCATCGAAAAATTGCTTGTCGATTTAGACGAAATGATAGACGATGTGGTAAGTCGCTTCAAAAGATGTGGGACTTTTAATTGTGGGGAGAGATAAACAATGATTGATTTTATTGATGAAACATCCGAACGACAGGGAACACCGATTAATCGAAAAAATCTCATGGCTGTTCAAGGGTTTGAAGAAAACACAATTACTTACGGCAATGGGAGAATCACAATTAATCACGCTACAGGCGGTAGCACAACATACAGCAACATGTCTGCTAATGGTTATACGGTAACGTTTGATGATGAGAAGGAAATAACAAAAACAGTTGTTTGTGCCAAACAGAGCACGGAGGTGTTATCATGATAGAGAATGAAGTGTTTTCCTCTATGACGAAAGTGTTTGAATATAACAAGGATTTCTTGGACTTGCAAAGCACAGTGATAGATTCTGCTACATCTGTTACAAGCATGGCAAGTAATTTTGTACCCATACTTAATGGAACCGTGCTCATCGATACAAATGTGACAAACAAATCAGAATATCGGAGTACTGTTACCGTGAAGTTATTTAACAACGATACGGGAAGGCTCTTAGATACATTCACTAACCAGTTAGAGGGTTCTACAACAAGACGTGTTTCTGGAGTAGCCACAGTGGGAGCGTGTTTTAATTACCGTATAGAAATTACGGCGGGTTATGAATCTGATATAACCGTTAGTGTAACGACTGCCGTAAAAGATAAATTAAGTTATTATGTGCGGGGTGATTAATCATGAGTGATTTTACATGGAAGGATTTGACGGACGGCGTAGATGAAGCTTCGTGCGCCCCTATAAACGATATTGCACACGAGGTTATGCGTATTGGGAACGCACTGGACATATCTACTCTCGTTTCCGAAAACACATTGGAAGGAAATGTAGGTTGGGTGAAGTTCGCGCGCTGGCAATTTTGGCAATATCAACACGGCTCGTTGCTTCTCAATTTGACACAAGACTATGTTGGGAAGAAATACAATTCTCTCATCGAAATTGAACTCTGTGCAATTGACGAAGGGTTCCACCCTGCAGAAGGTTTCGTTTATCGTCAGATTGCTGGGGTTCCATTGACAAACAAACTTTGCTATGTTATTGAGGATGACGGAAGTGTTATATTCTACCTGTTAAAAGGCAAGTATGAATACTTACGTTTCTATGCACTTAGCAATAGCATGGGGGCGAGAATGACATATTATTCACAAGAAACACCTGTTGAATCATTAACCCCCACCGGTTATATTGATGTGACTTCTGCGCTCGGGGTTACGGCTTCTACGGTTGACAGCAAGATTTCGGCGGCGATAACACAAACGCTCAACACGGAGGTATAAAAGATGGCTAAAAATAATAATCTAACGGATTTTTTGACCGGAATAGCAAATAAATTCCGAAGTGTGCTCAAAACAAGCAAAAAGATAAATCCACAAAGTTTTGAAAGCGCAATCGATGAAGTGTACGAAAAAGCCACCGATGATTTTTGGGCAGTGGTTCAGAATGTTGATTCAAGCGGGACTGCGGGGAGAAGGTCATACAACAACGCGTTTATGAATTGGGGCGTTGTCAATTTCAAACCAAAGTATGATGTCAGCAGCACTACAACGGACTGGCGCTATTCGTTTTACGCATGTGAAAAAATGAAAACCATTGACCTAAGCGGTTGGACTTACGGCTCAGTCGGAAATAATGCTTGTGGGTACATGTTTTACGGCTGCCGTAACCTAACCACGCTTGACTGGAACAAAAATTTCAAATTTTCGCCGAAGTCGGCTGAATATTTGCTTTACAATTGCAGTTCACTTAAGGAACTTAAAAACTTTGACCTGTCGGAAACGCAAAACTTGACAAATGCCTTCAAGGGTTGCACATCGCTTGAGATGATTTCGCCCATAGGTCTACTCTACTGTTCGGCGGATTTATCCGACTGCCCACTTACGGCAGACGGGGCGTTTCCCTTCGTAACAGGACTTGATTGGAATTGGTCTGACACCCCGCGAACGATAACATACAACTCTGCAACAGAAAGCCGATATCGTGCAAAATATGACAATTACAACACGGGAACCGAAGAAGAACCGCAATATACATTTTCTTGGGACTATAATGTGATGCTGTACAGCGGTTTCGGTAATTGGACAATTGCAGTTATTTGAGGGAGGTGAAACAATGGAAAAGTTCACACTTAAAACAGAAATTTTGAAAGCGTCCGACGGCATGATTATAACCGACGGCAAAATTTACGGCAGAACGATTTACCTCGGTAAGGGGCGAAATGCCGATGAATTTCACGAAATCACGGAGGCGGAATACGAGGAAATTCAGAGGAAACTGAAAGAGGAAACAGAAACCGAAGCGGGTGAAGAATAATCATGATAAAAAGAATAAGATTCATGCAAAAAAACCGAAGCTACAAATTGCTTGTACCTACGGGTATTGTGATTCACGAAACGGCAACATCTGGCGCAACGGCGGAAAACGAATACAGTTATTTTAATTCCGACGAACGTGGAGCTTCCGCGCATGGCTTTGTAGATTGGAAAGAATACATTCAAACAATTCCTTACGATGAGGTTGCGTGGCACGCGGGGTATACAGCGAACCACAAATTTATAGGAATTGAGCTTTGCCATGCGAAAACAAAAGCAGAGTTTGACAAGGTGTGGGAAAACGCAATTGAAATAGTTTGTGAAATAATTAATCTTTGCGGTCTTTCGGCGAATGAAATTACAACTCATGACGAGGTGTCAAAAATGTGGAAGGAAACCGACCACACCGACCCCACAGGATATTTTGCAAAGTATGGAAAAACATTTGATGATTTCAAAGAAGATGTTAAAAAAAGATTAAACGGAGGGCTTACGATGTCACAATATGAAGAACTTAAAGCCAAAATTACGGCGCTGGAAAAAGAAAACAAGGCAATGAAGGCAAAGCTTGACAAGGTTGACACATACGTGTATAACTACATTGATACCAACATGCCCGAGTGGGCGCGCGAAACAATTGAAAAACTTGTCCGCAAAGGGTTGTTGAAGGGTGATGAGAACGGATTGAATCTCAATAAAATTATGTTGCGGGTTCTTGTAATATTGGACAGAACGGGGGTGTTTGGAGAATGAAGAAGTGGTTGAAAGCGGCAACGGTAAGAGCAATAAAAACAATAGCACAAACAGCTGTTGCGACAATAGGCACATCGGCTGTTATGGGCGAGGTGAACTGGATTGCGGTAGGTTCGGCAAGCGTTTTGGCTGGAATTTTGTCCCTTTTGACAAGCGTTGCTGGATTACCCGAAGTAAGTGGAGCGGAGGAAGAATAATGGCAATAACACACGAGGATTTTCAAGAAATAAAAAAAGTGCTTGATGACCGTTATGTTTTGCAAAGTGATTGTGATGATATTCAAAGGGAAACAAACAAAAAGTTTGCAAATGATGATAAGCGCATTGATTTACTCTCACACAGAATAAACGTATGGAACAAATTGTTATGGACTATTGCAACTACAAGCATTGGCGCGTTAGCTACGTCCATTCTACAACTGATATTAAAATAATGAGGTGATAAAATGTCAAAGAAGTGTACAGGGTGCAAGACACGGAACACGGAAACAGAAAAAATCTCTCTTGTATCTGCCGAATGTGAAGCAACAAGGCAACACAAAATTATCTGCCGATTGATATGGGTAGTAGTATTGCTAACCGTCTTACTTTTTGGCAGTAATCTTGCTTGGACACTATATGAAAGTCAATTTGAAACATTTACAGAAACATATGAAGTTGAGAAAGACACAGAACACGGAAACAATAATTGTATTATAAAGGGCGGTGAAATTTGCAATGGCACACCAGAAAATTAAGTATACCCGAAAATACAGAAGAAAGAAAACTACAAGCAATAGAAAGAAAAAGAAATAAAGGCGGTGTATCTTATGGCAAAGAAAAAGTCAACCGCAAAAAAAGCTAAACCTGTTGCGAAATTCGACAAGGCGAGCAGGCTTAAAAAGAAAAAGAGGTAAGACAATGAAGATTACCGAATTAGTGGATATGCCACGCTCCGAATGGGAAAATCTTATTGATGAATGGATTTTCAACGAAAGAGATAGACAAATTCTAAAACGCAGGTTGCTTGACGGAATATGTTATGAGCCTTTGTCAGAGGAATTTGATTTATCTGTTCAGCAAACAAAATCCTTGGTCTACAAGCTCCAAAATAAACTTTTCAAACACGTCAAATACTAAACATAAATAAGACCTTTACTTGATTGTGAGGGTCTTATTTTTATGCTAAAATTTTAGTT
>CAYSYT010000084.1:0-5934 GCA_964435195.1 uncultured Christensenella sp. | reverse complement strand
CCCATGTTACCACCGTGAAAGGGTGGTGTCTTAACCGCTTGACCAAGGGGCCTTGTTGCGGAATCTCCGCTTATATGTTAACGACTTACGCCGCTTATTGTCTGGTAGCGGCGGTCAGATTCGAACCAACGACCTGCCGGGTATGAACCGGCCGCTCTAACCAACTAAGCTACGCCGCCAAATCGCATCTGACGAAACATAATCTCGTAAATGCCTATGTATTATATCTAAAAACCTACTCGTTGTCAATTATATTTCGCCGATTTGCGAAAAAAAGTTGCAAAAATTTTTTTGAGTAAAATTTATACGGAAATGAATCTTTTTATCCCTTGTTTAATTCTTTTTTTACCTTGAATTATTATCTTAAAATATGATAATATTGAAAAAACGGTATAAGTATTTTTATTACGGTCGACGGGCAAAAAAAATTATTAAACGGGCGATAAATATCGCCGACAAAAAAACGATAAGAAGTCGATATCGAACGCAAGATATTTTTTGACCGAATTTGAGGTGCAAAAACGGTAACAAAAAAATTTTTGCAAGCGAATAACGGGTTAATAAAACACAAGAAAAAAACAATACCCGAATTTACGATTTAATACAAAAATTTTTCAATTTTGTATTGATAAAAATATTTGGTTAATATATAATGAATTTAATATTATTTAAGGAGAAATAAATATGTTGCCTGAAATCAGAAAAGTTTCGCCGTTAATGGTTTTTACGCCTACGAAATGGCAAACGGTATTATTGAGGAACTACGGTTTAGTTTCTAATTCCGTTATAGCGTTTGTACTCGGAACAGACGTTAAAACGATAGAAACGGAAGCGGAAAGATTGGGTATAAGTAAAATTAAATACAATCCCAAATGGAAAAAGCAAGGCTATATAAATATAGTAAAAAACAATTGGCATTTAGTACCGTATAATCAGTTGTTGGAACTTCTCGAAATGGACGAAGCCACCTTGGATTATAATTTAAAAGAGGACGATTTTCTCGGCATAAAACTCGGACTTTTTAAGGTAGAATTGGAAGAAGTAAAGTATTCTCCTTTAACTGCGGAAGAAATTGCGCTGACCGAAAAGTTGGCAAAAACCGTATCGGAAGAATATATAAACGATTACGCCGAACCTTTTGATTTTTATTCGAAAGCGCCGAAAGTTAACAGTTCGGGTGACGAGAATAAAGATTTCGATAAAATAGTTTACAGTTATTCGATGCTTTACGGCGATACTTTTATGGAAGGGGATGAAATAGTTCCCGACGATTTTCTTAAAATGTTGCAATCGGTCGGCGTAAACGGATTATGGATGCAAGGTCTTTTGTCTAAACTTTCTCCGTATCCTTTCGTAGAGGGGCTTGATAAAGGATATCAAACCCGTAGAGAGAATCTTAATAAGGTAATACAAAAATGTAAGAAATACGGCATAGGCGTTTACCTTTATTTTAACGAACCGAGAGGAATAGCGGACAATCAGTTGTCGCCCGAAACCGAAAAAATAAAGGGCAGATTTTTCGAAGGCGTTTGGAGTTTGTGCTCGGAAACGAAAGAGGTAAAAACCTATCTTTACGAAGCGGTTAAAAGTTTAGTTACCGCCGTTCCCGAATTGGCGGGTATTATAACCATAACAATGTCGGAGAATATGACTAATTGCCATTCGAGACCCGATAATCCCTGTCCCATATGTAAAGATAAAAAGCATCAGGAAGTAGTGCCCGAAATAAACAATATTATTCAAAAGGCCATAACGGACGCAGGTGCAAAAACGAGGGTATTATCTAACTTATGGGCTTGGACGGAGCCGTACGGTTGGTCGCCCGAAGACGTTAAAGAAGGCATTGCCAATATGGACGAAAAGATAAACGTTTTATCCGTTAGCGAAATGGGACATATCACGATAAACGGGAAAAGAACCGTCGTTGAGGAATATGCGGTAAGTAAAGTCGGTCCGTGTGAAGAAACCGTTGCTAATTTAACCTTCGCAAAAGAAAAAGGGCATAAGATTATGGCAAAGGTTCAAATTAACAACAGTTGGGAAATGGCTGTCGTTCCGTACGTTCCCGTGTTCGATTTAGTTATAGAACATATGCAAAATTTAAAAGAACTCGGAGTAGGCGGATTGATGATGTCTTGGACGCTTGGCGGCTATCCTACCGTTTCGCTCGATTTGGTTAATAAACTGTTCTCCGACAAATTCGATTACGACGAATGGCTAAAAGAGCATTTTGAGAAAAATGCGGAGCTTGTCAAACAGGCGGTAAAAACGTTCTCCGACGGGTTCAGATATTTTCCGCATACCATCGGAACGCTGTATACGGGCGTTCAGGAACTCGGACCGTCGAATATTTTATATCCCAAAGCAACGGGCTACTGGGCTACTATGGTAACTTTTGCGTACGACGACTACAATGCTTGGAAGGGTTATTATTCAACCGAAGAGTTTCTTGAATTACTCGATAATTTACTCGAAAAATGGGAGGCGGGTTTGAAACTTTTAGACGGGGTTTCGGGGAATCCGTTCTTTGAAGAGTTGAGGAGTTTTGCAGAAGTAATATTCGTAAACATAAAAAGTATGAGCGTACAGGTTAAATTTAACGACGGAAGAGAAACGGCGTCGAGCGAAACGCTTATAGGGTATCTCGAAGAGGAACGCGAACTTGCAAAAAAACTTTACCGTTTGGCTTCAAAAGACGCGCGTATCGGGTATGAGGCAAGTAACCATTATTATTTTACGCAAAACAACTTCCTTGAAAAGTTTATAAATATAGAATATCTTATAGATTATTATAAAAACAAAATTTAACGGTAACCTTTAAATAATTATACTTAAAGAAAAGCCTGTGAAAGCATTAGCTTTCGCAGGCTTTTACTGTAATAATTTTGCAAGATAATGGAAAAAATTTGTGAAAAAAATCAAAAGTATTGACATCGCAAATCAAATAAATATAATGTTTTATAAAATCAAGGGGCGATTTATGAGAAAATTTCTTGCAGTTTGTTTGTGTGCGGTATTATGCTTCTTTTCCGTTTCGTGCGGGAACTCGTTTAATTGGCCGTATACGGTAAAAGAAAACCTTATGTGGAATACGGAAAAACTTTTTAATAAAGTTCCCGACATCGTTCCTATGAACTATTCGGACGGAACGGTAGAGTTTTTTAAGTTTGAATCGGCAGGCTATCAAAGTAAAGAACACACTTACGTGTTTGCGGCAACGGGTACGCCCGACGCAAACGAATTTCCTATGTCTGAAGGCGGTTACCCCGCGGTAGTGTTGGTACACGGAGGCGGCGGACAAGTATACGTAGATTGGGTAAGATATTGGAATAAATTAGGATTCGTTGCAATCGCTTTCGATACTTACGGCAATCAACTCGATAAAAATCTTCAAAAAGAAATAAATTCCGACGGCGGACCTTCGGAATATAGCACGGGGTCTATCAACGATGACGTAAATTCCGAAACGGACTCTTGGGTGTATCACGTAGTAACGAACGTTATATTATGTAACAATATTTTAAGGAATAGGGAAGACGTCGATAACGACAGAATAGTTGCGACGGGAATATCATGGGGTTCGGTGGCGTTATGTATAACGTCGGGCGTGGATAAGAGATTTGCCGGGTTCGCACCCGTATACGGTGGAGCGTACGTATACGACGACAGTTTTTTTACCAACGTATATACTTCTAAAACGGCGTACGGCGGAACGACGAACAGAGAAGAATGGATAGAGAAATACGACGCGCAATCGTATTTGCCTTATTCTACTAAACCGATGTTCTTCGTTTCGGGTATAAACGATACGGCGTTCAGCGTAACGAACAGAGAAAAACTTCATAAATTACCTAAAGGTAAGGGTTTTTATTCGCAGCGGAGTGATTTAGGACATGGACATTTATGGAAACAGACTTCGGAAATATACTACTTTTTCCGTCATATTCTGTATAACGAAAGTTTTCCGTCGGTGGGTGACTTAGTGCTTAAAGGAAACACGGTTACTTTAACTAATACTTCTTTTAATTTTTCTTCCGTTTCGGTAATGTACACGACGTCTACGCTTGCGGATAGCCACGATTGGGTTTTTGTTTGCGACGACGTTCGTATGGGAGGTAAATACAGTTACGAACTTCCCGACGGTGTTACCGCATACGCTTTTGAAACGGAGTGCTACGGGGAAATAGGAAGTTATAAAGTAAGTACTAAAATTTATTTGAAATAACGGAGGAAGTATGAAAAAATTTTTATCGGGTTTATTGTGTATGTGTTTAATGATTTTCGCGACGGCTTGCGGCGGTAATAACGGCGGTAACGGAAACGTTACGTATGCTGCCGGCGGCACGGTTATGAATTCCGACACGGGGTTTGAAACCGCTGCGCTTACGGAATGGAAAAAGGTAGACGAATATAACTTGTCTACGGCAACCGTACCCGTTTGGAATACTAAAAACGTATATAACGAGACGGTTACCTTTATTGGCAGGGCGGACGCTCAGGCTACGCTTTTGTACGTGCCGACTAAAATTCATAAGGTGTACGATTATTACTTGGGTAAAGAATATCAAGAGGGTAAAGACTTTACCGTAGAAGGCAATAAAATTAAACTCACGAGAGAAACTTCGATAAATTTTTGGCAGGTAAGCGATTATTATAGTAACACTCCCGACCCTTTGGGACTTGGGGCGTCATTGCCTATCGAATATAATGGTTCTACTTTTTATCTTCCGTATTCCGAAGTTTATCCGAATACTCATCAAATATGCGTCAGTTACGAGCACGACGGCCTTTGGAAGGGGGCGGTGCCGATAAGTCAATCGGAAAAATTGCCTAAAACCCTTTCAAGACTTAAAGAGGGCGGCGTATTGAACGTAGCGGTGGTCGGAGACAGCATATCGGTCGGCGGTGGTTCGAGCGAACATTTAAAAGACCATTTTCAAATTAGCGTTTTAGGGTATAATCCGTACGTAAAACCTATGCCGTCTTACGTAAATTTGGTCAATCAATATTTAAACGCGAAATTCGTTAACGCAACCGTGAATTTCGAAAACGTTTCTGTCGGCGGTAAAGATTCTTCATGGGGAAGTTTAGAGGGCGTGCAAAACGTAAAGCAAACGCCCGATTTGGCGATAATAGCGTTCGGTATGAACGACGCGGGCAGAACTCTATCGAGTTATAAATACAATATTCAAGATATAATGAATAAAATATTGCAAAGAAATCCGAATTGCGAATTCGTGCTTGTTTCGACGATGATACCTAATCCCAACGTAACGGGTTGGACGGGTAATATACCCGAGTTCGAGGGAGAATTGTTAAGTTTGGCAGCGGATTATAAGGGAGTAGCGGTTGCGCCGATGACGACTATGAGTCAAAGTGTGTATTCGCTCGGAAAAAGGTTCGTAGACGTGAATTCAAACAACATAAATCATCCGAACGATTTTATGCATAGAATTTACGCGCAAACGATACTTAAAGTTATGTTAGGCGACGATTATACCCTTTTGTGATTTTTTATAATACAAGCGAGCAAGCTTGCTTGCAAGGGGTTGCGAGCGCAGTATTTCAACGCGAAACGCCATTTTGCCTTTGGAAAAACGGAAGCAACGGTAGTTGCCGCGAAATATTATTTTGCGACGTTTCGGCGTTATAATACAAGAAAAGTTTTACGCGGTAATTCACCGTACGTCTGTTATTTGCGGTTGGCAAATAACAAGAGCGGAAGCGGTGTAAAAATAATTTTTGCGAGCCGTAGCGGTATTATAAGAGCAAACTTGCTTGCAAGGGTTGAGCAAAGTGTAGTATTTCACCGTGCGGCGGATTGCGACGGCAATACGCAAGACAACGACGGGTGAAACAAAATTTTAATTTTGTCGGATTTAAATTTTATTATATAAAAAAAGGTTTTTCATTTGACTTTACTTAATTCTATTG
>CAYSYT010000083.1:0-6031 GCA_964435195.1 uncultured Christensenella sp. | reverse complement strand
GTTCAATAAATCATTTAAATTAACTTGATTGTTATAACTATCATACCAATCTGTTTTTCCACTTGAATAACATTCACAAGTAGATAATATCATTGACCCGACGCCTTTTAAAGACACAGTAACGCTTTTATAATCGTCTGCTATAATTCCGGCGTCGTTAGTTGCAGCGACGTTGTATGTGTAACTACTTTGTTTTTTTAACGATAGCGAACGAACCGTTTCGCCGTCAATAGTAATTTTTGTAGGTTTATCGGGAGTAAAAAGTGCTGTATAAACTAAATTATCGGTAGTAACGGCAATAACATTTTTACCGTCGATACTCCAACCTAAAAAGATATAATCGGTTTTTGAGGGATTTGTAACTGATACCGTAGAGTTTTTCGAAACGGTTTTAGTTTCGTAAACCTCGCCATCTACAATAAATTTTATCGTTACGCTTATGTATGTAATATCCGCGACGAACGTTGTATTTTCGGTTATCGTGTAAGTAGATAATTCAACGAATTCGCCGTTTACCGTCCAACCGTTAAAGGTAATTTCATCGGTGTTTTCGGGGTCTTGTATCGATACGATATCGCCGCTGTTGTACGCTTGCAATTTATAAACGGCGCCGTCAAGCATAAACGTTGCTATAATTTTGTTTGACGATTCTACGTCTTGTAAGAATTCTTCGTAAGACGCTATCGTTTTTTCGAGGTCTGAAACTTCTTTTTCGAGTTCCGTTACTTTTGTACGTAACGAAGCCGCTTCGGTGCTTAATGCGTTATAGTTGGCAAGTTTTTTGTTTAATACGTTGATAGTATTGTTTCTTTCGTCCAACTGCGCCCGAAGGGAAGTAATTTGCGTTAAAAGGTCTTGTTTATCGGTTACGGCAGTATCGTATCCGTCTTGGTAGGCGGCGTCTACGTCTTCTTTCGTATAAAGCGACGTTCCGCTGAACGCAAGTTTGATTTTGTCGAAATTATTTATCGTCCAAATAATGCCGAAAGACAAAAGCCCGATAAAAATCACGCTTAAAACTGTTAAAACGATTGATTTTGCTTTCATTTTTCTTTCTCCTTATTTTTTGATAACTTCTTCAACCCTTAAACGAATACCGTTGTCGGTGAAGTATTGCTCAAAATAGTTTGCGGAGGTCTGATTTTTGCAAGAAATAGAAAGTTGCGTTTTTCCGCTCAAAAAACGAATAACGATATTCAAATTTCCGACGTGTTCGACGGCGCCGTCGGTGTCGTAAAATTCTTTTTCTATATCTACGTTAACCGCGCCTGCGGATATTTTTGCAAAAATGAGTTCTTCTTCGTTTAAAACTACCTTGTATTCCTTTTTAGTTCCGTCAAAATTTTCTACCTTTTCAAGGTCAACGCTGAACGCGTAACTTTCCGCGTTTTCGGTGGGGTAGAACGCTACCGACGAATTACTGTAAAAGAACGTTTCCCGGCTGAATTGGTTGCTTATATCGATGCTACCGTTGACGTAACTCGAACTTCCCGCTTCGCGGTAGAACTTAACGCCGACAAACGCGCCGACAATAACTAAAACACAACAAATTATATAACTATACCATTTCATAATACTACTCCTTCGTACTCGATGCCGAACTCACCGCTGAACGTAACCCCGGTCGAATATTTTAAAGTTTTTAACGTTGCGTCCTTGAACGCATCTTGCATAACGTAAATAGTTTTCGGCGAAGAATATACCGTTAACGTATCGATATCGAAGCCGCTGAACGCATTGTAATCGAAGCCGATGACGTTATAATCGTTGTCCTGTATAAAGTCGGAGAACAAATCGATTTTAATCACGAGTTTTACGGCGGGCATTTTATCAAACATATTCTTCATATCGTTGCTTAACGAAACGAGGTAACCTTCGTAACTTTCGGAATATCTGTATTCGAGATTCTCTTCGGTTAAGGTGTAAACCGTTCTGCTCGTCCAAAATTCGGTATCCGCGGAATCGTAAACGGAATTGTTTTCTATTCTTCCGAATAAAGACTGATTGCTGTTTATGGCACCGTTTTTGTCGTAATGGAACTTCAATACGGCATAGTTTTTGATTATATCGGTAACGTTGTCCGCTAAAAATTTGCCGTCTTCGGACATTTCTTTAATACTGAAAAAATAACTCAAATCGAGCGTTATGTAATAATCGCCGTAACCGGCGGAATTACTTTCGATTGCATCGAAAACGAGTTCGAACAAATCCCCGTATTGATAATCGGTCGTTTGCGCGAAAATCCACCAGCCGGTAGTATAGCCGCCGGTCAATTGAATAGTGAACGGTCTGTTGTCGATTTTTATAATAAATTCCGTATCGCGGGAAAGTTTAGTACCTATCGTCCCGTTTGCGCTAAGCGTGGTAGAATACCCTGTCCACGATATACCGTTAGTGGTTTCGTAGACGTAGGGGAGTTTACCGGTTTCGGCAAATTCACTAAACACTTTATTTGCGGAATAATCGCCTACGTATTGTATCCCGGTTGCTCTGTAATCTGCTTCGAGGAGTTTCGGCGACATAAAATAGTTAAAATTCAATTCTTGCAATTTTATGCCGTTGTTCAAATCGTTGGAATAATAGTTTGCTTCCATAAACCAACGTTCCTCGTATGCGTCTTTTTCTTCCGACGTCAACTCATCCGATGCTTTTACGTCAATTGCGATTTGGTCGGCAACGTTGTTTACGCCTATCGTAGTTTGGTCTACGAAAATGCTGAAAAAAGCATAGCCTATCATAATTACGCAACTGAATATCGCTAAAAATATCAGCGCGACGTCTCCTATTGTCTTTAAGACTTTCATTTTTTTATTTCTCCTTTTTTAATAATAACCCGTCCAGTTTTTCTCTCTGTCCATAGCGTGAATTATTTCGCCGTTAAATTTCGACGCGTAAATTTCAAAATATGCGTCGTTACAATTAAACGTTCCGAAGTTTTCCAGGGTAACCGTTTTCCCGGAAACTTTATACGTTAAGCCGATTGTATATTCTTTTTCTTCCAAAAGTTTGAATATATGCGTCTGTCTGAAATTTATAACGTATAATCCGTTATTCGAAACGTTTACGGCAACGACGTCGAGTGATATACTCTCGTCGTTACAGAGAAGGGTTAAACTGTTAGGAAGTTCGGAAAGCGCGATTTCGCCGTTAATTTGAGCGTAATAAAAACTCTCTTTTTCTTCTACGGTGATTGCGACGTTCCCTCCGTGTTCTGTTTTATAGCCGTTATCCGTCGGTTTTGCGCAGCCGAACAAGGTTAACGTTAGCGCTATAATAACCGCTACTACAAGTGAATATATTTTTTTCATATTCCTACCTACCTGTTTTTTTTATTGTTTTTTTAATCTACGGCATATAAATTTACCTCCTTTAACTTTCCTTCGAAACGGGGCATTTTGAAAGCCAAAAAAATTTATCTACCGTATCGGTATTAAACCCGACGATATTCCCCGAATGGTCTATATTAAAAATTCCTTCCAGAGTTTTTACTATCATTGCGTTTTCTTCCGGGCTGTTACAGTTCTCTATCAGATACGCCGACGGATTTTTTGAGTATTTGTAAAGCATTTCAAACGCTGTTTTTTGTTCTTTTGTCATTTTTTCGTCTCCTTTTTCTCTTCCTACAAGGTAATCTAAACTGCAATTAAAAAAATCTGCAAGTTTAATAAGTTGCACGTATGAAGGCTCGTTTTCTCCGTTTTCCCATCTCCCTATATTTCGCTGAGATGTATTGACTGCTTCTGCAAGTGTTTTTTGCGATATTTGATTTTTTTCTCTTAATTCTTTTATATTCATAACTGATTTTCATTCTCATTGCATTTCTTTAAAAAAAGGCGATGCACGTAAACGGTACCGTCCATTAAAAGACGGTCCAAACAGTCTTTTTCCTTTGCAAGTAAAAGAAGGTTAACGGCTCTCGCTTCCGTTAACCTTCTTTTTTTGCTATTTTTAACCCTTTTTTCGGGGGTTTGCCAAACAGAATAAACAAAAACTAACTTGCGAGAGGAAAATACACAATCGTGTAATTTCTTTTATTATAAATTACACAATCGTGTATTGTCAAGTATTTTTTTCACATTCGTGATATTTTTTTTATAAAGGGTGTTGTATGTTAAGTGAAATAATTAAAGAATTAAGGAAAGAAAAGAATTTGACACAAGGTGAACTTGCAAAAATATCTGGATTAACAACCTCATGCATTTCTATGATTGAAACTGGGCAACGAGAAGCTAATGCACATACAATTCGATTATTAGCGGTTGCTTTGAATGTATCTTCCGACTATCTTCTCGGCATTGAAGACGACTTCGGGAACGTCGGCGACGGAAGCGGAAATAATTTAAAATACGCCGATAACGAACTCACGAAAGACGAAGAGACGTTGCTACGGTGCTTCCAAAAATGCGGACCCTTCGAACGGGAAGCAATACTCATTCAAATAAGAGCGCTTGCGGGCGAAAAAAAAGAAGTAATAAAAAAGTAACTCGTTTTTTTCTAAATAGAAAAAAGCGAGTTAAAACGGTATTAAGAAAATCGGCGGTTTTTGATATAAAATAACTCCATTAAACAAAAGGAGTTGTTTTATGGAAAACAAGATTGATTTTTTTATTGAAACACTTGCAGAACTGACCGCGTTTTTAACTAAAATTAAAAACCAAACCGCAGATAATAATCGCAGTGAAGCCGTCGAACGTATAATCGACGGCTTTAATTTTTCACCGTTACACGGTGAAAGTTTTGTATCGAGGTCGACCTCGATGCCGAGAACGGCGCCGTCGCGACGTAACGTAGATTCACAACTGAATAATGACAGCCAAAAAAAGAAGAGCATTTCGCTATCAGAAGAGGAGATAGAGAAAATGCTAATTGAAATTGACGGAATATCAATAACAAAAAAACCACGTAAAGATAAACGTTTTCAAGGTTACGTCTACGTAAAAGGCGTAAAAAAATACGTATACGGTTATACCCGCGCGGAGGTCGCGGGGAAAATAAAAAATATTATGAAGTACGGCATTACCGTTCGGAAGGCTTTACCGCACGTAATAAACGGAATACCGCAGAATTTTGACGCGTTCAGCATGTATTATTTTGAAAAGTTCCGAAAACGCAAGGTCGCAAAAAAGACGTTTGAAAACGATATGTCCAGATACAAAAATCACTTAAAACCGTATTTCAGGAACAAACCGCTTAAAAGGATTACTCCGGCGGAATGCCAGGAACTATTAGACAAACTTAACGAGCAAAAAAAGTATAAAACGGCGGAAGAAATACATTCGCTTATGTCGGTAATATTCAAATGTGCGATATCTCACGGAATTATCACGAGAAATCCGCTTGATATAATCTACGTGGAAACGCACGAACGGGAGCACGGTAAAGCGCTTTCCGTGGAAGAAATTGAAAAACTTAAAAAAGAACTTGCGGATACGGTATTTATGCAGCCGTTTATGATACTCTTGTACACCGGGCTTCGGCCGAACGAATTGAAAACGGTACGCATCGAAGGCGAGTTCGTCGTTGCGGTTAACTCGAAACGTAAAAAAAAGAAGGTCGAATACAAAAAAATTCCCGTTACGCCGGCGTTGGCGCCGTACGTAGTGGGGGAACTGTACTTGTCCTCGCCGGATTATTTGCGACGTAAGATTAAAGAAATTCTCCCGAACCATATATTGTACGATTTGAGGACGACGTTTTATACGAAATGTAAGGAGTGCGGAGTTGCCGAACCCGCCCTTAATCACTTCGTCGGGCACAGTAACGGCGTTTTAGGGAATACGTATACCGACTTATCGGATGCGTATCTTTTATCTGAAGGCAAAAAAATCAGGTTTTAAAAGGGAAACGGCGAGGTCTACTCTCGCCGTTCGACACTTATTTTGACACTTTTAAGCAAGTATCGAGATAAAAAAATTGCGATTTTTACCCGTTTCTAAGGTAAAAATCGCCGTTTTGGTGACCCCTACGGGAATCGAACCCATGTTACCACCGTGAAAGGGTGGTGTCTTAACCGCTTGACCAAGGGGCCTTG
>CAYSYT010000082.1:0-6036 GCA_964435195.1 uncultured Christensenella sp. | reverse complement strand
TGAGATTCCATCTTCCTCGTGGAACATCTTCTACATGCCATACTATTTTATACATAGATTCGTCCCAGATCATGAAATTTAGATATGTCCCAGAGATGTTGGATAACATGATCCAGTATCTGTGCTGGTCAATCTCTATCTTCTTACAGTAGACCTCATTTGTTTTGTTCATTATAGTTCATCTTCTTTCGTAGTAAATTTGAAGCTATGGCTTCATGGTCAACAAAGGTATCAGTAGTGGTGTAAACGAGTCTAATCACTCTCGGATTCTTCATGAAAACATGATATTTCAGATATAAGAAATGTCGGTGGAGTAGTTTTAGATGATAGACATGGGCACAGGCGTATTGTAGTGGAAGGTATACAAAGTATTTATGAAACATCTGTATCCTCCTTTAGTTCCTCATCGTAGATGAGGTCTAGGAGCTCTTGTAGCTCCGCTTGTTTATCTTGTGTTGCCCGAAGGGCAATATTAGTTTTATGATACCCGGGAGAGTTTGGAGGGTATGCATGTAACTTGTTTGTTAATGAGATGGACTTAATTGCTAATGAGTTAATACGTGTACCTATAAGTGTAATGATTTGTTCTTTTGTCATAGTTTTCCTTCCTTTTTTTACGTTTTTTACTTGTTCATTCGGTGCTGGTCAATAATTCACACTCGCCTTCATTTTATATTTTTACTACGTAAAAAAATAAAACAAAGTAGTGTAAATTAAAATAATAAGTGGATAATAAAAGCTGAGAGGGATATATATACTAGATGTAGCGTATAACTGCACTTTTTGGTGAAAAAACCCAGATGTTTACTGGAGTTTTATAAAGAAATTACAATAAATCCTGATTTGATCAAGAATAGATTCAAGAGGCTGAGACCAGAAATCTTGATAGGAATATGATGTGTTTTCAGAGTGGCGGTTTTGGATTAAACGTTCGAATCCTTCGATTACTTCTTCATTCAGTAGCTTTCGTCCGTAATCAATCTCTTTGGGGTCAAGTGGTACAATCTCATATTTAGGATTTAGTGATATCTTCAGTTTATGAAAATATTTCGCATAACCCATATTTATTAGACATGATTGTATCTTTCTGTAATCTAGTGAGTGAAACATAACTTTTTCTGTTTCCGTGATTTTCTTTACCTCAGAGGGAGAGGCAATCTTACATTGTACGCCGTCGGCAGTGATCAGATTAATGATATGATCCATAGTGATAATACCATCCGTGACGAGAGCTTGTAGTGCAAAGTCAAGAACTCTTCTGAAATTGGTATAGTATATGTGTTTAATGTATTGTTGCTTATAATAAGAAAGACTGGTTTCAGGTCTAGCGTACACCGAAGCATAATTACTATTCGCCATCCCCAACATACGCATTAACTCTGTCCGTGATTTAATCATCATCCCATTACTTCGTGCTAGTTCTTGTAGCAGCAGGGCTTTGATGTACCCTGTGTATAGTCTGGAGGGAAGTTTCTTTCTCCTGTCTCTACGTGGAGGGATGGGATAGTTCAGATGAGGCTTATCATATACCTCGTCTATGATATATTGTCTTCCTCGTCGATGATACTTCACATACTGATTTATCAGTTTTAGCTGATTAGGCTTACTACGGGTACATGCAGGTGTGGTACCTAATGCAGTGCAGAGATCCACATAGGTATTATATATCCCCCCTAGTGTTACGTTGGTTAAATCCATAGATTCTCACTTTCGTCATCATAGTTCATGTCTTCTATATGAGAGAAGATGTACTGGATGGCTTTATTTTGAAGATGAGCAGGATTAATAGGAAAGGCTTCATCAGCAAGTAACTCATTAGTCTGTTCTTCTGTGAGACGAAACTCTTTACACATCTTACCTGCAGTGTCACGGTCAATGTTAGTCATGTTAATTTTTAAGTCGAAACGCCCGTCTCTAGTGATAGCATCATCAAGAGAGTCAATGTCATTGGTAGTAGCAATGAATATTGTTCGTGGGAGGTTTTCAGCTCCGTCAAGTAACTGAAGTAATGCCTGTCCTGCTACACGTTGTTCTTGAGTGAATTCTTGTTCACGTTTACCGAACACATAGTCGATGTCTTCTAATAAGATGACAGTGTTTTCGTGATCATCAGCAAGTTGACGAAATTCTGAGATATATTCTGGTTTTAATTTGTTGAGGGAAACTGTATAGAGATTACAGCCAAGATATGCAGCAATGGTTTTAGAGATACTGGTTTTACCTGTTCCCGGTTCACCGTAGAGTAGAATACCTAGCTTATGTGAGATACCGATGGAACTGAATAGATCAGAAGAGTGTTTCCATTTATCTATGTAACTGATGAGATGTTGCTTAGATGTTTCATCTGTATAAATATTGTCAAAACCCTTCGCCGGTGTTTTGTTACCACCTCGTGTGTAGAGTTCATTTTCAGCATCAAATGCTACAGTGAATACTCGACAACTTGAGGTGGTTTTTGCTTTTTCGACAGCCAACGTTACTTCTCTATCACGTAATGCATTCTGTATTAGCAGATAAATCTGTTTAGCATCTACTCCGATGATATATAGGCGTAAGTTATCATATATGTAATGTATGTGAAGATACGCTTTAGCATTCGGAATCTTAATGGTATAGTTAGCACCGGATCGAAGTGATTCTTTCGTTCCTCCTGAAGCAAATAATCTGCTGCCAGTAATTTTTACGACAGAATTTTCTTTGTACTTCTCAGGATTTAATCTTTTGAGAAGAGTATATACTCTTTTAAATTTGTCCTCATCGGTCACGACAATTTCGTAACCGAGACGTCCTTTGACGAATGTGGTGAATTTGTGATAGGCCGAGTCTATAAGCTCGTTGGTTGTTACTTGAATCTGTGAGTTAATGGACGCGGTCATTTTTTCTTGGATTGTTGTAATCGGATTAATCATTTCTCAATTTTCTCGCTTTCTCTTTTAATATGGTGGCTGTTTGTAAATATACTTCAGCTTGGTCTATAAGTATCTGACTCATTCTTTCTTTGATGATAGAATCATACGCTTCGTGATAAAAAGAGAGGATGAGTGTTTCTGATTCCGGTAAATAGTTTCCGAGTTGTTCTTGGGAGATGAGAAACGGTTTACGGAATAAGAGGTAATGTTGGTTTGGGAGCTTGATTGCTTTGATGGGTTTGTGTTCAATTGATTCTTTGTTGGGAGACAAAGAAAATAGATGTAAACATGTGGTTCTCATTAGGAGACCTCCTTCTTCATTCAATATTCAGTTGTATGAGTTGGGAAGTCTCCATGGTGATTACCATGACTCGTTAGAAAGGTGCTTCGTTTGAAGCTGAGGTTAATATAACACGAATATCGGTAGTATGTCAATAGCTTTTTTGAAGTTTTTTGAGAAAAATTTATCCGTGGAGAAAGAATGCACTTTTTGGTTTTTTATGTGAGTGTCAGGCTGCTTTTTCGATAGATAAATCGACATGAGGCATGAAACTTGAATTTTACATCATATATGAAGGGATATTGACCGTTTTTAGGCATGAGTGAGTTGAGTGAGAGGGTAATGATATAAGAAGGGTTTAAGGGGGAATTCGAGAGATAAAAAAATAAATTGGAAGGGATTGTGTGAGGGGAGTTGAGTATGGAGGGGTGAGTTTTGGCTGGGAGAATGGGGGAAATTAGGGGGAGAGAGGGGGAGAGAGAGGGGGTTTTTTGGTGAAAAATTGGGGGAGTTGATGTGGGGATCTGCTTTCAGGTAAATGGACAAAAACATATGTTCGGTTAGTATAAACTATCCCCGGTTAGTCGTATGTGTGTGGGAAACACTCATTTTCCTCACACATATGACTAACTATGATTAGATAATGCTAACCATGGCGGTAGGGCAGGGACCTTGTTAGACGGGGCTAACCGTGGATAGAAAAAGCTAATTATGGGACATCACATAAAATACAAGTGATATATTTATAAATAATAAGTGTATCGGAAATGAAATAAGTTGCTATAAGTGACCAGATAACAAATTGTATACACAATTTACATAATTGTCTAACTTTAATTTTTTTTAAAAAAATTGTTGACGAAATACACACAGAGAGATAAGATGTATACATGACGACACGCCCACGCTTAGTCCCCAATTAGGGACTAGCACTCGATTAGAGTCACGGCTAAGCATGGCATGGTTGCAAATAAGCAAGTGGTTAGCGGCTAACCCCCAATTAGGGACTAGCACTCGATTAGAGTCAAGTCACCAAGTAACCACCGCCTACATATGTTGAGTAATTGGCGGAACAACCCCCCCAATGAATGAACACAGGGCAAAGACAGCCCCCCTTAAGCGTGTATAGCGTTTAGGGATAGACAAGCGGACACGCTAATTCTATGCCTATATCTAAACGGTGCACACGCACAAAAAAAAGAAAGAATGAGGAAAAAAAATATGTTATTAAAAGAAAAGATTGAAAAAATGGTCAATGTAAATTTAGCTAATTGTGAATTTATCACAATTAGTGCCCCATCCGTATACCGTGGGACAGTTACCCACGGCAAAAAAGATAACTGGACAGCTGATTTTGCTGAGTTGGGAACAACTCAACTTTTCAAAGACAGCTATGAATTAGCTGAGTGGTTACTCACGGACGTTGAATCGGACACAATTACATACACCCACAAACCAGAGGAAAAGGCTTGCGAAAGCAAGCCGGAAAGCGTTTCTTGCGAGGAAAACTTTTTTAAAAAACAAGATTCTCTCGAATCTACGTTAACATTCTATAACGTGGATTGGAAGAAAGGCGACATTGACATCTGCAATGTCAATGTCGCGTTAAAAAACGTGAAAAATCTTAAATACTTTTCACGTGCTATCACGTTCCATATGTTTCGCACGCTTGAGCGTATAGGCTGCGAAAAAAGTGCAAGCGTTAAAAAATCTTTGCACAATTTAGAAATCCCTGTATTTGCTGATACGGTCGACTATCAAGAATATTTGAGAAAAAAAGAATCTTTGGAAGATTCTCTGAAAAAAGTGGAAAGCATTCTTTCCACGTTAAAAGGAATGGAAAAAAAAGTTAACTTTAAAGAATTTGAAGTTAACTTATTCAATAGCGACAACTATGCCAAGATAGTTGGCGTAGCATTGTTTGCAGATAACGCCAAAGAATTGGCGGATGTTATGACTATGTACAATTCCGAAAAGATTATTAGCACGCTTGCCACATATGTGGCAAGCGTGAATAAAGGGGGAAAAGAAGAGCAATTGAAACCCCTTAGAAAAGAATGTATCCATACCATCGAAAACATATGGAAACATTATTTGACAGAAAATAGTGCTTTTTACAGTGCATTAAATTTGCATTGTAATAGGGCAAGTTTTGAGAAAGTGTATAAGGTGTCTTATACACAGATTCAAAAAAATCGTACAACTAAACTGTACGATTCCAAAGAAAATGTACGGAAATATGCTAATAAAATCCAATTCGAAATAATTGGATTGCTAATAGAGAAAATCCAGAAAAATCTGGATTTACTCTAAAAGGGGGGGGGTGTTAACTATGAAACACACACACCCACCAAAAAGTCCATGGCGGATAGCCACGGACTTTTCCGTGGTATACCACGGTCAAAAAGTCCCCAAGGGGGGTATATATGGATTATTTCCCACGGACAAGGAGAACGTTCCGTATATAGTTACAGGCATATACAACGGCACTTTACAAGTGCAATTACACATGCCGTGGAAAAGTTGGGAATTGCACCGTTTTCCCAAAAATAGCCAATTTGTAACGTGGCTAACCCCTTGTTTATCCACGTTGCCCAAAAATCATTCCTTTTCCTATGGACTAGGAAAAGGAATAACGGCAACTTTTCAAAAAAGCGTTGCCCGCCGTGGAAAGTCCACGGCATTGAAACAAGTTAACGTTGCTTATGGACAACGTGCGGACAACTCAGACTTTAAACACGGCGAGTATAACTATAACTCACCGTACCGAAAAACTATAGTTTATTATTGAAACAAATCGGGTAACATATGTTACCCGATTTTTTTATGCCCAAAAACCGCCCCATT
>CAYSYT010000081.1:0-6089 GCA_964435195.1 uncultured Christensenella sp. | reverse complement strand
AAATTGCAACCGAATTAAAACTTTTAAGTTAAAGGAATACTATGACTACGCAAAAAATGTTATCGGGATTAAGGAAAGGAATTTCCGAATATAAACTTATAAAAGACGGCGATAAAATTGCCGTTGGCGTTTCGGGCGGTAAAGACAGCGTAACGCTTCTAAAACTTATGGCGGAATACAAAAAATTTTCGCCCGAAAAATTCGACCTTATCGCCATTACCGTAAACTTGAATTTCGAAAACCAAACCGCGGATTTTTCACCCGTAAACGAATTATGCAATCAACTCGGCGTAGAATATTATATCGAGCAAACGGAAATAGGCAAAATAGTATTCGATATACGCAAAGAATCCAACCCGTGCGCGCTGTGTTCCAAAATGCGTAAAGGCGCGCTGTATTCGTTGGCGAAAAAACTCGGATGCAACAAGGTTGCGTTAGGGCATCACGCGGACGATTTAATCGAAACCATGTTGCTCTCTTTATTTTACGAAGGCAGGCTTTCGACTTTTGCCCCCAAAAGTTTTTTGGATAAAACGGGCATAACGCTTATAAGACCTATGATATTTTTAAAGGAATGCAACGTGTCTGCCTACGCTAAAGAACTGCCGATTGTCGAAAGTTGTTGCCCCGCAAACAAAACGACAAAGCGCGAATACGTTAAAAACGTAATAAAAAATATTTCCGCAGAAGTTCCCGACGTCAGAGAAATGATGTTTACCGCTTTAACCCACCCCGACAGATACAATTTATTCGATAAATTCGAAGCCGACGCAGAAAATTTGCCGTGAAAATCCTCGCCGAAAGGCGAGGATTTAGTAGTTTATTCCCGATTGAAAATTTTAATCGTTATTTTCTATATACGCCAAAATACTCGTTCCCGTAAGTTCTTCTATTTCCTCGGGATATTTTACTTTGTTGTCGATTACGTACAATATAAGGAAAAATGCCGCTGACACGACGAGCCCTCCGATTGCGCCGACCAAAACGTAAGTCGCAAAATCGTCTTTAACGGTTACGGTATAATTTTTTTGCGTTTCAATCATACTTACCGAATCAGCCTGAACCAACTCCGTTCCTTGCGTAGCGACGTAATTCTTTACGCTTTTTATAACCTCGGAAAGTTTTTCTTTGGCGGCGTCTTCCGTTAAATCCGAATAATACAACGAACAAATCAAACTGTTCTCCGTACAAGACGTAGAAAAACTTTTTGAAGAAATATTTCCGTTTTTCTCTTTATTCTCGTAATTATCGTTGGCTTCGATAAACAAATTAGCGTTATTTTGCACCGAATATAATATTGTCGGCAAAAAAGATTTAGCAATCGTGTTATTGTTATTCGCAGTACCGTTAACGTTACTTCCCGTTAGGTCTACGTTAAATATAAGATTACATCGAGCCGTATAAACGGGTTTCGTGAGATATTTACCCAACCCCGCGCCTATAACGCCGCAAATTACCGTTGCAATTATAATATAAAGCAAATTTTTATATAGAATTCTGAAAAACGGTATTGTACGCGATTCTTTTTCGTTTTCAAACGTTTCTTCCATAATTATTTACCCCCTTGCGTATCGTTTATATAAGCGAGAAGATTTACACCCGTAATTTGCTCTAATTCTTCTTGCGTTTTTACCGAATGGTCAAAAAAGCCTTTAACGTAAACGACCAAAAGACTGATTACCACACCGACGAACAAAAACGCCAAAACTATTTTCTTTTTAGATATATCTTGCGTAACCGAAGATTGCCCCGACTGTTCGATAACCACTTTCGCCAAATTGAAATAATGCGTCGTTCCCGCAGTTTCTCCGGGGACGTCCGCTTCTTCGCTTATCGCAAGCAAAATAATTCTTACCTTATCGCTTGCGGCATTTTTTTCGGCGTCGGTATAAGAAAGGGTAAACCCGTATATTTTACTTTCGTCGGTAGATTCCGATTTCACCGAAAGATTGTCGGATAAAATATATTTTTTACCGTCGTATTCGCCGCGAACGTAACCCTCACACGCATTGCCCTGCTCGACGTCGGTTATAAATTGGTCTACGTGAACAAAATCACCCTTAACGAAACAATCGTAATAATAATTTGCACGGTCTATAACGTAACCCTCGTCGCAAAAATCCAACATCGAATCTATAAAATTGTTCGTAAGCGCGTTGTTGTTGTAAGAATTGTTTGTTTCGTTACTCACCGAAAAACTTGCCTTGGTGGAAGCAACGTATTTCGGCGTTCTCACAAAAGAGAAAACCACGCCGGCAACCGTTACTACGGCAACGATAACGACTATTAAAATCCAGTTTTTAATTAAAGCCCCGTATATACGACGCAAAAGGTCGTCCTGACGAACTTCGTTTTGATTGTTGTCCATTAAATACAGACACCTCGCTTTTCCCGTTTTCGGGAATTATTAGGTAAATATTTTGTTTTGCCGTAAAACCTGCGTTTTACACTTCCAAGTATGAAATACAGCGAAGTTGTAAACCCTTGCAAGCAAGTTTCCAACTTCTCGTATCATATACATAATACACCAACAACCGAAAAAAATCAATCTTAATTCGATTTATTTTTATTCGTTTCCGTATATATTTTTTTGTTTTTTATTTGCAAACGCTTATCGCACACTTCCGCAGCGGCTTTTTTATGCGAAATTATTATAAGCGTTTTGTCTTTTAACGACTTCAACGCCCGAAGAACCGCTTTTTCCGTTTCTTCGTCCAAAGCGCTCGTCGCTTCGTCCAACAAAATAACGGGCGCGGCGGAAAGCACCGCTCTCGCTATCGCTATACGCTGAATTTGCCCTTCGGAAAGTCCTATTCCCTTTTCCCCGACCACCGTATTTAATCCGTCGGGAAGTTCCGATACGAACGCCGAAGATTGACTTATTTCCAACGCGCGTTCTATTTCTTCGTCGGAAGCGTCGCCCACGATAAACGTTACGTTATCTCTCAAAGTTCCGCTAAACAGCATATTACCCTGCGGAACGTAAGAAAATAACGTTCGGGTAGAATTGTCTAATTTAACTTTTTCATTCCCCGCGGTAACGAAAATTTCTCCGCTGTCGGGGCTGTACACACCGAGCATAAGTTTTAACAAAGTGCTTTTACCTATTCCCGAAGCGCCGCTTATAGCGACGAACTCGCCTTTTTCGATTCTGACGTCGCATCCGTTTAATACGATATCTCTGCCGTACGAAAAGCAAACGTTTTCCACGGATAACCCGTCGCATCTGTCGTAAAGGGCTTTTCCGTCTACGGTAACGCACGGCGGTTCGGATTCCACGTTTTCTATTTCAATCAACCGTTCTGCGGAAGCAAGCATAGAATAAAACTTCGGCACAACGTTCGATAGCGACGCGAACGGAACTTGAACGTTGTTTACCAATTGCAATATCGCCGAAAGCGCGCCGTAAGACATCACGCCCGAAAATATTTTTATGCCGCCGTATATAAGCGCAAACAAATACCCTGCACTGAAAATGAAATTATAAATAGCGTGTCCGCATACCGAATAATTTTTGCGCACCATTTTAATGCGGAAATTCTCTTTCTGTAATCCGTCGGCTTTTTCTTCCACCTTGTCGTTAGCGGAAAAAACTTTAACCGCTAAAATATTTTCAATACATTCCTGCATAAACGAACGGGTTTTGCCTTCGCTTTCTTGCGCGCTCTTATGTAACGATTTTAGTTTGTTACGCATAAGCGCGATAACCGTAAATACCATAACGCCGGCAACGGTAAAAGCAACCGCAAAAATCCAATCCAAATAAATAAGCGCGACAACGGCGCACAACAGCCTTGCCACGGCGGCAATCGCATTAGGAAGTATAGAAGTTACCCCGTCGCTAATCACCGAAACGTCGTTGGAAAGACGCGTCATCAATTCGCCGCTGTGAAAACCGTTTATCTTTTCGTATTTTTTATTCAAAATCTGACCGAACAGTTTGTTCTTGAAATCCATTTCGAGTTTGCCTTTAATATGCTCGGTAAGACCGTTTATCAATATTCGGAACAAAAACTGCAACAGTACGATAGTTAAAAGCACAATCGCGCTGACGATAAGAGTCTTTTTCCCTTTTTCTCTATCCGTATCGGTTGCGCCGTCAATTACACCCTTTATCGCAAATGCGAACACGACGGAAAGCGCAGAAAAAACGACGTTGGATAAAATAAGAATCCACATCTTAAATCTTTGTGCGGAAGAATTTTTTATTATCCATTTTACAGAAGAAACGTCTTTCATAAAAACCTTTTACGCAAATAAAATCTTTTTGTATTGTATCACAATATACGATTTTTGTAAAGTTAAACGGAAAAAAAAACTTACGACGTGCGTTTTACGATATTTAATTATCGAAAAAATTTGCAAATTACCGCAAAAATTTGTATTTGTAATTTTTATGTGATATAATGCAAGTGGCTTTTATAAAAAGCCGCAGGGCGTAAGCCCCTCGCGTAGCGATATAACGTGAGCAAACTTTTTATTTGCATTTGACCGTAAACAGTACAAAAAAGATTGACTTTCCCCCCCCCCGTGATATAATATTTGACGTAACGGGAAAATCAATCGTTTTTTCCATATTATTTTATGCCCGTCGGAAAAAGTTATTAAGGATATCTATTATGAATTTCGCAAAAATACTACAACGTAATCGTTCCGTCTCAAAAGTCGCGCACGAAAGAATTACCGACTATTTTTACGGATATTCTTATCCCGTAATAACGGCGGGCGTTGTTCTTTTATTTTGGCTTTTAAATTTACAAATTGTAGGAATTTTATTTTTAGTTCTTTGCGGTTGTTATATTTTTATTACGCAACGCGATATGACGCCTATTTTACCGTTACTGTTTATCGCGCCGATTTCTTTTAGCGATTTACGGTTGTTCGACACCGTAATTCCGATTTTTATTTTCGCGCCCGCGCTTGTTTCTCTTATAATACACTTTATAAAACATCCTTTCAAAAAACCGTTCGTAGGCAAAGTCTTTTTTTCACATATCGGCGTTTGCGTTGCGTTATCCGTCGGCGGAATTTTTTACGCACACCGTTGGGATTATATTTCAAGAGGGCTTCCGTTAATACTCTGCGCAGGCGTCGGCGTGTTTGCGGAATACGTAGTGCTGTTACAATATATAGAACCGAACGGAAAATGTGATTTGAAAAAATATTTTTCTTTCAGTCTGATAGTTACCGTTTTACTCGCCGTTTGTCAATTTGCCTTTCAAGGTACGATAAATTATTTTGCCTTGGGAAGTTTTTTCCCGACGCCCGACGTTCAAAATTTTGCTTGGGCAAACACAAACTTTTTAGGGTATTTCGTATTATTAGCCGTTCCTATGTGCTTTTATCTTATGACGCAAACGAAAAAGGTTTTACCGTTACTTATAGTTTTTACAATATATTGCGCGGCGATAATCGTAATAAAATGCGACGGTGCGCTCGGAATACTTATAATTACCATTCTTCCGTTGATTATCTTCACCTACCGCAGAATAGACGCAAAACAAAAAACCGTTTACTTGCTGTTTTTTACCGTTTTGGCCGTGGTCGCCGTAATCATAGTCGCATATTTGTTTACTTCTTCGGAAAACTTTTTAGGTTATTTAATAAAACATTTTCTTAGCGACACGGGCAGAACGCCGTTTTATAAAACGGCGTGGAAACTTTTCAAAGAACAACCTCTGTTCGGCGTGGGGCTCGGCTATAACGTCATAGAATTTCACTCCACAATATTCGAGGTTTTAGGTTGTACGGGAATCTTCGGGCTTTTCGTCTATATCTGGTACTACGTAAAACGAATAGACGTTTTAACAAAAAGAAATACCTCGTTTAACTTCTTTGCGTTTTTCTCTTTCTTTTTATATGAGGCGTACGCTTCCATAGATAACGGCGAATTTATATTTTTAATGCTCTATCTGACGGCGGTAATTATCGTTACCGAACTTACGAACGCAAAAAAAACAACGGCTTTGCCTTTAAGCGAAAGCCCGTCTAACCCGTTTAACAAATTGAATTTTTATCAAAACCATTGAAAATTTTTTAATATAAAAATTTATAATCCAGGTTTAGAAATTATAAGAAATTCAAATGAA
>CAYSYT010000080.1:0-6196 GCA_964435195.1 uncultured Christensenella sp. | reverse complement strand
CTCGTTATCGACGCCGACGGATTAAATTCGTTATCGAAATACGGTGTTGACGCGTTAAAGAATAAAAGGTGTAAAGTAGTTTTGCTGCCACATATCGGTGAATTTTCTCGTTTAACGCAAATCGATAAAGACGTTTTACAAGAAAGCCCGGTTGTTTTTGCCGAAAAATTTGCCAAAGAATATAACGTGGTCGTTTGTTTAAAGAGCGCAACGACTGTTATAACCGACGGCGAACAAACGTTTATAAATATTACGGGTTGTTCCGGAATGGCAAAGGCAGGTAGCGGAGACGTTTTATGCGGATTAACCTTAGGCTTGCTTGCTCGGGTTTCCGAAGATATTACCGAAGTTGTTGCCGCGTCAACTTATTTGTTTGGAAAATGCGGTGAATACGCTCAAAAAGAATACGGTGAATATTCCGTTACGGCAACCGATATAATCGATGCTATACCGAAAGTTTTGCGTGATTTGTAATTAAACTAAATCAGTATACCGAAACCGCCGTTAAAAGCAAATATTATCAAATAAACATTTAATGTGATAAAAATCGGCATTAAAACCATCATTAAAAGACTTTTGAGTCTGTATTTTAATATAAACATAAAAACGTATATTCCCAAAGCACCGCCGAGAATTCCCGTTAATAACAGCTTTGTGTCTGTTATCGTGATGTTTTCTTCATCGCCGTCTTCACGGGCCTTTTTTTGAAAATATAACATTAAAATGCCGTAAACGTTAATTGCGATTAAGTAAACCGCCGTTACTATATATATTAACGTATTCATTGTTCTTTTTTTAGTTTGTGTCTTTTGCTAATGTTTTATTATCGAAAATTGATTTTAAATTGACAACGGGCTTGTTAGGGTGTAAAATAATATAAAACAGTAAAGGAGTTGTTTTATGAAAACTATAAAAGATAAATATTTGGTTGTAGGTGCGGATTTTGCAGGTTTTCCTTTGAAAGAGGCTGTCGTTAAACATTTGACTGAAAAAGGTTGGAAGATTACCGACCTTGGCGTTACGGCCGATAGCGACCCTAACGATACCGAAAATATGTTTCATAGAGTCGGATTAAGAGTCGGTTCGCAAATTTCCGAAGGGAATTTTGAAAGAGCGCTGCTTTTTTGCGGTACGGGTATGGGGATTCATATCGCCGCAAGCAAATGTCCTCACGTTCACGCTGGCGTAGTCGAAAGCGTTCCTGCGGCAAGAAGGGCAATTACGGGTAACGGAGTAAACGTTTTGGCAATGGGGGCGTTTTACGTCGCTCCTGCAATGGGTTGCGATATTGCCGATGCATATTTGACAGCGGAACTCGGAAGCGACCAAACTTGGTGGCATAATTTTTATGAATTCCATAAACTTGCCATAGACGAACTTGAAGCGTTTGATTACGAAAAGTATAAGGCAAACGGTTTTAAGGTTGAGCATTTAGGCGATTTTGATTTGAAACTCGAAACAAAACCCGAATAACGGTCATATGGAAAAAAGTCGCTTTTTAAATGAAATGCGATATAAAAATTCGTGAAGTATTAGATAAAAAAATGGCAAATTAACCTACGGAGCCCGAAATTTCGGGCTCCGTAGGTTTTTAATAAGAATTGTTCGTTAAGCCTTGAATATTTTAAAAAAATACGCTGAATAGTTGTATGTTGAAAGTAAAAATACTTTAAAATAAATGCGGTTATAAAGATTTGAATTAAATTTTTAGCCGTTTTATGCTGGCGGGCAATAAATTATAATGATTTTTGAATACTCTGTTAAAATTTCTAACCGACCCGAATCCTGTTTGATATGCAACGTCGGTAACCGTTGCGCCCTCTTTAAGTAATGAATATGCAATAATCAGTCGACGTTTGTTTATGTATTGTCTTATATTCATTTTTGCGTGTTTTGAAAATATGCGGCTTAACGATACAGTGGTAATCGATAAATTTTTTGCTATCTCTATTTCCGTTATGTTTTCGGTTAAATGATTATTTATATATACTAGAGCATTCAAGAAAATATTGTCTAAAACAATTTCTTTTGAAAAAAAGCAAGATTGTTTTATATTATTGAAAAGCGGCAATAAAAATCCGAAGCAAAACAATTCGGTTGGGTTATTTTTATAAGTGTATTGTTCCTTTAAATATAATAATAACGTTTCAGATACGATAATAATAACGTTTCAGATACGTTAAACGTTCTGTTTGTCGGGTAAGCACGACTTACTTTTTGAAAAAAATAATCGGAATATTGACCCGAAAACATTATAACATAACAATTATTTGTAGTTATAGAGCGAAAATCATGTTCTTCAAAAGGAAAAATAACGACGGCGTCATTTTTGCCTATGAAGTATTCCGTACCTTGTATATTCATATTCAGTACGCCATTATAAACTACGATAATTTCGATTTCAATATTTATATGAAGTTTAGTCGACACGTTTTGATAGTCGTTTATGTTGAAAACGGAATATTCATTTATCTGTAATTCTTTTTTTGACATAAATTGGCGTTTCCTTTTTTGTTAATTTTTGTCTATAAATCATACAACTTTTTTCTTGTAAAGTCAAGTGGCAAAATGTTAATATACGAACTATGGTTGTATTATTGTTCGGCTTGTTGTTTGTGAATGGTTTTATTGATTGTATAATTACAAAAAAGAATAGTAACGCTTTTTGTGAAAAAGGTGCTACTGCTTATTTTTTGTATACTTGTGTTTGTTCCGGAACAGTAATGGTCGTTTTTGCTATACTTGCAGGTTTTAATATATGTTGTAATTTAATAACGTTAATTTACGCATTGATTTATTGCTTTATAATTCTGTTGGTTTACGTTGTTTCTCTTTTAGTGTTAAAATATACGGGCGTCGCAAAAGCATCTTTGATAAAGATGGCGGGCAGTTCAGTGTCGCTTTTTTTTCTTGGAATGTTTCTGTTGATGAAAGCGTAGGCGTGTTCAAGTGGATAGGATTGTTTTTTATGCTTTTGACAATTATTTTTTCGGCAAGAAAAACCGAAATTGACGTTCCGAAAAAAAATAGTAAATTTGCACTTATAATATGCCTTACGTTAAACGTAGTTGCGGGTGCGGCAAACAGTATATTGATGAAATATTATTCCGTTGCACAAGGAGTTTGCGATAATAATTCTTATTTTTTTATAACGAATTTGTTATTGTTCTTATTCGGTGTTGTTGCATTTTTAATTTCTTTTATAAAAAATAAAGAAAAAGTTAAATGCTTGATGCACGGTTTTGGATTAAAAGATTATATGCTTGTCGTAATAAAAACCGTTATGGCTAATTTGTGTAGCATTGCAAGTTTAGTGTTAATCGCTAACGTTAATCTTACGATTTACACCGTGTTGTATTCTTCCTTGAATGTGATAAGCGTTATTTCAGCTTCGATTGTGTTAAAAGAGAAATTAACGTTAAAACTTATACTTGCAGCTGTTTTCGCTATTGCGGCAATAGTGTTTAACGTCGTTTAATTTATAATGTTAGGGTTAAAAACTTTCGTTTGTTTTTTTAACGATGAAAATTGAGTAAAATATTTGACTTGTTTTGGTGATATTTATATAATCGTAAGAAAGAATCGAAATAAATTACACAAGTTAACCATTTTAAAATACTCAAAAAAAATTCAACTGATAAAATATGTCTAACGGAGAATTCATATGGAAAAAATCAAATACGTGGATACAATAATCGGAACTGTTGGCGATGAGCAGGATTCGAGTTTTCATGGGGGCGGGAAAACGCATCCCAGCGCGTGTTTTCCTTTCGGAATGGTTCAACTGTCTCCCGATACGGTAACAGGCGGCGATAATACTACCGGGTATAATTATTGTCAAAATACGATAGAGGGTTTCAGTTTTAATCATATGAGCGGGGTGGGGGGTACGGCGATTTAGGAAATATACAAATTATGCCGATTACGGGCGAAGCCGATTTCGTGATTGAAAACGGCGAACGTTTCGTTGAATGTAAAACGGGCTTGTGTTTGCTTGACGAAAAAGATTGTGACGTTGCTGCTCGCGGCTATTACGGGATTTCCGATTATTATAATCCCGACGCGGAAAATTTTATTTCCGTTGCGCGTAAATCTTACGGAAAGGGCAGAATTACTTTTGTTCCGTTTGCCGTAGGTAAATCTTACGATAACAGAAAACCGATTGTAATTCGCGATTTTACTCGTCTTGCCGTTGACGAAACGCCTATCGTTCAACCGATAGGTACGCATTTGGTAGACGTTATAATATCCAAAGACGAAAATAAAAAATAGATACATCTTATCAATGACGGCGGCAGGCATAACGCACCTGTTCCTATGGTGTATGACGAAATTGTGCCTATTTGCGATTTAACCTTAAAGATTAAATGCGATAAAAAGCCCGCAAAAATCACGTTGCAACCGTCAAGTAAGGTTTTAGACTTCGATTACGCCGACAGTACTGTTTCCGTTACGGTGGATAAGTTGCATATTTACGAGATTTTACAGGTGGAATAAACGATATTAAATACGTTTTACGGATAAAAGGAGCATAAAATGAAAGTATTAAAAGCGGCTCTCGTCGGAGCAGGTAACCGTGGTCAAATTTATTGCGATTATTCTTTGGATTCTGCCAAAAAGGAGTTGGAAATCGTCGCCGTAGTTGATCCGTTTAAGGTTGCGCTTGACGAAGCATCTGAAAAATACGGAGTTAAAAAAGAAAACAGATTTTCCGATTTGGACGAGTTTATTTCCCGTAAAATCGAATGTGATTTCGTGGTAGACGCAACCATGGATGTAATGCATTTTGAAACGGCTATGAAGTTGATAAACGCAGGCTATAATTTGATTTTGGAAAAGCCTATCACCTCAAAAAAAGAAGAACTTTTAGAAATCGAACGTGCGGCGAAAGATAAAGGAATAAAAATGTTGGTTTGCCACGTTTTGCGTTATTCTCCATTCTATCTCGTTATTAAAAACGCCATCAACGACGGAAAAATCGGGAAGGTGATGAGTATGGAAATGAACGAGCACGTAGCAAAATATCATTTTCTCGATTCTTACGTCCGTGGTAAATGGAACAGTGAAGCACGTTGTGGTTCGGGATTTTTGCTTGCTAAATGTTGCCACGATACCGACCTTATGTGTTGGCTTAACGGCGAAACTACCCCTAAAAGAGTGTCGAGTTTCGGTTCTCGTTCTTTGTTCATAAAGAAAAACGCTCCCGACGGGGTGACGGAATATTGCTACAACTGTCCGCATACCGAGACTTGTATGTATTCGGCGCAAAAAACACATTTGGAAAAGGATTATATGCCTTTTCAAACTTGGCGTGATATGGGCAAGCCGGTTGACGGTATTACCAAGGAAGAAAAAGCAGAATGGCTTAAACATAATACTTACGGAAAGTGCGCGTATAATTCCGGCGGAGATATTGTTGACCGACAAACAGTAAGAGTGGAGTTTGCTAACGGTTCGCTGGCAACTTTAATGATGATAGGCGGTACTTCTATTCCCGGCAGATGGATACACGTTATAGGTACAGAAGGAGAGATAGAGGGGTTTGCCGATACGCAAAAATTTAGATTGATTCGTTTTAACTGGAACGACGGTAAATACGAGCCTTCCGAAGAACTGATTGACGTTTCGGAATTAGTTATTGATAAAGGCAAATACGGTGGACACGGCGGTGGCGATTTTGCTTTAATGTACGATGCGGTACGTTTTTTTGCGGGTGAAAGTGAGTCTGTTTCTATTACTAAAATTGACGATTCAGTTAACGGTCATTTGATTGTATATGCAGCAGAAGAAAGTCGTAAGACGGGAAAAATAGTCGAACTCGGCAAATAATATAAAAATTAACAGAAGCAAATATTTTGCCGTTAGGCAAAATATTCAAAATTCATACGGATTATTCGCAAAAATAAAAGTTTTGTGCTTCGTGTTTGAAATGCTGTGAAGTTGTAAACTTTGCAGACAAGATTTCACTTTTCTATTACAAATTAAAATTTGACGGCGAAAATCAGCCTTAAAACGCCTGAAACTACAACAATACAGTTTCGGGCGTTTTTGTCGTTGGAGCTTCAAGCGTAAATCAACCCCCAGTTCTACTGGTGGAGAAAAACACTTCAGTAAATAAAAACCTCGTGATATAATAGTGAGGGTTTGGCAACCGCATCACTAAAAATAACAGGAGGTTTTTAACAAAAATGAAGAA
>CAYSYT010000079.1:4766-6280 GCA_964435195.1 uncultured Christensenella sp. | reverse complement strand
AATTCATCTATTCTGTCATTTATAATATACTCCTCCTTTTCTCTCAAACTTAATGTTTCTGCCTTGTTTTTGGGTGTTTTGTCAGTAGGTTCTAATCTCCACGCATATTCTCGTTTTGCTTTTCCTTGTTCATCATAGTATAAATAAAAATAAATACCGCTCGACAACTGATATTCATAATTATTTAATACTCTGCCTTTTTTGTCTTTTCTAACTTCGTTCAAATTATCATCTCCTTAATTTAATAAATAATTTAATACTTCTAATTTATTTCCTTGAATTTGTCCGTCAACTAACACATTTGATAATACTCCTTTCTTATATACGATTTCGTGAATACGCTCATCAAGTGTATTCTTTGCAATAAGTGTATAAATTGTAATATTGTCTTTCGCTCCTATTCTATGGCATCTATCAACTGCTTGTTCATAGTTTGCTTTTGTCCAAGGTTCGTCCATAAATATTACAACTGTTCCAGCCGTTAATGTAATACCTGTTCCCATCGCTCCAATAGTACCTATAATAACCTTACAAGACTTATCATTTTGAAATTTATTCTCTTGTATTGTTCTTTCATCGGTATTTATGTCGCCCGTGATTAAAGCTGGTTTATATTGCTTTAATTCTTTATATATAATATCAGTCATTTGTGTCCAATTACTAAAAATAACGACTTTTTGATTATTATTAGTATGTTCCTCAACTAATTCTTTAAGTCTGTCAATTTTAGCACTTTCGCAAATTGTACTTGATAATATACCTGTATATCCTGTTGCTTGTCTTAATCTTATTAGTTGAGCAAGCGGATTTGGTGCTATTCTTATTTTATCAATGTTTTCTTTTACCTTTTTATAAACTTCATTATATATCTTTTGTTGATTTTTTGTTAATTCAACATATTCATCAATATATATTTTTTCTGGTAAATCTAAAACATCTTCTTTTAATCTTCTTAACATTATTTTATTCAATTTCTCTTGCAGTTCGTCAAGGTTTTTATAACCTATAACTTCATAGCCGCCAAAACCACCATAAATACAATAATGTTTTTGAAATTGATAAAATGCGTGGCTTTCATATCCCAACCATTTTAATGGTGTATATAAGTCTGTTGGCTTATTCATTAGTGGTGTACCTGACATTGCAATTTGATTTTCTGCTTTAAGTTCAAGTAAACCTTTACTTTGTTGTGATGTAGGATTTGCACATTTATGGCACTCATCAACTGCTATCATATTTATTGTTTTGTTTTTGCATAATTTTTTTAATTCTTTTGTTATGTCATTATTACGCAGACTTTCTACATTTGTTATAATAAAATAACTATCAATGTTATTTATGTGTTGTAAATCCTCTAATTTCTCTTTGTTGCTTTTAATAGTTGTCTTATTATTTTTTGTTCTTTGCCCTAAAATCCAAGCACTCTCATTTGAATGTTTTAATACTTCATAATACCAATTCCATTTTAAGCCATTTACTCCACATATAATTAAACAATGTTTATAATTATATTT
>CAYSYT010000079.1:0-4666 GCA_964435195.1 uncultured Christensenella sp. | reverse complement strand
CCCATTTCATCACCCAAAATCCAATGAGTGTGAGATAAACCATAGTTAATACCCTCTATTTGATGTGTAAATGGTTCTGTAACGAACGAAAACTCTTTAGGTATATAGTTAGTATCATTTTTATTTAACTTGCTTATACCGTTAATTTTAACGATTTTAGAGGTATGTTGTTTTACATACTCTATTTTATCTGTTGGTATTTCCCATTCTCTTGTATCTTTATGATAAAATCTAATTGGTAATGAACGCATTAAATTTACTAATTGTTCATCATAATTAAAAGATACAAAAGCAGATAATTTTTCTAAATTATTTAATTTTGATTTTTTAATTGTTATATTTATCATTTACTTTTTCCTCTAATTTAGTAGCATAATCTGCAGTAGTTTTCCACATAGCTGAGCATTTATAGCAGTATAGTGTATATTGCATTTTTCCAAAATTTTTACCCGAGTTAATTTGTTGTTTATGCACTATTTCCCAATCTGGTTGTATACATTTACATTTCATTATAATTCTCCTTTATAATTTAGTCCAATAATTGCCGATACATTTATCCGTGCTATCCCAAATGTCGTGAACTTTGAAGCCTATATTATGTTCTTTAATACATACAATATGATGCCCTCCAATATTAGCGATAACTGATTTACCTACTGCACATATATCTTTATTTAATTGTGTGCAAAACTCTTTTCCTGTAAACTTTGTGTTATCTGGTTTTCGAGGTTGCGCGTGCTTTACCCAACCCTTATTTTTTAAATATTCATCAATAGGACAATCTTTGCCTGTCTTACAATGCAATTCTGCCATTTCCATAACTACTTGTTCATATGGAATTGTTAAAGCTGTGCATATTGCTCTAACCCAACAATCACCTGTTATTTTATTTTTAGGGTTTGCATTATAGTAATGAAATGTAGATGTTTCTGGATATTTTTCTTGTCTTGTCACAATAAATAACCTCTTTCTATATTTTGTATTTGTTGCCTCTCTTGTGAGGGATTGTTTACCCTCACAAGCCGCCGCCCTTTTTTAAGTCTAAGGGTTTGACTACAACATTAATTTTTACCCTAATCTATGTTGCCAATCGCAGCCCTCATATAAGAAAAAATTTCTAAAGCTTATATGGACAACTCTTGTTACCGTGTGTGCTTCACGCAGCTAGGACTGTTATTTATACCCATTACTGTACATACTTCTTTATAGTGATATAATGTCTTACACTTTATAAACACATCTTGTTTACATTTAATATTATAACACATTATTTTTAATTTGTAAAGTGTTTTTTAATAAAATTTTATACAAAATGTAAAAAGATTTTTTGTATAAAATAAACAAAAAGACACTCAAAAGAGTGCCTTTAAGTCAATTAGCATTGTTGATATACTATTTCTTTCATATTCTGAATTGGTGTTACTATAAAGAATTTGTATAAATTCCTTTATCTCTTTTGTAACACTATCAATAGCATTTTCAACTGCTTTTTCGGTTACTTCGTTTAATTGAAATTTTTGTTTTATGTTACAATACTCTGAATACATAGGTAAAATATCATTATATTCTGTAATGACTTTATCTACTGAATAATTATCTTGCTTATTTAGATTTTGCATTACAATATATAAATTTGCTAATTTTTGACAATTAGAAAATGATGTTTCACCTTGTTCCAATTCTGCAATGGTGTTTTTAATCTCATCAATGTTCATATAATTTTTCCATTTTACATTTATATTTTTCGTGCATTTCGTGTTGTTCTGGAATTATAACTGCTAAGTCATAGTCTATTGCCATTTTATTTAACATATATCTTTCAGCCGTTTTTAACTCTTTATCAACATCACAAATACTACATTTTATAAACATTGCAGAAGCAACCTCATTGATATTTAATAATTCTTGATACATTTTTTCATATAATTTTTTAGTTTCTTTTTCCCAATTATGCCATATATTCATACCGTTTTTAATGGCATTTCGTTTGGTATTATTATCAACTTCCATTCTTGTTGCTTTATACCAACTTGCAGGAATAATTTCAATAGGTTCAATATCCTTTTCAGGAATTAGTTTATTATGATGATTTATAAAATATCTGTTTAATTCTCTAAATGATTTAGTTTCATCTAAAAAATGATATTCGTGACATCTTTTATAACCTTTTAATCCTAAAAAATCATAATAATTAGCAAGGTTTTCGTGTATCATCATACCTTTTATTTTATGTGCCGCTAATTCACTATATATTTCGTCAAGTGTCATTATTTACCCTCCAATCTGCTTATAATATAATCAATCTTTTTGTCTTGATTTTCTAAATGTTCTTGTATAACTCCAATTATTCTGTTATTATCTTCTTGCACATCGTGAATATCAAAGAATTTATTCTGATTAGTTATTTGCAAAAAGAATGACATTAAAGTTATTATATCTAAAAAATCAAGGTTTTCATTTTCATTTTGATTATTCATTAGCAAATTTTTGTTATAACAACATTAGCTTGTGTGTATGTTGCGGGTATTCCTGTGTTAATAAATCTTAAAATAACAGGTGTATCACTACATCTACACGAATTATTTCTATTTACCTGCACAAGAGTTACAAATGACAGACTTTCAATATCAGTAGAAGCAGTTGAACTATTTACTGCTATTGCTTGTGGTATAAATGTTCCGTCTTTTGTTAATTGCACTTTTATATCACCTGCAACTGTTGAAGCTGAAGCAGAGGCGTCAAATGATACCATATAAACGCCCTCACGATTTAACGCAATCGTGTTTGTATCTGTTTTTATTGATGTGCAACCTTTTTCAATAGGTGTATTGTTAAATGGTATTGCTGTATTCGTTAATACTGATATGTTTTGTGAATATGTTTCTAACATTATAAAAATCTCCTTTATTATAAAAATTAAAGGGTGTAATATTTCATACACCCTTATTTATTAGGCGTACTATATACGCTCAATTACATTATTAAACTGTTGCACAACAGCCACAACCATTAGTGAAATAAGGATTTACACCTGCGGTATAAGTTGTTGCTTGTGGGTATCTAACTACACCACACATAGCCTGCTGAAGTTCAAGCTGGCTAATTCTTTGAGCCTGTGCTTCAATTTTGTTTTGACACAATGTATCAAGAATTTTCTGTGTTTGTGCAGTTGTGTTAGCATTGATTGCGGCTGTATAATTAGCCATATCAAATTTAACTCCATCAATGTTTCTTTGAGTAGTGCAGCAGCAGTCAGCGATCTGTCTTTGTGTTGCATTAAAGTTTTCAAGGTTAGTATAACCCAGATTAGATAAACCATTCTGCAAACCTGTATACATATTAGCTGTCTGGTCGCTTAATCTACCTACTGAATTTTTAAGTTCATTAAAAGAATTTGCATTGCATAAATCTGCTTCTGTTACTCCATTTCCACGGTTTCCCCAACCGTTTCCACCCCAGAAAAGAATAAGAAGTGCAAAAATCCACATAAATGAACCGTCACCCCAACCCATTCCGTTATCTCTGTTCAACAAAGCAACATCAGAAGCGGATAAACCTGTGCCTTCGTTCATAGTATTATATCTCCTTTATAAATTTATTTATAAAAAATCTATTCCGTACGCTAATAGATTTAATATACTATTTTAACATATTTATTATTTCATTAGGATTTATTCCTTTTTGATTAGCCATATTCATAAATAATTGTTTTGGACTCATTTTACCACTATTTAATATATTCATCATATTTTGCATTTGTGGATTTTGTCCTGCTATTGATTGTATCATTTGCATTGGATTTCCACCACTTTTTGCCATATTTATTATCTGTTGTATTCCTTGATTATTTTGTAATTGTGGATTTATTTGATTTTGCGGATTTATCTGTTGATATAGGTTGCTCATTATTATTTCCTCCTCTTATAGATGATATAATTGTATTTAATTCATCTCTTGTGACATAATTTGATAAATCAACATTTTGTGCAACTGTATTATGTGTAGATGATGTTTCTGTTACTTCTACAAAATCAAATATTCTTAAATTACACATACCAATATCATCGCTTGTTTTTATATACATTCTATTTTGCTCACTGTCTAATAATACAGCTTTGCTATTAGGCGATATCTGATAACCTTTTGCACCCTCAATACCCTGTACCCAAGTTAAATTACTTGTATTTATATTGTTATTTATTTGTTGTTGAGAATAAGGGTTTATTTGTGAGTATGTGGGTTGATACATCATTGGATTGTAACTTATTCCATTCATTATAATTATCTCCTTTAGCTAAAATTAAAAAGGCAGTAATTGTTGACATATTAGGATTTTTATTTAATAATAAATTCAAATCTTCACTAATATTTACCATATAATCACTGCCTTTCTTTATTTTCTAACTAAATTATAACATAAAAAAAGAAGCGTAACTTATACGCTTCTTATATAGAAATTATACGATTTTTATAAAACCTTAATTACTTTCAATATTTTCTTTTTAATTCTGGCAGTTAATTTTGACACTTGAGGTTCTGATATATTTAATTCCATAGCAATATATACAATAGATTTATTTTTAGCTTTTAGGTTAAATACTTGTAATTCGTCATCAGTAAAATTACATTCTTGGCGAAATATTCGTAATTCAGGTTCTGTAAAATC
>CAYSYT010000078.1:0-6624 GCA_964435195.1 uncultured Christensenella sp. | reverse complement strand
CCACACGCCTTTGGTACAGTAACGGTGGCAAGGTAACCCACGAATACTTGAAGCACATCCGCAAAACCATCCGGCAAGAGGTATTCGACTACCTCAATTCGCTCCCTCTCAACATCGACGTCGAGGTGAACGGTAAGAAATACAAGCTCGTTCACGGTTCTCCCCTTGAGAATTATGGCACAAACCGCCGTTACTACGATTCTCCTACGGAGTTTTGCGTTTGGGAGCGATGGACGGAATGCGACTACGTGCCGGAAGGCTCTATTCTTGTATTCGGACACACCCCCACAATCAGCTTTCACGATGACAACCCGCTCACCATTTGGCACAGCGATGAAGCCATCGGTATTGACTGTGGTAGCGGTTTTCCGGCAAAACAAAATGCCTACCTCGAAAAAGGCAGGCTGGCGTGTTTAAGACTTGATGATATGAAGGAGTTTTATTCAGAATGAAATGGAATGTAATACTTAAGAACTATTCGACGGGAAAGCTCCATGCCTTCAATGTTTTTGAGGATGTCGAGTTCCGTATGAATATTGAAAAGCTCATAGAACGGAAATATGATCGTGAGCGTTTTGAAAAAGAGCTTGACGGTGAGGCACACTATTCCTTTTGGGCGAAGTGCGAATGGGAAACCATCTTCACCTCTTGGCCCCCATACATCGATTCGGTGGAAATCGAGCGTATTATTAACGAGTATCACATCAACCGTAAACCCGGTGAACCATTACCTGAAAGGGTCGATGTGAACCTTGATTCTAAATACAGAATTGATGTGTATGCTCAACTCCGCGCCAATTGGGACCGCTTTGTAGACTATGTTTGGAGAGTGAGTCAAAATGGCGAATGAAATAAATCTCGTATGGAACGTTTACGATTATAACTACAACCGCGATTTGAGGATATTTAATGTTTTTCGCCACGGATCGTTTATGACCGCTGTTGAAAAACTCCTCAAGATGGATATTCCCAAGGAGGAGTTCTCCGAATTGCTGCGATGTCAGGCACAATACTACTACTGGGCGAAAAGTGAGTGGGAGTGCATTATTACCGACACGCAGCCACACATCGGTCGCAGAGAGCTTGATCGCCTCTTGGACGATTGCTACCGCAAACGCACCAAAGACGACAAGCCGTGTCGCTTTTCCCACGTTAATCTGTCCGATGCCGAAAAAATCGATGTATACGATCAACTTATGCTCAATTGGGATGAATTTGTCGAGTATGTTTGGGGTTTCAGAAAACCCAAGAAAAGCCGTTCAAAGAAAAAACCGATAATTCCGTAGCAAATTAATAGAAATCTTGCATTGTTATGGTATAATAAAGGCAATAAAGGAAGGTGACCTATATGAGCAATCAAAAAGTTTTCTTTACCGCTGACACCCATTGGGGTCACGAAAATGTAATAGGGTTCGATACACGCCCATTTAAGACCGTTGAGGAGATGGATGCCGAACTGATCCACCGTTGGAATGCAAAGGTCGGTAAAGGCGATCTTGTCTATGTCCTCGGTGATATGATTTGGAAAACCCGCAATGACACAGCCGAAGCTCTCATTAGAAGTTTGAACGGACAGATTATACTTATCAAAGGCAACCACGACCGCTTCCTTCATAATGCCAAAGCCAAGAATGCACTTGCGGGTGTGAAGGACTACGACGATATTTGCGTTAAATTAGCGGACGGCTCGGAACGAAGAGTCATTCTCTCTCACTACTATATCCCGTTTTACAACGGGCATCGTTATCAGGCGGTGCATTTGCACGGACACTCCCACAACACCGAGGAATGTATGCAAGAGGAACTTATAAAGCGTTCTCTCTCTGCAAACGGCTTTGATACCCGTGCCTACAACGTCGGCTGTATGCATTGGGGCTACGAGCCTGTCACGCTTGATGAGATACTCGCTTATGACGATATCATCCAAAAAGCCGAAGCCGATTTAAGAAAAATGACAGTATAAGAAAAAGTGGCAGGGACTCATCATCCTTGCCACTTATTTTACCAAGCCTTATATGCTCTTTCGCACATTTCCTCGATATACTCTCTACGAATCAAGGTGTTTCTCCATTCTTCGGGAATGGCATCGTATCCGTACATAGCCCCGGCAAGACCACCCGCTATGGCAGCAACGGTATCGGTGTCCTCTCCAAGGTTAACCGCCTTCAAAACGCACTCCTTATAGCTGTTAGTTGTCAAAAGACACCACAAAGCAGCTTCAAGGGTATGTACTACATAACCGCTACCCGAGATTTCGTCCTCGCTCTTGGATAAGAATTTGTTATAGAAGAGCCACTCAAAGTGATCGCTTTCCTCGGGGTAGATGCCATCGAACAATACAGAAGCGTTCTCAATTTCAGCCATCACTTTTGCCTTGTCCGCACCGCGTAACAACTCCCACAGCACCATTGAATAAATACCACAAGCATAGATGGAACGAGGGTGTGCGTGTGTTAAAATTGAACCCTCGCGGATGATATCCAAGGACTTAACGAGAGTCCCGCCTTTGACAAAAGCATACAAGGCAAACGGATGTATTCTCATAAGTGATCCGTTCCCGTTGGAGTATTCACCGACCTGCCCACACTCGCTTGTGTTGTGGCAAATCAGATATGCCCGGATGGCTTGTAGGCAGGTTCTTCCTATATCGAAGGGCTCCCCTGTAGGTGTATACTTTCCGTTTTCCACCCACTCTACGAAATTCCCCATAATCTCATCGAGGTCAACTTTGCCCTTCGCAAGACTATCAAGAGCGGCGATAGACATACTCGTATCATCCGACCACGCTCCGGCTGGAACGGGATATGTTCCAAAGCCTCTCATATCCGTTACGGGATTTTCCGCTATTTCTTCACGGCTACAAAACTCTACGGGTACACCGAGAGCATCACCCACGGCGTGTCCGATCATAACTGCTTTTATTTTCTCAATCATTCCATATCTCCCTCTCCCTCAAGATTCTGCGCCCAATCGTCGCTTACCTTCGTACCTTTACGATAAGACATCACGGCTTCGCTCATCGCACAATAGAGCATTTCCGTGCCTTCCGCATCTTGGCGATAGTTAGCGGCTCTTTCTCGTCTTATACCAATGCTCTCTGCGGTTTCAACTGCATCAATGTTTGCTGCGACAAATACGAACTCCCATCCGTAACGCTCTTCTTGGCGGCGAATCATCTGCTTGACCTTTTCGCTACAATACTGCTGGCTTGCGTTTTCCATACCATCGGTGGTAATGAGGAAGATCGTCTTTTCGGGAACATCTTCGGGACGAGCATACTTGTGAACGTTGCCAATGTGATGAATTGCCCCGCCGATAGCATCGAGCAATGCGGTGCATCCGCCAACACGGTACTGTCTGCTGTTTAACGGCTCAACCCTTGCCAAATCCACACGGTCGTGGATAACCTTCGAAGTGTTGCTGAACAGAACGGTGGAAACATAAACCTTGCCATCCTCCTCTTTCTGCTTCTCGATCATAGAATTAAAACCGCCAATTGTATCTGCCTCAAGCCCCGCCATAGATCCGCTTCTGTCGATGATGAATACCATCTCCGTAATTCCGTTATTTACCTTCTTTGCTTCGTTTGTCATCGTCTGACCCTCCATAAAAAATAATGTGATTGCTTCGCATTTCTGCTTTACAACCACATTATACAACTTTCCTTTTATGAAAAGGTCACTTCGCGGGGGACTTTACAAACTACCGAGCAACGCCTGGTCGAATTCAAACAGAGCCTCGTTAATTTCAAAAATATCGTAGTTTCCGTTATGTATAAAATAGCGGATGATTTTATCGGAAACATTGCTCCGGGAGAGGGTGTATCCCGCTGTTGCAAGGAGTTCTTGCGTTGCGTCCATATCAAGACGAAGCGAAATTGCAAATGCAATCGCAGTAGACTTGGACGGGCGATAATTCTTATTGCTCTTGATTTTTGAGAATATTCGCTTATCGACGTTGGCTCTCTTATAGCATTCAACATCGGTCATACCGCTCTCGTCAATCAAGTCAAACAGCATCTCTTGGAAGCTACGATCCATTTGCTTGAGGTAATCACGCAGCGAATTTTCCTTTGCCGAGTGCATCGATGCTTCGGCGAGAGGTGCCATCGTAGGAGCAGAGATAATAGTCCGCTTGCATTTGGGAGCTTCGTCCGCCTCTATTTGAAGCTCATAATCGTCGTAGAAGTCCCCGTCGTGTTCGTCCACATAATCGTCATCGATAAAAGCCTGGATGTCATCAAACAGCTTCTGGCTGAACGAATAGGACTCTTTATCAAACACACAGAGGTAGACCTTCAGCTCGTGGTCAAACAAGAACTCGGTGATGATTTGGATGGCGAACTTCAGCACCTGGTCTTTCGGATAGCAGTAAACACCGGAACTAATAAGCGGAAACGCAACGGAGTGGCAGCCACGCTCGACAGCGAGTTTTAACGATTCCTCATAACACGAACGCAAAATATCACGTTCACCGTAAGTTCCACCGTACCAAACAGGCCCCGAAGTATGAATTACATACTTGCAAGGCAAATTATAACCGCGTGTCATCTTTGCTTGTCCCAAACCCAATGGGGGCAGAGTCGCACATTCCGCATCCAACTCGGGACCGGCTATGGTATGCACGGCGAGGTCAACGCCACTATAACCAACCATTTCTTCATTTGTTGTGTTTACAATGGCATCGACTTTCATCTTGGTGATGTCTTGCCGTATAATTTGTAATGGCATTTTTACCTCCTTGCCGAGTGTTTTATCTTACACTATCATCATTTTGTTTCTTTTCTTCGTTTGTTCTTCGTAGCCTCAAAGCTCACATTTATTAAAAACTTCACCACATCGTCGGGTGCGTCCGGGAGAAGCACCGAAATCCAATGAAGCTTATTCATATGATACGCCGGATGAACACCGTCCTCCTTGCCGAAAGAGCCGAACATCTCCACGGGAAGTTTCATATTCACAACGTCAATCAACTCGTCGCTGTCAAAACCGAACTTGCGACGGGACACCTTCATAACGATGCCATACCATTTGCGTGTATCGGAATGCCGAAGTACAGTTGTAACGAAATCATCCTCAAAGGGATGGTCGGGGGCTGTTCCGTATGTTTCTGTGCAGTAGTTCAAAAAGTCTTGTTTTTTCATTAACCCCTCTCCCCGACAAATTGGAATTTGATTATTAAATGTAGTACTTTTCTATTCCGCCAAACCCTACTATCAACTTTCCTTCGTGAGTCTTTTTAATAAAACTTTCAATGCGTTTTTTGAACTCATCGGGACGTTTTCTTGCTGCATCAATATAAGCAATGCGAATGCGTTTATACGGATCGGACATTTTTTCGTAATTTTCCCACGCAACTGTATCTGCTTTTATCACATCAAGTATATCGTTTGGGAATATGTATGGCGCATGAATAATGGGCAATACATCATCTCTCACCTTCGGGTGAATCAACCCTTGTTCGTCAAGCCAAATCAGTCGTTCAATATTCGGGCGTGAATATGGACTGCCTTTCTTTCTTGGTGTAAACCGCTGCGCACGATGCGTAGGGTCTATGTGTTTAATGGTGCTATCTATCCAACCGAAGCAAAGTGCTTCTTCTACTGTGTCGTTATATGAAAGTGCTTTATCGCCGGATTCCTTCATTGGGAACACAAACCATATTTCTTTTTCTGTTTCAAAGTGCGCTGCAAGCCAATCTCGCCATACGCCTCGCTCACTTGTATAAAATATATTCATTCTCTCTTCCATACAAATTCTTATTTATCGATTAGATCAGCACCCCGTTGCAATGGTCGACTTCGTGCTGAATAATCTGCGCCGTCCACCCTTCATAGTTTTTGGTGCGGGTCTGCATTTCCAAGGTCTGATATTGAACCTTAATGGTCTGATATCTCTTGCACTTACGGGGACCGCCGAGCAGAGACAAACACCCCTCTTCAGTATCGTAGGGCTTATCCTTTTTGAGGATGACCGGGTTGAGCATTACTGTGTATGTTGGGGTTCGTCCGCTTTCGTCAAGGAAGGCTATGATGCGTTTCCGAACACCGATCATATTCGCAGCCATTCCAACGCACGACTCACGGTGAGCCATCAAAGTCTCAAGGAGATCATTGGCAACCCCGATATCTTCTTTTGTCGCTTCCTCGGATTTGCCCGCGAGGAATATCGGGTCGTGCATAAGTTCTCGAACCATCGTCTCCACCCCCAAAATGCTTGATAAATAATTATACCACAAAAACGGCTTTTATTCAATATAATTCTGTGAACAAGTCCGGCAGTTCACACCTACATTTTACTCATACTTACAATTTGCTCATACGAAAAACGGGCTTTTTCGGATTTTCTCCACTTCTGATTCGCAGAACTTCGGGATTTCCGAGAGGGTGCAGAATGAGCAACTTCAAATCGAAATTCTCCTGAAATTTTCTCGAACACCCCATTTTTTCTTCGAGTGACACCCCACTCGACAGCGGACACCCCATTTTTTGAGTGCGACACCCCGCAAAAATCAAAAATCCACCCCAAAAACTGCTGTTTTGAAGTGGTTTCACTTTCTATCAATTTCTTCGTGGCAACACAAATAAGCACGGTTATTTTGATAGAATAATCGTGCTTATTTTTT
>CAYSYT010000077.1:0-6652 GCA_964435195.1 uncultured Christensenella sp. | reverse complement strand
AGTATATACAATAAATTTTTTTTACTCTATATCGGAAAAATAAAAAACTTTATTCTATATAAAAACGGGCAAAACCTATAAAGAATTTTTACTCTGCCCGATTTTCGATGACTTTAAAAATATAGTGTAAAGATTTTTTCAAAATCGGTCGTTTTTTTGAAAGTGAAAAAAACTTTACACTATATGCGCGAAAAAACCTATAAAAAATTTTGATACTATATAAAAATATAGTGTAAAAAAACTTGATACCCCCTGTAAAAAATCTTTATAGGGTGATATAGTGTAAAAATTTTTGGCACAAGGATAGAATTTTTAAAAGAAAAAAAATAAAGTACTAAAAGATGTCGCGCGCACGCGCGCGTGAAAGGAATAAATTCGAACGGAAACAAGCCGATAAGCCAAAAATTTTGAAAACAACGTGCAATCCGCGGGCTATGAAAAAGAAAAAGGGCGATTCGCCCTTTTTAATTAACTAATACTTGCCCGAATTCCCAAACGTCGTAGCGGTCAATATCTATATCTTCATTCCACGCGATAGAAAAACCGAACGCGTCAACGTAAACTTTATCGAACAAAGTTTTGTTTTTAATCGGGGAAAAGGCTTTAAAATCCTTGATATACGGCTCGACGTCGAATTCTTTAATCGTGCCGTTGTCAAACGTAACAAGTAAATTAAATCCGTTTGACGGCTTTACGTTTTTTATTTTAGGTACAATCATATTTTTACTTTAATTTTGTTGTCTACCGTGTTTGATTGAATAGATTTTTATAACGTTGTTTTTTTCATCAACCTTGTAATATACCAAATGACTGTCAACGGCAATAACTCTAAAATTTTGTAATTGTAAATGACGTAACAGCGGAATTTTACCCATTAAAGGAAAATCCTTTAACTTGTCGATAGTCTGTTCGATTTTGTCAACGTAATTAAAAGCGACGGTGGGGGAATTTGTTTCCGCGATATAAATAAGAATATTTTGCAAATCTTCCGTCGCTTTTGAACTGAAAATGATTTTATAACCCATAACGCGTTTTTAATTCTCCTCGCAAGTTTTCAAAGACGTTTTCGGACGAATCGAAACGACCTTCTTCAAAATCTTGTTCGGCTTCGGCAATCGCTTTAAGTAGTTCAAGTTCTTCCATTTGTTGAACGTATAGGGCATGACTTATTAAAATTGTATCTTCTCTACCGTTTACGGTAATTGCAATCGGTTTGCGTTCTTCTTTTGTGAGTTTTGAAAGTTCACCGTATTTATTACGCAAATCGGCTGACGGTCTAATTATACTTTGCATAAAAATACCTCCTAAAATATTATACACAAATTATATCATTATTTGCATATGTTGTCAAATTTTTTATTAAAATTCAATCAAGATTATAATTCTTTTTGGTTTTCAATAATCGGAAAGACCTAAAAGATAATCCGCTGATACGTCGAAAAATTTACATAGTGAAACTATTGCGGAAAATGTAGGTTCTTTTTTTCCATTTTCCCAATAATTTATAATTGATTTTGAATATCCGATAGATTTTGACAATTCTATTATAGATATTTTTTTTTCTTTTCTTAATGTTCTAACTTTTTTTCCAAACTCTATCATAAAAATATTTTAACAAAAATCCACTTTAGTGATTGACAAATCCAACAAAGTGGATTATACTTTTAAATAATCCACCAAGGTGGAAAAAAGGAGAAATGGGAAAATGAAAAAAGTAAGTTCGATTTATCAACAATACAAAGTAACGTACACGAACAAAAAAGCGGGTTAATATCGGTATGGTTCCGAAACGAGTTCGAATCGCGGGAATTAAAGCGCGAATTAAAGAAAGAAGGAATAATCGCACTTGTAGAATACGTAAAAATCGAGTTTTACGAACCGAAGAAAACCGTTAGAAAAATCGCGTTATGAACGAAGGACCGAAGGGCGGGCGGGTTCATTGGTTTTGGCACCTGTTAAGTATGGAAGTCAAGAGTAATTATTCGCTAAGTATGGATTATTCGGAACACAACTACTTACTGTACCGCCAAAAGGTAAAGAAGAATCTAACCGTAATAACGGTTGTAAGAACGTCGCGAAACTGTTTTCGAATGACGTATCACAACACAAACACGGGAAAGACGATATACAAATCGTTTAAGAGTGCGAGAAAAACGGCTGAATGGCTGAATAAGTTTTTGCCGTTGGAGTTAAAAAGAGAAGAATTGTTATACGAAACGGAAATGCAAGAGAGCCATTTTGTTAAGACGTTAAAAAGACTAATGAAGGAAAGACGGTTGACGCAAGACTATTTAGGTCGCGCGATAGGGATATCGCAGCAAAGCGTATCGAAAATGTTAACGCGGAAATGGTATCCGCCGAAAGAAGTAATCGAACGACATGCCGAATATTTCGGCATGTCGGAAGATATATTCAACTCATAATTTTTTCTTTTTTCTCCTGTTGACGCGGGATGAAGAATTTCGCGTCGATATATTCCCGACGGGAACGCCGTCAAGTCAGTGCAAGTCTGACCGGGGAAATAAAAAAAAGGAGCGCAAGAAAATGAAAGGTTGGGCTAAAAAAATCGGGTTGATTTTGGGCATTGTGGCGTCTGTACTCATAATCGGTCAAACGGTAAGCGGTTGGGTCGGCGATAAGACGGAAGACCAAACCGACACCGAAGCGTCGGTTGTTGCAGTCGTCGAATAATGGCGACGTACGGCATATTTCAAATGTGCCTTAATCTGTCGCGAAAAATCCTGGCGGTGATTCCGAAGTTGTTCGAGTTACTGTCGGGATTTAGCGGCGGGTTAGCATCGCAACTCATATCGTTACTAATCGTATGGTTAATCGTCAAATTCGGCGTAAAAGCGATAGAAAAGATATTAATTGCGGGCGAATGGCTAATGCGAAAGTTTGAATGAGGTGAAAGAAATGACGAAGGAAAGACGAAAGGGAACGTTAATCTTTTTAATCGCGCTGTTAACGGTGGTAACGGCGCTGTTTGTGATTTTAAATAGCGGAACACGTTTAGCGAACGCGTCGACGGTAAGCGTTCCGTCGTCGACCGACGCCATAAGCGACGACAATTTCGGGTTTATAAAGGGTTCGTCGATTACTCGGGATTGCGAGGGTATGAGATTTACGTTGAAGTTGAACAATCCGGACATTGCGGAATTAAAAGGTTATTCGCCGACAAATAACTGGTGGGGGACGTATATCGCGCCCACGCAAGAGCAAAAGTTCACTGTGTACAGAGTAAACGCCGACGGAACGACGGCAACTCCGATGGCGGAGTACTATTTGTGGTGGCAGGAAAACGGGAATTCGTTGTTACACAAGGTCGGAAAAAAACAATTATCGTATTATAACGAAAGAATAACGGTAACGCCGGGCGAATTAGAAATAACCGGTTACGGATATACTCATTTAATTCCTGCCGATATCGAGTATACGGACACGACCAAAGAAGGGTATAAAGACGTTAAAGTCACAAGGGTGACGAGTACGGCGGATATAACGGGATTCGAAGTCGTGATAAAACCGAACAGCCCGTACAGTCAGTATTACGTCGAATACGAATATTCGTACACAAAACTGACGTGGACGGGAATTTTTAAGGACGAATACGAAACGTTGTCGGGTAAAGTACATTCGTCGGTACGTTCGATATACGACGTACTCACCTTAATGAACGAGGCGGGCACGTTGGAAGACGAAGTCGGAGATTTAGAATATGCGCAGAGTCTATTAAACGAAGGTTCGATACAAACGGTAAAAGTCAGATATCTTGAAGAAATCGAAGGGACGCCGTTCGCCAAAGCGGTAACGAAAACGGTAAAAGTACCGGTATTAAGTCAAGGCGTATTTATCGACGACGTCGGCGGGGCGTTAAATAAAGGCGATTTTAAAGTATTCAATTCGGCTATGTACGAATTCCGGTACAATTCGTCGGAAGACTTGTACGAAGGGTATTATTTAAAATTGCGGTGGTTACGCTCGATGACGACCGACGGGAATTACGTCGATTACTTTTTAGATATCAATTCGAACTACCGTCAGTCGTATTATAAATTTGTCGAAGACGGTGTGTTTTCGGAAGGTTTGTACGAATACGTGTTTTCGAAAATGTTAAACGAATATCCGCAACTTGCGGGAATGAAATACGACGAAATTTACGGGTATTTCGGGTTTATAACGATACCTACGACAATGACGTTCGATATGTTGTTCGTGGAAATGTTCGATATCGAGACGTCGTCGGTCGGCGTGGTAAAGAATTTTTCATACGAAGACGTTATAAGCGCAGCGACGTATAATAAATTACTTGACGAATATAATTACGGCTGGCTCGAAAAAGCGTGGGGAAACACGCTGGCGAACGTAACCGGGAACACGAAGGCAACGTATTATATGTTCTACTCGGACGGCGCGGCGGAAGCGGTAATAGGCGAAGGCGGACAAACGGACGCCGACGACACGCAAGGCGCTATATTAAATAACGGACAAGCGGTAGTCGTCGGAATATGGAATTTCGGCAAGGGTATATTTACGGACGTGTGGGGAATGTTGACGGGGAACGGCGGATTAAACGCGATACTCGTATCGGCGGTAGTTGTCGGAATACTTTACGTAATTATAAATATAAAATTCGGCGGGGTTAGTACCGCTAAAAAGAGTAATAAAAAACGGAAAAAATAACGAAAGGAGCATAAAAAATGGAACAGCTAAAAGGCAAAATATTTATGATTTTTGCGGGGATTATGGCAGGCATAACGGCGTTGACGTGCTTTTTGAGTGTGAAAAACACGTACGCAAGCACGGGTGAAGACGACACGTCAACGTTGATTATATCATTGTCGGAAGATATGCCCGACACGACTAAATACGTTGAATCGGATTTCGAATTCGGCGAAAGCGGACAAACGTTAGCGGGTAAATTTTTGCGAATATACCAAACCGACCCGTTAAAAAGCGACGTTATTATATCTTGCGATAAAGATAATTTCAAATCAAGTGAAGTAACGACAGTTATTAAAGTCGATTTTTTCGAGGCGAACACAGTAACCGTGTCGGTGTATTATTGCGGTAGCGACGCAACGTCCGGGCTTACAAGCGGAAAAGGAATAATCGTCGGTAACATAAATAACGAATTAGGCGCGTCGGATAATTACGTCGATATTTACGTAAATCCGGGTTCGGAATATACCGCCGCGTTAGGACTGTTAAAACTTGACGAAAGGGTGTATAAAGCTGTTTCGAACGGCACTATAAAACTTTTAACCGCGCCGGAGGGCGATGCCGTTGACGGCAACGTTGACGATAATTCGTTTAATTTGGGCGAATGGTTAAACGGTGCGGGCGATACCGTTTCGGATTTCTTGCAATCGAATTTAGGCGTATCGGTATCGGGTACCGTTTGTATTATAGCGATAGCGGTAATAATCGCAAGTATGTTTAAGCGTAAAAGATAATGCCCGGCGAAAAAAAGGATAACAGACTATACGCGCCGACGTTGTTTCGGCGCGTGTGGAAAATCTGGGTATATAATATCGTTTGGACGGCGATATTATTCGGCTTGTTTTTCGGGTTTTTCAGCCTCGATACGCTGGCGTACGAATTAGATTACTTTACGTTGTGGGGGTTTAAGTCGTTTCGTTGGCAAATAATACCCGTATGCCTGTTGTTTTGGTTCGTGTTCCGTCAGTTTTTCAAAGATTTGAACTTAATCAAATTTACGTTTCTGACGTCGAAGCACGACGATGAGGTTGTGTTGTACGGCGGTTGTAAACGAATGTATGAAGGAACCGAAGGAGTCGGAAAGACTCTGAACACGGCGTACGAAACGTTGTTCGTCGCCTGTGCGAAAGATAGGGCAATGCGCCTTGCGTACTACCTAAAATGTCCGTATTCGTCAATGCTTAAAGACGACGTAGATTTTAAGGTATTAAAAGACAGTTTCGACTATTTCGAGCGCGATAATACGTATATACCGCACTTAATGGCGAATTTCGAGATAATCTACGAGGGCAAAAAGAATTACCCATTTTCGATGGATTATTTAGACAAAGTAAAGCGGTTAGCGTCGGGGTTTTCTTGCGGGCTCACGGAACTTGCGTTGCATTTGCCGAATTCTTGGTCGAGAATTCCTGCAGACGAAAAGAAGGACGTACACAAATTAAAGGTAAAAAATGAGGTTCTGAGCCTCTCAAGGCAGTATTTCGATTTGACCATTATAGCGGACGAACAACGGACGGGAGAGGTCTTTTTAGGGTTTAGGAGCGTAACGTCGTCGAATAGGTGTTTGACCAAACGAAGGAAGGTTTTAACACCCGTCTTTTTGGAAAAAATTCAAGCCCGGTTGGAAGAACGAATACTTAACAAGAAGGAATCTACGTCGAAACGGTTAAGTAAGATATATACCCGGTTATCGTTATTGATACAAGATTTAGGATTTTACGTATTTACTTATTCAGATAAAGAAAGCATAAAGGACGTAGTAAAAAACGAAGATAAAACGTTCGTTATATCTTGCGATATACCGTTTGAGTTTGACTCGACGGGACAGCGCAAAAATTACACGTTGTATGAAAAATCGCCCGAATAGTTTTGTTTCATAGCAAAAAAACGCTTTTGTTTTTGTTACTTTTTATTTTTTCTTATTATATAT
>CAYSYT010000076.1:0-6680 GCA_964435195.1 uncultured Christensenella sp. | reverse complement strand
GAACGGCCAGAGGTATTATGCCTCTGGCCGTTAATTTTGATTTTGGAATAATCTGTCCCAAGCTGGGACGGATTATTCCACTGTATTATTTAGTTCGATTTGAAATGTATACTTGTCTCCACGTACAATGCTTTTTGTATATTCGCTTAATATATTATTTTCATAACTGAAACGCTCTAACAGAATACAAGGCGTATTGGCTGAAATTTTTAATAATGACCGTTCATCAGAACGCGGCATGACAGGTCTAAAACGTTCGGTTGCACGCTCCACATGGAATCCATAACGAGATTTTAGAAATTCATAGAGCGAGCCATGCGAAAGTATTTCAATATCTAAAGCCAGAAAACGACTTTGTGGCAAGTATGTATTTTCCAGCATCAACGGATACTCTTTTGCTGAACGCAATCGCACCAGTTTATGAAATGCTGTACCAACCGGATAGCCAGTTGCCGCAGCTAACGACTGATCTGCCTGAAGCAGTTCGCAACGAATAATCGTGTTTTGTATTAAAATATCATCGCGTTTCAGTGAATCAGTAAAGGAATAAAATGATGACAGCGGCTGCGTAAAAACGCGTGGCTTTACATAAGCTCCGTTTCCCTGCACTGAATAAACAAATTCAGCTTGCTTGAGCATTGTAAGCGCGCGACGTAGCGTTGTACGGCTAACATTGTAAATTCCACATAGGCTTTCTTCACTAGGGAGCAGTGTGTTTTCTGGATACTTTCCACACTGAATGTCGTGTAGAAGCTTTTTATAGATGCTGACATACAGCGCCTCGCCAGACATGAAATAGACCTCCCCGAAAATATTATCGTTTAGCTAATTTTAGCACAAGCGTCTATAAATAGCTAGATTTTTCTGAAGATGTCGTTTTTTTAGATACAACTCTCCGGAGATGTATTCATTTTAGAGGTATACAACTATATGAATTTGGCCTAAATTACAAAATCAATAGACATTATTTTTTGCTTTCTATATACTATAACCAAAGAATCACTCCCAAAGGCACGGAATCTGGAGGAGAATATGAAAAAATATGTTATCGGCATCGATGGTGGCGGAACGAAAACGGCAGTAGCACTCGCTGGCATCTATGAAGTACCTATGACAATTGTGTTAGAGAGCGGATGTTCGTATCAGGCACTCGGAATTGACGGTGCAGTCTCAGTTATTCAGAACGGTATTACCGATATCTTGCAAAAAGCTGGTGTTGCGGCAGCGGATTGCTGTGGTTGCTGCATCGGATTGCCTTGCTATGGTGAAGATGTACAGCAGGATGGCATAATTGTAGAGAAATTATGCTCAATGCTTGATCCAATTCCAGTTCATATTGTCAATGATGTAGAGGTTGGCTGGGCCGGAGCATTGAATTGTGGCGAGGGGATTCATCTTGTTGCTGGAACCGGCTCCATTGCTTTTGCAAAAAATGCGGCAGGTGAGACTGCACGCTGCGGTGGATGGAATGAGTTTTTCGGGGACGAAGGTTCTTGTTACTGGCTTGGCCGCGAGGCAATGTCTGTTTTCAGTAAGCAAGCCGATGGTCGGATTCCAAGGGGCGCATTATATGAGATTGTACGGCGTGAGCTGGCGCTTGGGCGGGATATGGATTTTATTGACGTTGTTATCAAAGAATATGCGCCGCATAGAGATAAGGTTGCCTCGTTTCAGCGCTACGCAGCGCAGGCAGCGCTCGCTGGAGATGCGTCCATACTTGCACTTTACGACCGTGCAGCCAAAGAACTTGGACAGATGGTTTGCGCATTGCGCAATCAGCTTGATCTACCAGAGGGCGTACCAGTATCGTATTCCGGTGGTCTGTTCCAAACGGGAGAATTGATTTTAAGACCATTAAGAATGGAAGTGTCTGCCTTGCAGTGTAAGCTTCAAGCACCTCAAAAATCTGCGCTTGAAGGGGCATTACTGCTGGCAGTGCAGAAATATTACAACAAAAAGGATGGTAAGTTATGTTTTTGACCGAAACCGAAATTATGGATACGCCGGTGGCTTTAAATAAAACTTGTGCGTATTTCTCCGAAAATGTGAATGCGATTGATGACTTTTTTGAAGCATATACGCAGCACAAATTTACGATTTTTGGATGCGGTTCCAGCTATATGCTGGCTAAGAGTGCAGCGGCAGTTTTTGCTGCGTTTCCCAATACGACCGCAAACGCAATCCCCGCAGGTGACTACATTGCCGATCCGCAGTTCTGGCAGGAAACCGTCCGTGACAGCATCATTGTCATGCTTTCCCGTTCTGGCCGCACGTCTGAAATGGTCTGGGCGGCACAGAAAATCAAAGAAACTCTCGGCTGCCCACTCATTTCCATCAATGCAGAATTGGACAATGATATCACACCGATGAGCGATCTGGAGCTGAGCCTGCCTTGGGCGCATGATAACAGTGTCTGCCAGACCAGAACCGTTACCAATCTCTATGCAGGTATGCTCCTGCTTGCAGCAAGATACGCACACGATGAACGACTTTGGAACAGCGTGCATACCGCAGCGAATGAAAATCATGCGTTTCAGACAGAATATCGCCCTGCCCTTGAAAAGCTGGCTGCGTTGGACTGGGACAACACTGTTGTGTTGGCAGATGGGCCGGTTTGCGGCATTGCGGAAGAGGGCGCACTGGCGTTTACAGAAATCTGTATGCTGACCGGTCGATATTTCCATCTGCTGGACTACCGTCATGGCCCGATCGTTATCAGCGGAGACAAGACGCTGACGCTTGTCCTGCTTCGTCCAGATGAGGAAGCCTTGCAGAGCGCGATGGTTCGGGATGTGCTTTCACACGGTGGGCCGGTTGTGACGGTATCGGAGCAGAGCGAAAATCTCTACGGCGCGACAGCGCATATTCAGATTAAGGGTATTGATGACTTTGCCGCATGGGGTATCCCGTTTATCTATCTTGCACAGATGACGGCGCTGCTCAAGTCCGTGTCGCTCGGCGGCAATCCCGACCAGCCCAAGGGATTGGACGCTTATATTTCTCTGTAATTTATGGTTTGGCCAAACCGTGTAAATTATTATAAGATCAATAAAGGAGTGGAGAAGAAAGAATGAACAAAATAACTTTTTTAGGTGCAGGTAGTAGCGTTTTTGCAAAGAACGTACTTGGCGGAGACAAGACGCTGACGCTTGTCCTGCTTCGTCCAGATGAGGAAGCCTTGCAGAGCGCGATGGTTCGGGATGTGCTTTCACACGGTGGGCCGGTTGTGACGGTATCGGAGCAGAGCGAAAATCTCTACGGCGCGACAGCGCATATTCAGATTAAGGGTATTGATGACTTTGCCGCATGGGGTATCCCGTTTATCTATCTTGCACAGATGACGGCGCTGCTCAAGTCCGTGTCGCTCGGCGGCAATCCCGACCAGCCCAAGGGATTGGACGCTTATATTTCTCTGTAATTTATGGTTTGGCCAACCATGCAAATTGATAAGTAAAAGAGGTGGTAAAACATATCAGCAGATTATAGAACGCAGTTCGCTTCACATGAAAGGAGTTTGAAAATGCGAAGAAGTCTAAAAAAGAAAGTGTTATCTACTTTGTTGGCACTGTCACTTTTGCCACAGGTATTAGCCGTAACAGCCTTCGCTACGGAAGCGACAGATCCTCCGCTGCTCAAAGCGTCTGGTTATCAAAATTTCCCAGCTTATTACAGTGACAGCAATCATCTTGAAAAACAGGTCACACACCCTGATGTTGTCGTTATGGATGAAGAATGGAATGGTTATCGCTACTGGGCGGTCTACACGCCTAACGTCATGCATATTTCCATTTACGAAAATCCATCCATCGTTGCGTCCAACGATGGCGTCAATTGGGTAGAACCCATTGGACTGACAAACCCGATTGACCCACAGCCAGTGTCTACCCGTTACCATAACTGCGATGCGGACATGATTTACAATCCTGAAATGAACGCCATGATGGCGTATTGGAACTGGGCTGACGATCAGTACGGCGGCGTTGGCGCGGAAGTTCGACTGAGAATTTCCTATGACGGTGTTCACTGGGGTGTTCCGGTTACTTATAACGCCGAAACGGGAGTCTGGACAAAGCCTGCTACAGATGAAGAACGACAGGTTTCAGACGGTGACACGGATTTTATCACTGCGGTAGCTTCAAACAATCGCTATGATATGCTGTCCCCGACTTTTGTATATGACTCGTTCCGTAACGTTTTTATCATGTGGTCGAACAATACCGGTGATGTCGGCTATAACAACGGGCAGGCTAACTTTGTTGAGGTACGCTATTCCGACGACGGCATTACATGGGGTGCGCCGGCGCGCGTGAATAACTTCCTTGGAAAAAACGAGAATGGGCAACAGCTAGCACCGTGGCACCAGGATGTTCAGTATGTCGATGAACTTGAAGAGTTCCTGTGCATTTCACAGTGCTTCTCTGGCGGTAATCCGGATGGATCGGTTCTTCACTTTACAAAATCCAAGGACGGCTTGAACTGGGAGCAGGTTGGCACAAAGGCGTTGCTTTCGCCGGGTGAAAGCGGCAGCTGGGATGATTTCCAGATTTATCGTTCCTGCTTCTACTATGAGCCGAATCCAGCAGCCGGTACAGGACATGGAACAATGCGTGTGTGGTACAGTGCGTTGCAGGCCAATACCAGCAACCAGATGGTTGCAGACCCCAGCGGTAGTTTAACCCTTCAAGCCACTGCGCAGGATACGCGTATCTGGAGAATTGGCTATGCCTCCAATGATTACACGTCGATGATGCGTTCGCTTCTGAATGATTCGGACTATTCTGTCCCTGCACTTGTTTCAGGTACCACGCTTACCCTCTCTACCGATGCTGCTGACAATACAGTCTGCATGGGTGAGACATTGACGGTTCATACCGCATTTGAACCCACAAACACCTCTGATCAGGTAGTAAAGTTCACATCCAGCAATCCGGAAGTTGCAACGATTGATGCGCGTGGCCTTGTAACGCCTGTCGGTGTGGGTACAGTTCAGATTACTGGACAGACCAGAGAGGGACTGACGGCAACAATCAATGTTACGGTGACGCCGAACGTGTATGCAGTCATTCCGCAGTCCACCATGACAGCTACTGCAACGAGCGAGCACGCAAGTACCAGTGAAGGTCCTGCTTCTTATGTACTGGACGGGAACACAGCTACAATCTGGCACACTGCGTATAATCCGAAAGTTGATCTTCCGCAGAGCCTGACAGTTTCGTTTGGCAGTACAAAAACCGTAGGCAAATATGTCTATACGCCGCGCCAAAATGGTATGAATGGCATTGTGACCGAGTATGAACTGTATGCAGTTCTTGAAGATGGCAACACAACGCTGATCACTAGCGGTATATGGGCGGTAGACAGCAGCGACAAGGTTCTGACGTTCACACCTGTTGCAGCAACAGGCTTGCAGCTCAAGGTGCTGGCTGGTGCCGGTGGATTTGGTACAGCGGCAGAAATCAACGTCTATGAGTATGTCGGAGAGTCACAGAAGCCTGTTTATCAGATCGTTGATGACCGCAACAGTGCTCTGCTTTACAGCGGTACATGGACGGATGACAACAACGCAAACTTCCATAACGGAACGGCGCGCTATACCGCAGAGGCAGATGCATCTGTATCGTTTGCATTTACTGGCACGGCAATTCAGTGGTACGGCCAGAATGACACCAACTTTGGCACGGCAAATGTTTATATTGATGATGTTCTGGTGGAAACGGTCAATGTAAACGGCACAATGACCGCACAGAAGCTCCTCTACAGCAAGACTGGATTGGCATTTGGTGAGCATACGATCTGTGTCGTTTGCGCCACAGATACAATCGACGTTGACTATTTCGCATACGCGAATTGATCAAAAACAAATATACAGCCATAAAAAATAGAAAGGAGATTACTATGCGCACAAAAAGAATCCTCGCATTGTTCTTGTGTCTGCTGATGTGTGTACAGGTACTTTCCGGAAGCGCTTTTGCAACGGAAAACACCGACTACACTGCAACAGGTAACGGTGTAAAGGTTACATTTAATCCGGAAAATGGGACGATTACACTCTTTCGCTTAAATGGTCAGGAAACGGTTCAGATGAGCAATGCTTCCTCTGTAGGATATCCCATTGTAAATGGGCAGTCTGTGACTGACTTCGCAAATTACACGTGTACGGTGAGTGAGATTATGGACGGCAAGCTCGGCGCGGGCAACCGAATGGTCATTACGTCCACCAGTGCAAGCACCGGACTTGTAAGAACCTACACCCTCGAAACATCTAATGTGGAAGCGGGGGTGATTTACACCGAGACTTCCTATCGCGCTACGATGGCTGCTGTTACACCGACGTGGTTCGTTGACAGCTATTTCGAGCTTTCCAATCATACCGATGTTATCTGGAGCTATAACGGCGGCGGAGAAGGGCCGATGCACTATTATGATACGCTCCAGAAAATCGATCTGACAGACTCGACTACGTTCTCTCGTGAAAACAAACAAGATTCCACCGCGGCATCGATTCCTGTTGCGGACATCTATTCTGCGAATGGCGGTATTACCGTTGGTGATGCGTCTTCCACTCGACGTGAAGTCCATACTCCTGTTCAGGAGACAACACAGACAGCGAGTGTTTCCATCAAGTGGCCTGGTAAAACACTTGCTGTGAATACAGATACAGCTGTTGGCCAGAGCTTCAT
>CAYSYT010000075.1:0-6734 GCA_964435195.1 uncultured Christensenella sp. | reverse complement strand
ATATTTGACAATATTTTATTTATAAAGTATAATCATTAAGTACGATTAAAGGAGAAATTCGCCTTATGGATATGGCAAAAACTTACAATCCTTCGGAATTCGAACGGGAAATTTATAACGAATGGGAAAATAACGGATATTTTTCGGCAAAAGTTGACGCTAACAAACTGCCTTTTACTATCGTTATTCCGCCGCCCAATATAACAGGGCAACTTCATATGGGTCATGCTTTGGACGAAACGTTGCAAGATACGTTAATTCGTTTTAAAAGAATGCAGGGGTATAGTGCGCTGTGGCTACCCGGTACCGACCATGCTTCTATCGCTACCGAAGTTAAAATAGTCGAACAAATGGCTAAAGAGGGCTTAACTAAAAAAGACGTCGGTAGAGACGGCTTTTTGGAAAGGGCTTGGGCTTGGAAAGAAAAATTCGGCGGAAGAATAGTTGAACAATTAAAATTATTAGGGTCTTCGTGCGATTGGTCTCGCCTTGCGTTTACCATGGACGAGAGATGTTCGAAAGCCGTTAAGGAAGTTTTTGTTAATTTGTACGATAAAGGCCTTATTTATCGTGGAGACAGAATTATAAATTGGTGTCCCGATTGTAAAACGGCGCTATCCGATGCGGAAGTCGAGTACGTTGAAGAAGATAGTAGTTTATGGTATATAAAATACGCCGTAAAAGATAGCGATAGATTCGTTACAGTTGCAACGTCGCGTCCGGAAACTATGCTTGGCGATACTGCCGTAGCGGTAAATCCGAAAGATAAAAGATATGCTGATTTAGTCGGAAAAACTCTAATTTTACCTATTGTTAACAAGGAAATTCCCGTTGTCGCGGACGATTACGTCGAACTCGAATTCGGAACAGGTGCGGTTAAAATTACACCCGCTCACGACCCTAACGACTTTGAAGTCGGGTTAAGGCACAATCTCGAAGTAATTAGAGTTATGGCAGATGACGGCACGATGAATGAAAACGCCGGTAAGTATAAAGGTATGTCGGCTGCCGATTGCAGAACGGAAATAGTAAAAGAATTACAAGCGCTCGGAGTGTTGGAAAAAATAGAACCTCTACGTCACAATGTAGGGCATTGTTATAGGTGTAACCATACGGTAGAGCCTATCGTTTCGAAACAATGGTTTGTAAAAATGCAGCCTTTGGCGGAACCCGCAATCGAAGCGGTTAGAAAAAAGAGCGTTAAATTTACGCCTGACAGGTTTTCTAAAATATATTTTAATTGGATGGAAAATATCAAGGATTGGTGCATATCGCGTCAATTGTGGTGGGGGCATCGTATACCCGCATATTATTGTGAAGATTGCGGAGAAATGATGATTTCCAAAGAAGACGTAACCGTTTGTACGAAGTGCGGAAGTCATAAAATAAAACAGGACGAAGACGTGCTCGATACTTGGTTTTCGTCTGCGCTTTGGCCTTTTTCCACTCTCGGTTACCCCGAAATGACAGAAGATTTGAAATATTTTTACCCGACGGACGTTCTTGTTACGGGCTATGATATAATTTTCTTTTGGGTTGCAAGAATGATTTTTTCGGGACTCGAACATATGAAGCGTATTCCGTTCAAGAACGTTCTTATACACGGCTTGGTTCGTGATTCGCAAGGTAGAAAAATGAGTAAATCGCTCGGAAACGGTATCGACCCGACCGAAATTATAGCAAAATACGGTGCGGATACTTTAAGATTTTCCCTTATTAACGGCGTTGCGGCAGGCAGTGATATGCGTTTTTCCGATGAGAAAATCGAAGGCGCGCGTAACTTTATGAATAAAATTTGGAACGCTTCGAGGTTTGTTCTTATGAACGCCGAGGGTAAAACCATATACGGTTTAAGCGATTGTAAGTTGAATTCTGCCGATAAATGGATTATTTCCAAACTTAACAAAACTATCAGAGAAGTTACCGTTAATATGGAAAAATTCGAGATGGGCGTCGCTCTTGCAAATCTTTACGATTTCGTATGGAATGATTTCTGTGATTGGTATATAGAATTGACAAAACCCGTTCTTTACGGGGAAGACGACGAAAAAAGAAATTATACGGTAAGCGTTTTGGTTTACGTGCTTAAAGATATACTTAAACTTTTACATCCGTTCGTTCCGTTTATTACCGAAAAAATTTACAAAAGTATTCCTAACGTTAAAGGGACAATAATGTTGGCGGAATTCCCGCGTTATAATTCGAAACTTAATTATTCGGCAAGCGTAAAAGATATCGAACCCGTAAAAGAAATTATAAAAACCGTTAGAAATATTAAAGTTAAAGTCGGTGCTGCTCCTTCTAAAAAGGTAACTTTATACGTTAAAACCGATAATAAAAAACCCGTCAAAAACGGTACGGTTTATATAACGAAATTGGCGGGCGTAGAAAAAATCGAATTTGTCGAAAATAAAATTTCTCTTGACGAAAAAACCGTTTCGCAAGTTATCGATGGTGCGGAATTGTTTATTCCGCTCGGAGAATTGGTGGATTTGGGCAAAGAACTCGAAAGGCTCGAAGGCGAATTAAAAAATATCGAAGGAGAAATTGCCAGAGCAAGCGGAAAACTGTCAAATAACGGATTTTTGGAAAAAGCACCTAAATCGCTTGTTGACGGAGAAAGGGCAAAGCTTAACAAATATCTCGATATGAGAGCGAAACTCGTTGCGCAAATTAAAGAATTAAAGGCTTAATATATATTCTTTTAATTCTCGTGCGTTGTTATTGAATAAAAAAGTTTTTATTCCGAACCTTGCGGCTTCCGTAAGGTTCGTTTTCATATCGTCGACAAATAAACATTCGGTCGGATTTAGCGAATATTTTGTTAAAATATATTCGTATATCGCAGGGTCGGGTTTCATAATCTTTATCGGGGCGGAATATACTATTCCGTCAAAGTATTTTAGGATTTCGAATTTGCTTTCTCTCTCGATAAAATGTGTAGTCATATTGGAAAGAATATAAAGTTTATAACCTTTTTCCTTTAATTCTTTAACGAGGTCGATAATTCCGTCGGAATAAATCATATAATCCTCCCAAGTGGTTAAAAGATTTGTTGCTATTTGATGAAATTTTGTGGGTAAAGCGTTTAATACCCTTTCTAAATGTTCGGCAGGTGTTAAAGTGTTATCGTCCATTTTTTCCCAGTCCTTAAAAATTATATCTTTAAGGTATTCGAATTCCCTGCCTTGATAAAATTGACCTAATAAATAATCCCTGTTGAATCTTAACAAAACGTTGCCGATATCGAAAATAATGTTTTTTATCATTGCCGTTTCCCTCGAATAAAAGTCTTTTATATTGTATGCTAAAAATTATAAAAAGTCAAATGCTTATGAAATATGTCGATTGAGTAGAAAAAAGTAATAAAACACGCTATTTTTACAACATTGTCTATTGACAAATTTTGTTATTTGCATTATAATATAAAAAACATTTATATTTATCGGAGGATGTTTTATGGGCTACAAAGATGCGCAATGGCGTAAAAGTATGGAACTTAAAATCGATTACAACAATATGATGTCGGATTACGTCGGGGAAGAACAAGGGTTTTCTTCAAAAGATTTTTCCGACAATAAAAAGATTATATTAAACGCTTTTAATACAGTAACGGAAAATAAGGGTAAAGGAATGATGGGGTGGACCGAGCTTCCTTTTAATCAAAAGGAAATCGTTGCCGATATACTTGAAACTGCGAAAACGATAAAGAAAAAGTTTGATAATTTCGTCGTTCTCGGAATCGGCGGCTCTGCGTTAGGTCCGATTGCTGTTTTTCAAGCACTCTGTCATTTAAGACATAACGAATTGCCGAAATCAAAGAGAAAAGCACCTAAATTGTACGTTGAAGATAACGTTGACCCTGAAAGAATGAACGCTCTTTTAGACGTTATCGATATTGAAAAAACTATGTTCAACGTCGTTACTAAGAGCGGGGCAACCAGCGAAACCATGTCGCAATATCTTATAATTATGGATATTTTGAAGAGTAAACTCGGCGACAAGGCAAAAGAACATATGATTGCCACTACTTCCGAAAGTAAAGGTAATCTTATTAAAATCGCAAAAGAAGAAGGGCTTAAAACGTTTTATATTCCCGACGGCGTAGGCGGTAGATTTTCGGAATTGTGCCCTGTCGGACTTCTTCCCGCAGCGGTTGTTGGTATAGATATTAAACAGTTGCTTGCGGGCGCGGCGCATATGGATAAAATTTGCAGAAGCAAGGATATTAAGAAAAATCCTGCGCTTATTTCCGCATTTTTGGAATATCTCGCAATGCAGAGAGGTAAAAATATATCCGTTATGATGCCTTACGCCGACAGTTTGAAATACATTGCAGACTGGTATTGTCAGCTTTGGGGCGAGAGTCTCGGAAAATCCGTCGATAACGAAGGTAATTATGTTTACGTCGGTCAAACCCCCGTCAAAGCCTTAGGCGTTACCGACCAACACTCGCAAGTTCAGTTGTATAGGGAAGGGCCTTTTGATAAGGTAATAACCATAATTGCAGTTGAAAATTTCAGGTCTACGGTTAATATCAGTAACGGTTGTGAAAATATTCCGGACGTATCTTTCCTCTGTAATCATACGATGAACGAACTTATCAATACGGAAAGAAAGGCTACCGAATACGCTTTGACTACGGCAAAAAGATTGAATTATACTATAACTTTGCCGGAAGTTAACGCATTTACTATCGGCGAACTTCTTTATATGTTTGAAATGGAAACTGCTTACGCGGGCGCAATGCTAAATATAAATACGTTTAATCAACCCGGTGTCGAAGGCGGAAAGAACGCTACTTACGCTTTATTCGGCAGACACGGTTACGAAGAAACGAAAAAAGAAATGGATAACGCACCTAAGAAAAACCCCGAATACGTTTGTTAACGGAGAATAAATGGTAAACGAAGAAAATTTAAAAAAAGATATAAACGAATTACCTAAATATTTATTTCATCAAGGGACAAATTATTGCGCTTATAATTATATGGGCGCTCATATCGGCAAAAAGGACGGTAAAAACGGCGTTTGGTTCAGAACTTGGGCTCCAAACGCAAAAGCCGTTTCCGTTTGCGGGGACTTTAATAAATGGAACGTTATTGCAAACGTAATGGACAAAGTTTCCGACAGTGGGATTTTTGAAATATTTATTGAAGGAATTAAGGTTTACGATAATTATAAATTTGCCGTAACCAACAACGATAAAACCGTTTTAAAAGCTGATCCTTACGCTTTTCACTCGGAAACTCCGCCCGAAACCGCTTCAAAGGTTTACGATTTAGACGGTTACGTTTGGGACGATGCCGATTTTGTAAAATCGCGTGTTCAACCGTATAACAGACCGATGAATATTTATGAAGTTAATCTTGCGTCTTGGAAACGACATTCCGACGGCAGTTATTATTCCTACCGTGAATATGCGACCGAATTAGTTTCTTACTTGCTCGATATGGGGTATACGCACGTGGAATTTATGCCTTTGTCGGAATACCCGTTTGACGGTTCTTGGGGATATCAGGTAACGGGCTATTATTCTATTACGTCAAGATTCGGAACGCCTGCCGATTTTATGTTTTTGGTTGACACTTGTCATAAAAACGGCATATCCGTTATAATGGATTGGGTGCCCGCTCATTTTCCGAAAGATTTGCACGGGCTTTACGAGTTTGACGGTACGTGTTGTTATGAAAACCAAGGTTGGGACAGAAAAGAACATAAATCTTGGGGAACGAGAATATTTGACTTGGGAAGAAACGAAGTTCAAAGTTTTCTAATTTCAAACGCATTGTTTTTAATGGAAAAATTTCACGTTGACGGCTTGCGTATAGATGCCGTTGCTTCCATGTTATATCTCGATTACGACAGAGAGCCTGGGCAATGGATTCCAAACGTTAACGGCGGAAATTATAATCTCGAGGCGATTGCTTTTTTTAAGAAATTAAACACGGCGGTTTTCGCAAAATTCCCGAATGCGCTAATGATTGCGGAAGAATCTACAGCGTTTCCTATGATTACAAAACCCGTTGACGTAGGCGGACTCGGTTTTAATTATAAGTGGAATATGGGGTGGATGAACGACGTTTTGGATTATATGAAGTGCGACCCGTATTTCCGTTCGGGCTGTCATAACAAAATGACGTTTTCTATGTTTTACGCATTTAGCGAGAATTTTGTTTTGCCGATTTCACATGACGAAGTTGTTCACGGAAAAAAATCTTTACTCGATAAAATGCCCGGCGATATACCGTTAAAATTTTCTAATTTGCGCGTATTTATGTCGTATATGTTTGCTCATCCGGGTAAAAAACTATCTTTTATGGGTAATGAGTTCGGGCAATTCAAAGAATGGGACTATCAAGAAGGATTAGAGTTTTTTATGTTGAAATTCGATTTGCATAGAAAGTTGTCCTTTTTTAATAAGTTTTTGAATAATATTTATAAATCGACACCCGCTCTTTACGAAATTGAAGATTCTTGGGACGGTTTCAGATGGATTTCTGCCGACGAAAAAGACAATAACGTTATCTCTTTTGAAAGAATCGATAAACAAGGCAACGTACTCGTCGCAATTTTCAATTTTTCGGGGCAGGATTATGAAAAATATCGTTTGGGTGTCGAAAAAGGCAGTTATTCGGTGTTGTTAAATACCGACGATAAACAATTCGGTGGAAGAGGGGCTACGAACAAAAGAGTTTATACGTCGGTTAAAAAATCCGCGCACGGCAGAGAAA
>CAYSYT010000074.1:0-6907 GCA_964435195.1 uncultured Christensenella sp. | reverse complement strand
GAAAATTATAATAATTATATTACAAAACAAAATAAAAGGCAACTGTTTTTTGTCGTACGCGAATAATTAAAAGAATTAAGAAGATTTAATATAATTTTTAAAATTGTTCGATTATCAGTTGACTAACCGTGAAAAATATAATATAATAACAAGGTAAATTTAGAAGTGAGGTGCGTTATGAAAGAAGGTATACATCCGGACTATCACGAAGTAACGGTGGTTTGTGCGTGTGGCAAAACTTTTAAAACCGGTTCCACGAAAAAGGGAGAAGTTATTAAGGTTGATATTTGCAGTAAGTGTCATCCTTTCTTTACCGGTAAACAAAAGTTGGTTGACACCGGCGGCCGTGTTGATAAGTTCAACAAGAGATATAGCAAGGCAAAATAGTTGGCTGTATTTTTGGCTTTAAGTGTATTTCGTACTCTTAAAGCTTTTTTTTAATCAAATTGTACTTGTACGGATTTATCGATGAGAAAGAATAAAACGGAAAAAAAACAAACTTCCATAGGCGGTCAGGCCGTTTTGGAAGGCGTTATGATGCGTGGTACGCAATCGATGGCGACCGCAGTCAGAGACGGAGACGGTATTATCAGGGTTGAATCGAAAAGGTTGGTGCCTGTAAAAAAGCGTAACCTTTTTTTTAGGTTGCCCATAATACGCGGCGTTTGTTCTTTTATCGATTCGCTTTTCGGCGGAACGAAGGTGTTAATGCGTTCGGCGGAAGTTTTCGGCGAGGGAGAACCTTCTAAATTCGAAAAATGGATTTCCGAAAAATTAAAAGTTAACGTAATGGGTGTCGTTTCTACGTTATCTTTGATTTTGGGGTTGGCTTTGGCGGTATTGCTTTTTATGTGGTTACCGCAAACGGTTCGTTTCGGTATAGAAAAATTAGTCGGTAACGGTTTTTCTTTCGGTATATGGGCTAAAAATTTTATCGAAGGCGGGCTTAAACTTATTGTTTTTATTTGTTACATACTGTTAGTGTCTTTGATGAAAGATATAAAGCGTACGTTTATGTACCACGGCGCCGAACATAAAACTATTTCTTGTTACGAGAACGGACTTGAATTGACTGTGGAAAACGTTCGTAAATGTTCGCGTGTGCACGATAGGTGCGGCACGACGTTTATGGTTTTCGTTATGTTGATTAGTATAATAGTTTTTGCTTGCGTCGAAGCGTTAATCGGCGTAAGTGTCGAACGGGTTTGGCGTATATTATTGAAGATTGCGCTTTTACCTATCGTTGCAGGCTTATCGTATGAATTATTAAAAGGGCTTGCAAAAACCAAATCCCGTATATTTTTTCCGCTTAAATTACCCGGGCTTTTACTTCAAAAAATAACGACTCGCGAGCCCGACGACGGAATGATTGAAGTTGCCGTTAAAGCGTTTGAAACCGTAATAGCAATGGATGAAGACGAGACTATTCCCGAAACCGAATTCATTGTTCCTATGCGCGTTTGCGATTTAACCGTTAAAATAAGCGAAAAATTAAATTCCTGCGGTATTGACGAATCTGCCGAGGCAGAATGGATTGTTTCTATCGCTCTCGGAATAAAGAGAGATGAAGTAAACGGCACTTTTACGGTGCAGCCGAAACAAATAGATAAGGTGTATAGTCTTGCCGACGAAAGATGTTCGGGTAGACCGTTATGGTACTGCGTCGGTGATACGAATTTTTACGGTTATACGATTAAAGTCGACGAAAGGGTTTTAATTCCAAGACCTGAAACGGAGCTTTTGGTTGAAAACGCCTTAAAAGTAATCAATAAAGACAGCACGGTTCTTGATTTATGTGCGGGAAGCGGTGCGATTGCGATTGCAATAAAAAAGCAAAGCGGTGCTCGTGTTACGGCTATTGACGTTAGTGTCGACGCACTCACTCTTGCAAAAGATAACGCTATATTAAACGACGCCGATATTGAATTTATTGAAAGCGATTTGTTTTCGACGATTGACGGTGACGACCGTAAATTCGACGTAATAGTAACTAATCCGCCTTATATTAAGACGGACGATATAAAAACTTTGCAAAAAGAAGTAAAAGACTTTGAACCGATACTTGCTTTGGACGGAGGCAAGGACGGTTACGATTTCTATAAAATTATTGTATCAAACGCAAAAAAACATTTAAATGACGGCGGCGTTATATTGCTCGAATGCGGAATAGGTCAAGCAAAAACCGTTGCCGAAATGTTTAACGGCTTTAACAACGTAGAAATTATTAAAGATTATGAGAATATCGACAGAATCGTGAAGGCGGTGCTTTAATGTTTAAAAAACTTGATAAAATGGTCGAAAGGTTCAATAAACTTAACGAACTTGTCGGTGATGCGGACGTTATTTCCAGAATAGACGAATGGAGAGGATACAGTAAGGAACTTGCCGATATTTCCGAAACCGTCGAGAAGTATTTGGAATATAAAAAAGTCGTTTCCGACCTCGACGAATTAAAAACGGCCCTTAACACGGAGACGGATTCGGATATGAGGGTTATGATTGAAGACGAGATACGCGCTTGTAAGGAAAATTCGGAAAAAATTTCTTCCGAATTGCGTATTTTGTTGTTGCCGAAAGACCCTAACGACAATAAAAACGTTATTATGGAAATACGCGGCGGTGCAGGTGGCGAAGAAGCAAGTTTATTTGCTTATGAATTATACAGAATGTATATAAAATATGCGGAAAAAAACCGTTGGAAAGTCGAAGAAATAGAAAACAATTCAACCGAACTCGGAGGAATAAAAGAGGTTGTTTTCTCGGTAAGCGGCAAATCCGCTTACAGTAAATTGAAGTTTGAAAGCGGTGTTCACAGAGTTCAGCGCGTTCCCGAAACGGAATCGCAGGGTAGGGTTCATACGTCTACCGTTACGGTTGCCGTTCTTCCGGAGGTCGAAGACGTTGAAGTTAATATCGACGAAAAAGATTTAAGAGTCGATACTTTACGTTCGTCGGGTGCGGGTGGACAGCACGTAAATAAAACCGAATCTTGTATTAGACTTACGCACATTCCCACGGGTATAGTGGTGTTGTGTCAAGACGAGCGTTCGCAAACGAAAAACCGTGAAAAGGCAATGCGTGTATTAAAAAGCAGACTTTACGATTACTATCAAACGCAGTATAATAAAGAATATTCGGAAAACAGGCGTAGTCAAGTCGGTACGGGCGATAGGTCTGAAAGAATTAGAACGTATAATTTTCCGCAAGGTAGGGTTACCGACCATAGAATCGGCTTTACGTTGTATTCGATAGATAATTTTATGTTGGGCGATTTAGACGAAATGATTGAAGCGTTGGCTATCGCGGATAGAGAAGCAAAATTAAGTGCGGGATTTGATGAGGAATAATTAAAGGAGAAAAGATATGGGTGTTTCAAAAAAGGTTAAAGAAATTGCTCCGTCGTTGACTTTGGAAATTACGGCAAAAGCAAAAAAAATGAGGGCAGAAGGAATTTCCGTTATAGGTTTCGGAGCGGGTGAGCCTGATTTTAATACGCCGGATTATATAATAGAATCCGCAAAAAAAGCGTTAGATATCGGTTTTACCAAATATACTCCTGCGTCGGGTATGCCTGAACTTAAAAAAGCAATATGCGAAAAATTTAAGGTCGATAACGGGCTCGATTACGACGCCGAACAAATTGTCGTTTCGTCTGGTGCGAAAAGTTCGCTCTATCACGCTATTTGCGCGCTCGTTGACGACGGTGACGAAGTGATTGTGCCGTCTCCGTTTTGGCTTACGTATCCCGAACTTGTAAAACTTGCCAGCGGAAAATGCGTTTTTGTAAAAACTTGTATCGAAAGCGGTTATAAGATGACCGCAAAACAACTCGAAACCGCTATAACGGATAAGACGAAGTGTGTAATTCTTAATTCTCCAAATAATCCTACGGGGGCGGTTTACGATAAAAAAGAATTGATTGAAATCGCAAAAGTAATTGAAAAACACGAATTATGGGTTATTTCCGACGAAATATACGAGAAATTGGTTTACGGCGGAGAAGAACATTATTCGATAGCAAGTTACGACGATTATATGAAGGAACATACGGTAGTCGTAAACGGTATGTCTAAAACGTATTCTATGACGGGGTGGCGTATAGGTTATATTGCCGCTCCGAAATCTGTAGCAAAAGCCGTTTCGAGTATGCAAAGTCATACGACGAGTAATGCTTGTTCGATTGCTCAATACGCCTCGGTCGCCGCTTTAACCGACCCGCGAGGTGTTGAATTCATAAACGAAATGCAAAAAATCTTTGACGAACGCAGAAAATATATGTTTGACTTTTTAAGCGGAATTAAAGGTGTTAAATGCTTCGAACCTAAAGGCGCGTTTTACGTATTCGTCGACGTTTCGGAATTTTTCGGAAAATCTTTTGACGGTAAAGCGATTAACGGTTCGCTCGATTTTGCCGATTGCGCGCTTAAAAAGGGTGTCGCGCTTATACCGGGGATTGCTTTCGGTGACGATAACTGTATAAGATTGTCTTATGCAATATCTTTGGTAGATATAAAAGAAGGACTTAACAGACTTAAAAATTTTATTACGGAATTGAATTGATATGATAATTACTAACAAAAAAAGCAATTTATTAGAACAGAAAAGTTATAATTACAGTTTGCAGGACGTTTCCGAACCGCAACTTTTCAGAGAAACTTTCGATTATGAAAACGTTCCCAAAATAGTTTTTAACGCTCGTCAAGTACCTATGAATATGCCTGACGAAATATGGATAACCGATACTACCTTCCGTGACGGACAACAATCTACTTCTCCGTTTACCGTTGAGCAGATAGTTAATTTATATAAACTTATGTCTAAACTCGGCGGAAAAAAAGGACTTATTCGTCAATCCGAATTTTTTCTGTATTCGGAAAAAGATAGAAAAGCCGCGCAAGCGTGCATGGATTTAGGACTTGAATTTCCCGAAGTTACCAGTTGGATAAGAGCAAGCAAAAAGGATTTTGAACTTGTAAAATCTATGGGAATGAAGGAAACGGGTATTTTAGTAAGTTGTTCGGACTACCATATATTCAAAAAAATGAATCTTACAAGGTCGCAGGCGTTAGATAAATATTTGGGTTCTGTAAAAGACGCTTTGTCGGAAGGAATTAGACCGAGATGTCACTTCGAAGATATAACGAGGGCGGATTTTTACGGCTTCGTAGTTCCGTTTGCTTCCGAACTTATGAAACTTTCCAAAGAAAGCGGTATTCCGATAAAAATAAGAGCGTGCGATACTATGGGTTTCGGCGTTAACTTTGTCGGGGCGGCGTTGCCGAGAAGCGTTCCCGGTATTATTTACGGATTGCATTATTATGCCGACGTTCCGAGCGAAATGTTGGAATGGCACGGACATAACGATTTTTACAAAGTAGTTACAAATGCTACTACCGCTTGGCTTTACGGGTGTTCTTCGGTAAACTGTTCGTTGCTCGGTATAGGCGAAAGAACGGGAAATTGTCCTTTGGAGGCTATGGCGATAGAATACGCATCGTTAAAAGGGACTCCCGACGGTATGGATTACACGGCGATTACGGAAATAGCCGAGTATTTCGAAAAAGAAATCGGATATATTATTCCACCGAGAACACCTTTCGTCGGAAGAAGTTTTAATTCCACTCGTGCGGGTATTCACGCAGACGGTATGTTGAAAGACGAAGAAATATATAACATCTTCGACACAAAAAAACTTTTGAATAGACCCATGCACGTTTCTATCAATAATTCGAGCGGGCTTGCCGGTATAGCGTATTGGATTAACGAATATTATGAATTGCCAAACGAATATAAAATAGACAAATCGCATCCCGTCGTTGCAAAAATTAAAGAATTGATTGATAAAGAATACGACAACGGTAGATGTACCGTTATGGGCGATGACGAACTTGACGCTATGTTAATGCTTTGTGATAAAGAATTTCATAAAAAATTATTGATTTGGGCAGAATAATTTTTAAAAACCTATTGAAATTTACTTAAAAGTGTTATACAATATAAGTAAGCAAAGATTAGGAGGAAACTTTTGCAATGAAAATTATTTACGGACCGAAAGGAACAGGCAAAACGAAAGCGATTATAGATTGTGCGAACAACGCGCTTGAATCGGCAAAGGGACACGTTATTTTTATAACGGACACTAACAGATATACATACGACCTAAAATATCAAATAAGATTTTTAGACGTAACGCAATTTGCTATACAGGGTATGGACGGTTTCCGCGGTTTTATAAAGGGTATAGTTGCTGCAAGCGGAGATAACGAGTTTATTTTTATAGACGGTATCGCGAGAATAACCAACACGGCGTTGTCGGATATGGAAAATATTTTTTCGGCAATGGAAAAATTAGAAAAGGATTTCGGCGTTAAATTTGTTTTAACTTGCTCTGCGGCGAAAGAAGATTTGCCCGAGTTTATAATTAAGTACGCTGAATAGTTGCTTTTTTAGTGCAAAATGGTGTAAAATAAAAGTCGGAAGATTTTCCGACTTTTTATTTTGTTGGAGTTTATTATGAAATTTTTCAGTACGAGGGGAAAAGACGTTGTTTCGTCTGCGGCTTTCGCAATATCAAAGGGCTTGGCGGATGACGGAGGACTTTTCGTCCCTGAATTTTTTCCGAACGTTGTCGACGATTTGGATAAGCTGCTTGATATGGATTATGCCGAACGCACGTGTTTTATACTTTCAAAATTTCTTGACGAGTATGATTACGACGGTTTGCTTAACGCCTGCAAAAATGCCTACGGTAAATTTGAAGATGCCGACGCGGCGCCTGTCGTAAAGGTTGACGATAAATTGTCTATTCTTGAACTTTTTCACGGACCGACGCTTGCATTTAAGGACGTTGCCTTGACGCTGTTACCGTATCTTCTTCGTAAAGGGTGCGATATAGCTGGTGTTAAAG
>CAYSYT010000073.1:0-7210 GCA_964435195.1 uncultured Christensenella sp. | reverse complement strand
TTGGTTATATCGGTAATTATTACGAGCACGTGCATACCTAAATCGAAAGCAAGATATTCTGCCGCGGTAAGCGCCATACGCGGCGTTGAAATACGTTCTATCGCAGGGTCGTTTGCAAGGTTCGTAAACAAAACCGTACGTTCTATTGCCCCCGTTTTATTGAAATCACGTATAAAATACTCGGCTTCTTCGTACGTTATGCCCACTGCGGCAAAAACGACGGCAAACTTTTCATCATCATTTAAAACCTTCGCCTGACGAGCAATCTGCGCAGCTAACTCGGCGTGAGGCAATCCGCTCATACTGAATACCGGCAACTTCTGTCCCCTAACAAGCGTATTCAATCCGTCGATTGCGGAAATTCCCGTTTGAATAAATTCATCGGGATAATCGCGAGCGGCAGGATTTATGGGTTCGCCGTTTATATCCATACGCTTTTTTGCTATTATAGGTGCTCCGCCGTCCCTCGGATTGCCCATTCCGTCGAAAACTCTGCCAAGCATATCTTCGGAAACTGCGAGCTGCTGACTTTTCCCCGTGAACCTTGCCTTACTGGTTGAAATTTGAAGCCCGTGTGCGCTTTCAAAAAGTTGCACGAGTGCTTTATCGCCGTTGACTTCGAGAACTTTTCCTTTTCTTATTTCGCCGTTTTGCTGTTTAATTTCTACTAATTCATTATATTTTACGCCTTCGACACCATCGACGAGCATAATCGGACCTACGACTTCTTTAATCGTTTTATACTCTTTGTACATTACTCTTCGCCTCCGCCGTTAATTAAGCCTTTCAAATCGTCGGTTAGTTTTTGTAAGACGGCGTCTAATTCCGACAACCTATCTTCTTCAACGTACTTTGCTCTGCCGATATTTTCTCTTACGGCTAAATTCATTATAACCGAATAATCGACGCCGCCTTCTAACGCCAAAGACGAAAGCCTATGAAACTCGTATATAAGTTTTAACATTTTATACTGCTTTTCCAGAGAAGAGTAGGTATCTACCTCGTGAAAGGCATTTTGGTGAAGATAATCTTCCCTAATGGATTTTGCCGTTTCCATAGTGAGTCTGTCCTTAAACGAAAGAGCGTCTGCGCCGACTAACCTTACGATTTCTTCGAGTTCGGACTCCTCTTGCAATATCGAGGTCGCAAATTTACGCAACTTAACAAAATCGGCACCGACGTTATCGTTATACCATTCGGTTAATTTATCCGCGTATAACGAATAACTTATAAGCCAATCTATCGCGGGAAAATGCCTTTTATACGCAAGCGAAGAGGAAAGCCCCCAAAACACCTTGACTATTCTTAACGTCGCTTGCGAAACCGGTTCGGATAAATCGCCCCCTTGCGGTGAAACCGCGCCTATCGCGGTTATAGAACCGCGGCGGTCACCTTCGGAACATAACACGTTAACCACTCCCGCTCTCTCGTAAAACTCCGCGAGCCTTGACGACAAATATGCGGGATACCCTTCCTCTCCGGGCATTTCTTCCAACCGACCGCTCATTTCACGAAGCGCTTCCGCCCATCTTGAAGTGGAATCCGCCATAATGGCAACGTTATAACCCATATCTCTGTAATATTCGGCTATCGTTATACCCGTATATATAGAAGCTTCTCTCGCCGCAACCGGCATATCGGAAGTGTTTGCTATAAGCACCGTTCTTTTCATAAGCGGCTGACCCGATTTCGGGTCGTTTAATTCGGGAAATTCGTTCAATACGTCAGTCATTTCGTTTCCGCGTTCACCACAACCGATATAAACTATAATCTCTGCATCCGCCCACTTCGCAAGTTGATGTTGAACGACGGTTTTACCGCTTCCGAAAGGTCCGGGCACGGCAGCCACACCGCCTTTCGCTATCGGGAAAAGCGTATCTATAACCCTTTGCCCCGTTACCATGGGCATATCGGGTGAAATTTTAGAAATATACGGTCTGCCCTTTCTTACTGGCCATTTCCGCAACATGGTTATATTTCGGTCGCCGTCGGCGGTAGACAGCACCGCAACCGTTTGGGTTATATTAAACTCGCCCGAATAAATTTCCTTTACGACGCCGCTCATTCCGTACGGAACGGTAATTTTATGCCGAACGACTACGGTTTCGTCAACTACTCCTAAGACGTCACCCGCAACGACGTTATCTCCGACCTTTGCTACGGGGTTGAAAGTCCACTTTTTTTCGTGGTCGAGATTATTGACCGATATTCCCCTGCAAATTCTGTCTCCGTATTTTTCATATACCTTAACGAGCGGACGTTGAATACCGTCGAAAATGCCTTCTATAAGCCCCGGTGCAAGTTCTACCGACAAAGGCGCGAACGTAGATTCGACCGTATCGCCGGGTCCTAATCCGCCCGTTTCTTCATATACCTGTATAGAAGCCTTATCGCCTCTCAACTCTATAATTTCGCCTATAAGTTTTTTTTCACCTACTCGAACTACGTCGAACATTTTACAATCGGCCATATTTTCAGCCACGATTAACGGACCGGATACTTTTACGATTTTTCCTTGCATAAACTCATTTACCCTCCTCGCTACCGTCAAACAGCAAATCTACGCCCAACGCCTTTTCTGTTATGTTTTTCAAATTTTTCATACCGTATCCGTTACTACCTTCCTTCGACGGCACGGTTAAAATTATCGGGTAAGGTAAAGCCGAATATTTTTTTACCGTTTCTTCTATTTGCGCGGCAACAACGTCGGTTATAAAGATAATTCTGTAATCCTTACCGATTTTTTTTAAAATAGTTTCGGCGTCATGACCGTTCGTTACGCCGTAAGCATCTACACCTACGGCAGTAAAAACGAGTACGCTGTCCCCGTCGCCGATTATTGCCATTCTACCCTTCATACGAATCCCTCAAACTTCTTTTAATTACAGACGACGACGTGCCGTTTATAAGTCCGACCATAATAATTCTCACGTTATCTATCTCTGCCGATTTGTAGTAACAATACAACATATACGGAAAAATCCCTTCGGTCTCGTATTTATTCTTTTTAAGATACGACACGGCGTAACCGTCTACGAATTTTTCCAACTCCGACAACGGTTTGGAATTTAAGAAATCGTTCAAAGCCAACTCTATCAAATCGGCACGAGAAAAATACTTCGTTTTTTCCCTCAAATTTTCAACGTTTTCTTCGCAAAGAACCTTTAATTCCCCTTCCGAAATCATACCGCCGCTTACGAAAAAACCGCTTGCCTTACCGAAATCTCTCGTTCTTAACGCTAACGAAATATTTACCGCGTCTGCTTTGACCCGATATATATTCGTAAGATACTTGTTCTTTTTTGCATTTTTCAATAATTCGACGTATAAGGTTTTTTTTATTAAACTGCCGACAGAAAAACCCGTTGCGTTTCCGAAAACGAATTCGTTATCTATAATTTTAAGTGCAGCCGCCAACTCCGACGGAAAACCGTCGTAGTCGTCGGTCATTATTTTTTCTTTCATAACGTTTTTGTCGATAAGCCCGTCTTCAACGGTCATTGCAGACGCATCGAAACGTAAATGTTTGGATTTAATAAAAGCCTCTGCGTTGTGAAAATCGTTTTTCAACAGAAAAAAAGACTTAAAAGTTTCCGATGCGCAAGTTTCTTTAATAAACCCGACTAATTTTATTCTTTCGGCGTCGATTAGTTCTTCAAAATCTATTGCGTTAGCAAGGTTAACGCCTTCTCCGAAGCCTGTTTCGGATAAAATCCGCAAAGCGTCTTCCACCGAAACGGATTCCGCCATACGATATAATCTTTCCGTCCCGAGCAAACGGTTTTCCAAGGCTTTTGCCCTTGCATTCGAATATACTGCGTTAGACATAATTTATTAAAACAACGCTTCGGCAATTTTAACCGACGCATCCTCTTTTTTATTTTCGATAATATTCTTAAAGGTCAAATCCTTGTCGCAAATTTTACCGACAAGAAAAATTCCGCCGATAAAATTTCCGAATTCGTTTGACACAGTAAGATTCCTTTCTTTAACGATTTTTAACGGGATAATATCGTTCGGTGTTAAAACGCCGTCTTTACTTAAAACTATTACATCGTCGGTATCGGAATTTTCTTTAAGCAGTTTTTCAACGAAATCAAGATAATCTTTCTTATCTATTTTGCAAATTTTTTCATAAGCCTTATCGAAAACCGCCGATATTATATCTTGACGTGCTTTTAGATTTAATTTTCTTACTTCTAATTCGGCAAGCGTGGTTTTACCCGAAAAAATTCCTTTCAATTCTTCGTTTAACACGTCCTCTTGCGCGGACTTATAATTTTCCGCCCACTTTTTTGCATCTTCTATTTTCGTTTTTGCCTTGGATTTTGAATCTTCTAATAAAGCGTTAGCTTTGTCGTTTGCGTCACTCAAAATCCGTTCAATAATAGCGTCTTTACCTTCCATAACCGTTAAAATTCCTATGGCATCAACAATATAGAAACGACCAAACCTAAAATAGCGTACGTTTCTACCATTGCGGGAAAAAGTATTAGCTTACCCGATAAAGATTCGTTCTTCGCAACGGCGTAAATTCCGCTTACGGCGGTTTTACCTTGAAAGATACCCGAAATAAGTCCGGTTATAGCCAAAGGCATAGCAGCAGCGAAAAGCGCCGCGCCGCTTGAAACCGCGCTCATTCCGATTATTGCGAAAACGAAACCGTAAATACCCTGTGTGGCGGGCAGAACGACTAAAACCAAAACTTTACTGAACTTTTTAGCGTCGTCGGCTATAACTCCAGACGCCGCAGACCCCGTATACCAAAGTCCGATTGAAGAACCGACGCCGCACAAACCGACGCATATAGCAAGCCCTAATATCCCTAAAGCTTCCGGTGACATAAAAACACCCTCCAAAAAAATATTTATATAATAATCTATTTTGCCAAATAGATATATTCGAATTCCGAAGCGAACGGCGTAAACTTTTCACCTTCGCCCGTATAAAATTTAGAAAAGAATTCGATATACTGCAAACGGCTATCGTGAATATACGCCCCCAATACGCCCATTGCGATATTAAACGTATGACCGAGAAGCATTACGATTGCGCCGAACACAAATCCTACGCCGCCTCCTGCGATAATGCCTAAACCTAAATCGTTAAACGTTTGAGCAATAATCATACCCGACAGCATAAGTCCGAACAAACGCGCGTAACTTAAAATATCGCTCATAATATTTATAAGCCCGTAAACCGAACCGAACCCTTTCGAAAACTTTCCAAACCCTTTTTCGTTTCTTCCTGCGGTTAACGCGGCAACGACTACCGAGCCAACCGTCATTATTATACCGGGTAGTTGCATCATACTGAAAAAACCGTATACCCCGACAGGCAAAACGAGTTCGGGAATTAAATACGAAATTAAAAAGTTAAACGAGGCAAACACAAACCCGACGAAAAACAGCACCCAAACCAAACCGTCGAATATTCCGCCGACGACGTCGCCTTGTTTGAAACAGTTAACCGCTTTACAAAAATATCCGGTTGCCATTTGCAATACGCCCAAACCCAAGCAACCCAAAAGAATAATCATCATACCTTCCGTCGAACCGCTTTCGTCGGGAATAGGACTTGGTAAAAACGTCGGAATAAACGAAAGAGAAAAGCCTAAAAACGAATTAAATAAAGTACCGAAAAGAACGGTAAATATTCCGCCTATCGAAATAATATACCATAGTCTTCTCGCACCGCTATCAACTTTAATACGCCTTGCCAAAACAAGCCCGAAAATTATCATAAGAAAGCCGTAACCTACGTCTGCCATTATAACGCCCATAAAAATCATAAAGAAAAAGAACACGACTTTCGACGGGTCTATCTCTCTGTAATTCGGCACGGAATATAATTCGGTTATAAATTCCGTTTGTTTGAGTACGGGATTATTATCTAACAACGTCGGAACGGTTTCGTCTTCGGCGGGTTTAATAAACTCTACGAAAAAAGCGTTGGTTACTTCTTTAACGCAGTTTATTACTTCTTCTTTTTTTACCGTAGGCAAATAACCTTCCATAATAAAAGTCGACACGGTACAACGGAAATTCTCCGTGCATTTTGCTTTTTCTATACAAAATTCAATATAATCGGCGTATATTTTTACGTCGCGCATTTTATCGGCGAGTAAACACAAATTTTTTCGAACGTCACGGTCTGCTTTTTCTATTTTATCAAGCGTTTCGTCTATCTCACTTATTTTTTCGGCTGCCGTCATATCGAATTCAAAAGGACAACGAACGAACCCTGCTTCGTTTAATTTTTTCAATACCGCGCCGCTTTCATCCTTATAAGAAAGTACTGAAATTACCGTAACGCCGTCCGACTTTTCAACGTCGTAGCACGAAAGCGGATACTCCTTAAATAAATCCGACAAAAAACTTAAACGCTCTTGTTTAATAGTACCAAGCGTAAAAGACGTCGTTTCGGTATCTTTATATATGCTCAATTTCCCTTTTACTCCGACGAAAGGTAAAACTTGCGCACGCAAACTGTTAAGTTTAAGCCTTTGTGAACGGTTATCGCTTATTTGCTTTTGACAATCTTCTATAACGGATACATAGTCTAAAACTTCTTTTTCCTTTTCGTGCGCAGAAGAAAATTCACCGTAACCGACGACAAAATTCTTAAAAGATTCTTTTACTTCATTAGAAAAACTAACGTTCTTTTTCTCTTTTTCTATAATCACCGTCAAAAAGTCTATCGCATTACAAATTCTTGCATATTTTTTTGTCAAAATCTCTATATTATCGGCATCGGACACGGTAAAAGTATCGGTCAAATCTTCCGTTTCTTTAAGTTCGACCGCACCCGTTTCATGCAGAGCATTTAAAATCGATTCACGATAATTTGTCAGACCGATAAGCCTGATTTTTGACATTTCTACAACAGACATTTATTCCAAAATTTCCTTAACGATATAATCCGCAATCGAAGAAATTTTTTCTGAATTGTCGATTATAACCTTCTCCGCCTCTTTTTTACCGAGCAAAAGTTTTTCATCGTATACTTTTTCCGACAACGCCTCGGCTTCTTTTATTTTAACCTTTTTGTAAGTTTTAAAATCCGAAATTGCTTTTGTAATAACCGTATCGGCTTCACGCTCGGCTTCGAAAATTAATTTTTTCGATTCCTCCTGTGCAATTTTGATTATTTCTTCCGCTTTCGATTCCGCAGATAAAATTGACGATATAATTTCTTCCATACTTAATAT
>CAYSYT010000072.1:0-7386 GCA_964435195.1 uncultured Christensenella sp. | reverse complement strand
AAAAAAGTCGAAGGGCGAAAGCCCGCGCGAGGCGATATAATAAGAGAAAACTTTGCACGGTAATTTCACCGTGCGTCTGTTATTTGCCTCTGGCAAACGACGAGCGATAGCGACGCAAAAAAGAATTTTTGCAAGTAATTCGACGTTTATAGTATATTAGGTTTAATTTATGTTTAAAAATTTACGCGCCGATATTCGTATGGCAAAAGAATGCGACCCTGCGGCAAGAAGCAAATTTGAAATATGGCTTACTTACTCGGGAGTGAAAGCGCTTTCGTGGCATCGCTATGCGAATTTTTTATACAGAATAAAGTTTAGGTTGCTTGCGAGATGGGCAAGTCAGTTTGCAAAATTTTTAACGGGTATAGAAATTCACCCTGCGGCGAAGATTGCCGGCGGTGTGTTTATAGACCACGGCGCGGGAGTCGTTATCGGTGAAACGGCGGAAATCGAAGAAGGCGTAATAATATATCAAGGGGTAACGCTCGGCGGTACGGGTAAAGAAAAAGGCAAGCGACACCCCACCGTAAAAAGGGGCGCGATTATTTCTGCCGGGGCAAAGGTGTTAGGCGGTTTTACCATCGGTGAATACGCCAAGATAGGAGCGGGTTCAGTGGTGCTTAAAGAAGTGCCTCCGTACGCAACGGTCGTCGGCGTTCCCGGAAGAATAGTTAGAATAAACGGGGAAAAGTTGCCTGATTTACAACAGGAAAAAAGTGACCCTTTGCAAGAAGAAATTTGCAATTTAAGGGAAAAAATATTTGAATTGGAAGAAAAAATAAACAAATTGACGGACAGGTAAATTATGAAAATTTATAACACGTTATCGGGAAAAAAACAGGAGTTTAAGCCGTTAGAAGACGGAAAGGTTAAAATGTACGCGTGCGGTATAACCGTTTCGGGCGAAGCGCATATAGGACACGCTTATCAAGCGCTTATTTACGATATTATAAGAAAGTATCTTCAAAAGAAGGGCTATAAGGTAACTTACGCAAGGAATTATACCGACGTTGACGATAAAATAATCGCGAAATCCAACGAAACGGGAATACCCGCCGACGTTTACGCCGCCGAAATGATAAAAAATATAGACGTCCAAATGGCAAGGTTGAAAGTAGACGACCCCGATATTTGGATTAAAGCGACCGAAAGCATAAACGATATTATAGCCTTTATAACAGCGCTTATCGACAAAGGGCACGCTTACGCTACCGAAAAAGGCGACGTGTATTTTGCGGTGGAAAGTTTCCCCGAATACGGTAAACTTTCGCACAGGAATCTCGAAGACGCTAAAAACGGCGTTCGCATAGATAACGACGAAAATAAGAAAAATCCTCTCGATTTCGCTTTATGGAAATCCGCAAAGGAAGGAGAACCGAGTTGGGAGTCTCCGTGGGGAAACGGCAGACCGGGGTGGCATATCGAATGTTCTACTATGAACAAAAAGGCGTTCGGCGACCAAATAGACATCCACGGTGGCGGACGCGATTTGATTTTCCCTCACCACGAAAACGAAATCGCACAGACGGAAGCGCTTACGGGCAAGCAATTTGCCTCGTACTGGATTCATAACGGACTTATAAAAGTTAACGGGCAAAAGATGAGCAAGTCGCTCGGCAACAGTTTGTTTCTTAAAGACCTTATGGACGAGTATTCGGCGGAAACGGTAAAATTCGCGCTATTGCAAACTAATTACAGGGCGGATATAAACGTTACCGACAATCTTTTTTCGGAAGCGGAAAAGCATTTAACCGAGTTTTATAAAGTATTCAAACTTGCGGCGCAAAGCGGAATACCGATAGTCGGCGAAAATTCGGAAATAGACGAGCGGTTTAACGAATGCATGGACGACGATTTTAATACCGCGCTTGCTATAAGCGATTTGTACGGCTACTTCAAGAAGATTAAAACGGCAATATCGCAGGGCGATATAACTGCGGGTGCGATGCTTAATCAAATAAAGAAAACTTATTCTTTGCTCGGGCTTTTCGATTCCGACCCCGACGAGTTTATAAACGCTTACGGGGAGAAAGAAGTTTCCGTTCCGAAGGAAGTAATCGCCCTTGCCGAAGAAAGGCTGTTGGCAAGAAAAAATAAGGATTGGGTTAAATCCGATTCGTTGCGCGCGGAAATATCCGCGCTCGGTTACGATATTAAAGACGGTAAAGACGGTTATACTCTCACTAAAAAATAAAGATTAAAGAAGGTTCATTAAGATGTTTACGTCAAAAGAATTAAGGGAAAAATGGATAAAATTTTACGAAGCGCGCGGACACGTCAACATCGGCGCGGTATCGTTGATAGGTGACGGAACGACGGGTGTTATGTTCAACGTTGCGGGTATGCAACCGCTTATGCCGTACCTTTTGGGGAAAAAGCATCCTATGGGGAAAAGACTTTGCAACGTGCAGGGTTGCGTAAGAACGGTTGATATAGATTCCGTCGGCGACGCGACGCACTTTACTTTTTTCGAAATGATGGGAAATTGGAGTTTGGGTGATTACTTCAAAAAGGAAAAAACCAAATGGTCGTTTGAACTTTTAACCGAAGTTTTCGGTTTCGATAAAGACAAAATATGTTCTACGGTGTTTGAAGGAAACGATTCCGTGCTGAAAGATACCGAAACAGCGGAACTCTTAAAATCTCTCGGCATAAAAGAGGAAAATATTTTCTATCTTGACAAATCCAACAACTGGTGGGAATTAGAAGGAACTACGGGAACGCCTTGCGGACCGGATAACGAATGGTTCTACCCTCGTCACGATAATAAATGTTGCGACACTTGCGACGTGAACTGTTCTTGCGGACGTTACGTGGAAATAGGCAACGACGTTTATATGCAATATAAAAAAGCCGAGGGTGGCAAGTATACCGAACTTTCCGATAAAAACGTAGATACGGGGTTTGGTTTGGACAGACTTTTACTGTTTTTAAACGGGCTTACCGACGGATATAAGACGGATTTGTTTATCGACGCCGTTAACTGTCTTGAAAAAGTTTCTGGCAAAAGTTACGACGGCGACGAGAACGCGAGAAAGGCAATTCGTATAATCGCCGACCATACGAGAACTTCGGTTATGCTAATAGGAGATAAAAACGGAATACTGCCTTCCAACACGGGCGCCGGGTATATTCTGAGAAGACTTTTGCGCCGCGCTATCAGGTATTGTAAAAACCTCGGAATAGACGCTTCCGAAATGCTCGGAGTGGCTAAAATTTTCATAGAAAACGTTTACGGCGAAGCATATCCGCTTTTAATAGAGAAAGAAGATTATATTCTCGACGAAATTACAAAGGAAATAAAGAAGTTCGAAACAACGCTCGCCGCAGGCATTAAAGAATTCGACAAATGCATAACGAGTATTGAAAGGAAGAACGCGTTTATGACAAGTAAAGACCCTTCCTTCGTGCCCGAAACGGTTATATCTGGCAAACAGGCTTTCAGACTTTACGATACTTTCGGTTTCCCGTTGGAACTTACCGTAGAGCTCGCCGCCGAAAAAAATCTTACCGTAGACGAAGACGGATTCAATCAGGCGTTTAAGGAACATCAGGAAAAATCGAAGGCGCAAGCGGCTGCCGCAAAAGGCGGTCTTACCGAAAGAAACGAAATAACCGCAAAATATCATACGGCAACGCATATAATGCTTGCAGGGTTACGTAAAATGTTCGGTACCAAGACCGAACAAAAAGGGTCTAACATTACCGAAGAACGTTTGCGTTTCGATTTTAACTGCGACCATAAAATGACGGAAGAAGAACTTAAACGGTTAGAGGACTTCGTAAACGACGTTATATCTAAAAACATTGACGTAGTAAGAACGGAAACTACCTATCGCGAAGCGGTTGAACAAGGTGCGTACGGCGTGTTTAACGCCGAAAGCGACGAGCAAATCGTATCGATTTACACGATAGGCGACGTCGATAAACAAATTTGCGGCGGACCGCACGCAAAAAACACCGGCGAACTCGGAAAATTCGTTATTAAAAAAGAGGAAAGTTCTTCGAGCGGAATAAGAAGGATAAAAGCCGTTCTTTGTTAAAACGGGCATAATTAAAGCGTAAAAATTCAAGGATTATTATGAGAAAATTCGACACGAAAGTTCAATATTTGAAGTTTAAGGTTTTAAGAGAAGTCGCCAGAGAGGCTTGGGCGGACAGACTGTCGTATACGGCGATAGATATTCCGAAAATTATCGTCCCCGGGAATACTCCGACTATGCGTTGTTGCGTTTACAAGGAGCGCGCTATTTTAGCGGAAAGGGTTAAAATAGCAATGGGCGGCGACAGAGAAGAAAGCAACGTTATTCAAGTAATAGATATCGCTTGCGACGAATGTCCTATGGGCGGTTACACGGTAACCGATTCTTGCAGAGGCTGTCTTGCGCACCGTTGCGAAGACGTTTGTAAAAAAGGCGCGATTTCGTTCGACCATAATCACGTGGCGCATATAGACAAAACTAAATGCGTCGAATGTGGTGCTTGTTCGAAAGTTTGTCCGTACAACGCAATACAAAACCATAAACGCCCGTGCGAATCGGCTTGCAAAGTAAAATGTATTTCAAAAGATTGGAACAATGCCGCTAAAATAGACCATTCGAAGTGTATTTCTTGCGGAGCGTGTGTTTATCAGTGTCCGTTCGGCGCGATTACCGATAAATCGTTTATTCTCGACGTAATAGATATAATAAAAAAGAGTCAAAATAACGAGGCTTACAAAACGTACGCAATCGTCGCGCCGTCGGTTTCCAGTCAATTTAACTACGCAAAACTCGGACAAGTGATAACCGGCATTAAAAAACTCGGCTTTTCTTCGGTAATAGAAGTTGCGCTCGGCGCGGATATGGTAGCGAAGGACGAAGCCAAGGAACTTTCGGAAAAAGGTTTTTTAACCAGTTCTTGCTGTCCCGCTTTCGTGGAATACATAAAAAAGAAATTCCCCGAACTCGAACCTCTTATTTCTACTAATCCATCCCCGATGACCGCAGTTGCGAAGGCGATAAAGGAAATTGATTCCACCGCTAAAATAGTTTTCATAGGCCCTTGTACGGCGAAAAAGGCGGAAGCAAAAAAAGAAGGCGTTAAAGAATTCGTCGACGCCGTAATTACTTTTGAAGAATTGCAGGCGTTATTCGACAGTAAAGATATAGACATTACCGCATTGGAAGAAAGTTCTATGGATAACGCTTCCTATTACGGCAGAATTTTCGCGCATCTCGGCGGACTTGCAAGCGCGGTCGAACAAAGTTTGAAAGAACAGAATATAGATTTCGATTTCAAACCCGTTTCTTGCGACGGTATAGAGGCTTGTCGTATGGCTTTGCTTAAAAAAAGCAAAAACGTTTTGGACGCTAACTTTATAGAAGGAATGGCGTGTGTCGGCGGTTGCGTCGGCGGAGCGGGTTGTCTTACGCACGGCGAAAAAAATCGTGCGGAAGTAGAAAAATACGGGGAGGAAGCAACTAAAAAAAGTATTTTGGAAGCGACTTCATCGCCCGTTATCGAAAAATAAGATAAGGAAAATTACAAAGGGGAAAAGTATATGAGAAGTAAGAGAAACTTTATCAAATGTATGTCGGCGTTAGTCGTAACCGTTCTTGCGTTCGTGTTCGTGCCGATGATTTGGTCGGAAGATGTTTCTGCCGTCGGAACGGTGTTTTCGTTATTGCCGCCGATAATAGCAATTGTGCTTGCGCTCATAACGAAGGAAGTTTATTCTTCGCTGTTTATCGGTGTTATTTCGGGCGTGCTTATGTACAGTCGGTTTGATTTTCTCACTACGGTGGATACTACCGTAAACGCATTCGTGAACAATATAGGCGATTCGTATAATATGGGTATTCTTATATTTTTGGTAATACTCGGCATTATGGTAGTGCTTATGAATAAAGCGGGCGGCTCGCAGGCTTACGGAGAATGGGCGGTAAAAAGAATTAAAACGAGGAAAGGCGCTATTTTGTCTACCGTCGGATTAGGCTGCTTGATTTTCGTAGACGATTACTTTAACTGTCTTACCGTAGGCAATATTATGCGCCCCGTAACCGATAAGTTTAAGGTCAGCCGTTCAAAATTATCTTATATAATAGACGCTACCGCCGCGCCCGTTTGCATTATCGCACCGATTTCAAGTTGGGCTGCCGCCGTTACGGGGTATATTGAAAATCCCGACATAAACGGGTTTTCGGTATTTTTACAAAGTATACCGTTTAATTTTTACGCAATTTTAACTATCGTTACTATGGTAGTGATGACGTTGTTGAATTTCGATTTCGGCTCTATGAAACGCCACGAGGATAACGCAAAAAATAAAGGCGATTTGTTTTCGGAAGGCGATCGTCCGTACGAAGACAAAAACGAAGCGCTTCCTTCGTCGAAAGGTAAGGTTATCGATTTAATTTTACCCGTTGCGGTTTTAATAGTGTTTTGTATTCTCGGTATGCTGTATTCGGGCAAAATTCTCGAAGGGGCTTCCTTTATAGACGCCTTTGCGAACAGTGATGCGTCCGTCGGGCTTTTGATAGGTTCGATTTTCGGACTTTTGTTTACGATAGTTTTTTATCTTGCGCGCGGCGTACTTAATTTTAAGGAAGTTACCGATTGCATACCGCAAGGTTTTAAGGCGATGGTGCCCGCAATACTTATATTGTGTTTCGCGTGGACGCTTTGCGATATTTCAAGAACGTATCTCGACGCGTCGGCGTTTGTGCAAGGTTTTATAGGTAATCCGCACTTGGGTTATTTTTTGCCGGCTATACTGTTCCTTATCGCTCTCGGAATTGCTTTCGCTACGGGTACGTCGTGGGGGACTTTCGGTCTGTTGCTTGGAATAATAGTTCCTACCACGGGTGCGCTTCCTCAACATTTGTTAGTTGCTGTTTCGGCGGCTATGGCGGGGGCGGTTTGCGGCGACCATATTTCTCCTATATCGGACACTACCATTATGGCGAGCGCAGGTGCGCAGTGCAATCACTTAAATCACGTAAAAACGCAAATACCTTACGCGATGTTGGTTGCGGGTGTTTCCTTCGTTTGTTATATCGTTGCAGGGTTTTTGCCCTATTGGTACGTTATGTTGCCGCTATCTATTTTGCTTATGACGGGCACGATTGTAGGACTGAAATTCATACTTGACAAAAAAGCCGTTCCTCTTACGGAATCGGTCGGAGACGAGGTTGAGTTTACAAACGATAAATAAAAAATAAAGCGTATATAACGCTTAAAATCTATCGACTGTTCGCGATAGATTTTAAACGGAACAAACCGTAAAAATTAAACCGCACTCAGTGAGTAATTTATTCAAAAAGTGCGGTTTTTGTTTTAAATGATAAAACTAATCTTTTGGGGAATCGAAATCTTTAATAGTAAGGTTGTTTTCTAAACAATCGT
>CAYSYT010000071.1:0-7534 GCA_964435195.1 uncultured Christensenella sp. | reverse complement strand
CTAATTTATTCCAATATCTTACCCAATCTACGTATACTTGTCCGCCGCCTCCGTGCACCAACACTACCGCGGGGTAACCGCCTTCGGGCATAGGAAATTCGTTTGCGTCGGGCGTACCCATTGCCGCAAACACGTAAGTATCCTTTTGTTTATAAGCAGCGGATTTGAATTTGAAAACTTCTATATTCGCGCCGGCTTCCCAACTTACCGATTTAGTTTCGGGCACTATCGAAAACAAACTTTCGGCATCCCACATTAAGTTTTCTTTAACGACTTCCGTTACGTTGTTATATAACGGTCCGTTCGAATCCGAGCCGTTACCCGAATCGGGGTTTTTGTTTCCGTCGACACAACCCACGACCGAAAAAAGCAAAACGAAAACGAACAATAACGATAATATTTTTTTCATACTTTACTCCTATATAATTTTTAATCTTCCAAAACTAAAACGGCATTGACATTTTTAGTTACGAATATTATAATAATACTATGATAAATTTTCGATACGATATAAACAATTTAAAACACAACAAAACCGAAGTTCCGCCTTTCAATCTCGTTCGTAAAAAAGGTACGAGCGATTATCTTTTATTGCTTTTCAAATCCAACGGAGAATTGACCGTAGGCAAACGCGTTTTCGTTTATAAACCGAACGACGTTATAATCCTCCGCCCGAAGACTCCGCACGCCATAAATACACTCGATAACGTTCTTACTCACGACTACATTCATTTTAATACGAACGACCCTAACGGTTTTATAAAGTCGGGCATAAAGTTCAACGAACTTTTCCATTGCGTGCTTGCAAGCACCGTGTCGGATTTTATACAGATTGCGGAAAACGAAGTAATCAATCAAAACGACGACGCGGAATCGGTAATAAACAACGTTATGAATCTAATGCTAACGTTTATAAACCGAAGTTCTTCTTTGTCTAAAGAGTTTTCTCATAACGAACTTCAAATAAAAAAACAATTCGACGAAATACGCAATCAACTTTACTTCAAAAACGAATTTCCGCAAACCATTAAAGAAATGGCTAATAAACTTTGTTTAAGCGAATCGAGATTTGCGCATCTTTATAAGCGATTTTTCAATATCTCGCCTAAACAAGATATAATTATGGCGAAAATACAATTTGCCAAGCAGTTGCTCCTAACCACCGACCTTTCCATAAAAGACATAGCGTTTAAATGTTCTTTTCAAAGCGAATACGTTTTTATACGCTGTTTCAAAAACAAAATCGGAGTACCGCCTGGCAAATGGAGATAGTTTAACCTTTGATGCCCGAAAGCGCAACGCCGTTGATAAGCGACTTTTGGAAAAACGCAAAGAGTATCATAGATGGTATCATCATAATAACGCAGAGTGCCGCTTGAACTTGCGGCGCTTTTTCGTATATATCGGTTGCGCGCCTGAACCTGTCGAATACCGCAACTGCCAAAGTCCATTTTTCGGAAGCGTTTCTCGATATATAAGTTAGCGGACCGGTAAAATCGTTCCAAGTACCGATAAAGGTATTTACCGCAACGAGCGTAATTACGGGCAGTGCCAACGGCGCGATTATGCCGAAAGCAATGCGAAATTCGTTAGCCCCGTCGAGTTTTGCAGCCTCTACGTAAGTGTTGGGTATTCCCCTCAAAAACTGATGCATCAAAAAGATATTCATCATACCGCCGCCGAACATAGGAGGTATAACTAACGGAAGAAGCGTATCGAGCCAACCCAACTTACTGTAAAACACGTAAAGCGGAATAGTACATACTATACTCGGTATCATAAGCGTAGCCATACCTATCGAAAATATTACGTTAGAGCCCACGAATTTTATTTTTGCAAACCCGTAAGCGACCATATACCCCGAAAGCGGAACGAATACGATATTTAAGCCTATTACCAAAAGCGTATTTCCGAAATGCTTAAAGAACTTTTCGTCCATTGCTTCGGCGTAGTTCGAAAATTTTAAAGAAGTCGGGAAAAGGTGTACGGGAATGTCGGTTGCTTCTTCGATAGTCATAAAACTGCGTAACAGCATTACGAAAAACGGAAACAACAACACGAACGCAAGTAAAGTCAATAAAACTATATACACGGTTTTTTTAGCGATTTTCATTATGCGTCCTCCCCGTAATAAACCCATTTTTTAGTCTTAAACGAAATAAACGTTAATATCGCGATTATGGCGAATAAAATCCAACTCATTGCCGCCGACACGCCGAAGTTTACACGCTCGAACGCCACGTTGTATATATGTATAACTACGAACAGCAGTCCGTTACCGTCGCCACCCGTTCCGCCTGTCATAACGTAAGCGGAACCGAACACTTGGAACGCCCCGATTATACCCGTTACGAGATTATAGAATATCGAAGGCGTAGATAAGGGCAAAGTAACCGCAAAAAACTTTCTGAACTTGCCCGCGCCGTCGATGGAAGCGGCTTCGTATAAATCCTGCGGAATTGCCTTAAACGCGGCAATCCAAATAACCATACCGCCGCCGATAGAAAACAAATGCGTAACGATAAACGTACCCATAATGTTATCTCTGTTCATAAAATCGAAGGTGGACAAGTGCAAATAATCCCTTAAAATAACGTTTAGCGTGCCGTATTCGGTATTGAGAATATCCTGCCAAATAACGCCGACGATAACAGCGGGCATTAGCGTAGGTATGTAATATATAACCCTAAAAACTTTGTTCGTTACCGTGTTTTTTTCAATCATCAGCGCAAGTAAATACGAAAGAACCATACTTACCGGTATAGAAATTACCGCATAAGTCATAGTGTTCCCTATCGACTGCCAAAACAAAGGTGCTTCTTTACCCGCAAATATCGAAATATAATTCTGTAAACCGAAGTTAGATATAGGGCGAACCAAATCGACGTCGAAAAAACTATAATAGAAAGAAGACGCTATGGGGTAAAAGGTAAATACCGAAATACCTATGATAAGCGGCAGTACGAACAAATACCCCATATAATTCTTTTTTATGAATCTGACTATTTTTTCTTTCCGTTCCATTTTTTTATTTACCTATCGCAGTGGCAAGGGTGTTGTAACCGTATTGACAGAACTCTTTAACGGTCTTCCCTTTTGAAGAATCGTAAGTTTGGCTGAACGAACCGATTATAGTGCTTACGTTTGTATAGATTGTATTTTCATATTCGTCGTTCGAATTTTCCGTTCTCGCGTAGGTGGCAAGAATTCTGGTGTAAACCGATTCCTTTTTACTGTCGAATATAAACGCGCTTTGGTCAACGTCTTTCAAAAAGTCTATACCCGTTTTCCACGTCGCGTTGGGGTCGGTCTGCATAGATTTAATAATCGGAACGTTTGCGCCCGTAACGGAAATTATATTCTGACCTTCCTCGCTCATAACGAATTGCAAAAACTTCCAAGCGAGTTCTTTCTTATCGCTACGACTGTTTATCGCATAACCGGTAGTTCCGTAGCACCAATACGATTCGTTGTCGGACATTCCCGTAAACTCGGAATCGAATTCGGGCATAGGCAAAAAGGCGACGTTTTTCATATTTCTCGTTTCTAATCCCGAAACGGACGGTCTCGACATTATATACATAGCGGCTTTTTTGCTGGTAAACAATCCTGCGCCGCCACCCGTCGTTGCGGGAATATAATTCAAATCCATCATTTTGCGAATTTTTTCAAACGCTTTAACCGTTCCTTCGTCGTTAAAACCTATCGTATCGGTTTCGGCATCGTAAATATAACCGCCGAACGATTTTACGAATGCGTTATAAACGGGTTGCCACTTAAAGTTTACGTCGAGAGGTCTGAGTACGGACGCGTTTTGTTCTTTATCCATAGCCGCGCGGAGTTTAGCGCATACGTCCATAAGTTTCGTCCAAGTAAAGTTTTCCGCAGAAGGCACTTCTACGTTGAATTTCTCGAACAAATCTTTGTTTACGTATATAACGGGTTGGTCGTAAGTTCTCGGCGCGTAATAAATGCTGCCGTTATACGTTTTTGCCGAATTAAAAGCGTATTCGTCGTATAAGGTAAAATCGAAATTAGACGAAGTAAAATAGCCGTCTAATTTTTCAAAAACGCCTTTTTTAGACCATTTGGAAGCAAATTCATCGTACGTATAAATAACGTCCGCCAAATTTTCACTGTTCCATTGTTTTAACATATCGCTGTTGTAAGAAGAAATGTTTACGGTTTTATAACCGACTTTAACGTTTACGCCTTCCTTCGCCATTTTTTGTTCGAAAGCGTCGCCCACTTTTTTGATGAGCATCATTTCCGAATCCGTGTCTTGATAAGTAACGTATAAAACGTCTTTATTTTTTTCTCCCCCACCGCAAGCAAACAACGAAAAACAGCATACGCAAGTCAATACCAACGCAATCATTCTTAAAAATCTTTTCATAATACACTCCTTTTATTCAACGGTTACCTTTACGTGAGACATTGCTACGTTTACTATAACGTAATCGCCTTCTACCGTAAAATCGGAAGTTTCCTTGCCGTTTATTTTAACTTTATGATTTTGTTTTGTCTTTTTAAATTTAAGTTTCAATTTTTCGCCGTTAACCGTTCCGCGTATTCCCGACACGACAACCGTATTATTCGTTACGTATAAATCATATTTAACTCCCGAATACATAAGATTTTCGAGTGCGAAATATTCTAATCCGTCGGGGAGGTTAGGCGCGACGGTAAGCGTTTTGTATTCGTCGGTTTTCAAGCCGAAAAATGCATACGGCACGGTGGCGTAAAGCAACGCCGCTTCATAAAATTCATCGGTTAACCCGATTGACCCGTTACCCTTGCTGCCGCCTTGCATTTTGTATTTCGAGCCTTTTTCGAACCTCTTTTCAAGATAATATTCGTCGTAAAAAGCCGAGCCCTGCCCGTTGTACTCGCTAACGTCTTCGTACCAAGACTGAATTTCTTTCAATCTCTTAAAACAGTCGTTTGCGCCCGCATAATCGTTTCTTGCCAAAAGGTCGTAGAAAGTTACGTGCATAAGCGCGCCGCCGTCCTGACAAGAATAAGCCCACGGATTTTCATCCCAAATAATCCCGTAATCTACGACGTTATGTTTGGTTGTTACCCTTGGCGCGAATTCGTATTCGTAAATACCGTCGTAACCCTGTGCGTCGGACTCGTCGCCTTCGACTATCCTTTCTCCGTTAAGCCAACTCATAATGGAAGCGCTTTGTTGTTCGGTAGCGATGCCTTCGTAAATAAGCCTTAAATTAAGTTCGGTATGACCATAGTCCATTGCTCCGCCTTCTTCGCCTTCAATCGGATTTTCATCGTAAATAGCCCAAGCAAATCTACCCGTTTCGGGATTCCAGAACCCGCCTTCGGCTACCGTTTTACACATATTGTTTTTAACTTGTTCGGCAAGTGCGTCGAGTTGGTCTGCCGTAAAGTTATAAACTACGTCTTCGTTTCCGCTTACGTTGTAATACGGATGGCTTACCGATGCGACCTCGTTTACCGTTTCTCCCGAAGCCTCCAAATATCTTTCTAATTTTGCAAGCGACTTTAACGCCATATAGAAATACGAATTAGCTTCGGCGTTAAGATTGCCCGTAGGATACATATCCCAAAAACCGTTTTGAGCAATGTAATAACCGCCGTAACTCGTAAGGTCGTGTCCTCTCAAATACGAAAGATTTACCAAACCGTTTTTACCGTCTAAATGTTCCGTTTGGAAAAGTATTGCTTTTCTCGCTTTGGTTATCTGCGTTTTCAAAAATTCGGTATCGTTGTTATAGAGCACGTATTTTTCCAACGAACAGATATAATTTCCGACGTTCGTGCTGTTCCTCGTATCGCATATCATTCTCAAATAATTCATCGTGCCGTTAATATTTAATTTTTCACCCGATTTAGGAACGACTTCGATTTTAATATCGGTTACGTGCTTGCCGTCCCAATTAGAATCGAGATACATAGGAAGATAGGTTTTAAAAACCGTATAACTCGAAGGCTCTATCGGATTAGCGGCAAATTCTTTTTGGCTAACCTTAAACCATTCGTCGCCGCCTTCTTTCGTTTTCCAACAGAAATACCAATCGTCTATCGAAGAAGAGTTAAACCCCGAATCCGCGCTTAAATCTTCTAACCTTAAATCCAATTCGATAAAAGGACCGAAAACGCTAGTATCGTACCCCCCCCCGCTCGTTTGAAACGTAGGCGATTGCAATTCGAGAACGTTATCTCTGCCGCCTGCGAAAGAGAAGTTTAAGAACCCTTTTCCGTCGACCGTTCCCGCCGCGCCGTCAACCGTCCAATTGCCGTTATCGGTATTATTAAACTCTACACCGTACGCTTCTATACCTCTATTGTCCGGTCTGTTATATACGGGGAAAGGCCAACCTTGTCCCATCCATGCCGTAGTTACCGTTCCCGACAAAGCCGAGTTCGGCGATGAATAAACGTTACCGAGCCTGTCGACTTCTAAACTCGAAAGATAAGATTTTATATTGTTCATTGCGTCGTAACTGCCGAGCCCGTCGATAGTGCTGTCAAACCAAACGAGCGAATCGGTTTCCCAGAGTTTTTGGAAGGTTTCCCCGAGTCCCATTTGAACTTTCCCTATGGCGTCGTCGCCGTTACGAATATACCTCGAATAATAATCGTTCAAAAAATTATCGAGGCTTTCGTCAGAACTGTGATAAGCAAATTCGTTGCCCGTACGCACTACGGAAGGAATATCGCCGCCCGATAGCGCGCTGTTGTTGTCCGCGCAGCCTACTGCCGTAAGGCTTACAGCCAAAGCAAGCGCGATGCTCGCAAATTTAATCTTTTTTGACATATTATTCTCCTTATCTTTTTTTAGCGGTTGCTTTTGCCGTCAATATAATACCCGCTAAAAGCGTAACCATAACCGATAAAACGTATGTGTCTACCGCCAAAGCAGAACCGCAACCGCTCGTCTTTTCGGGTTGTTGCTGTTCTTGGTCGGTTTCCGTCGAATTTGCGCTGAATCCCGTCCAACGTTGATTCAATACGTCCCAACCGTAAGTAACGGTTTTATCTACGCATTGTAAATTCGGCGTTATAAAGCCCTCTTTAATTTCTATCGTGTGCGTTTTGCTTAAATCCATAACTGCGGAAGAGTTGGTATTGAAATAAATCTGAATTCTATCCGCCATATCAGCGCCAGTACCCAAAAATCTTACGTCGATAGAATTTTCCCAATCGGTCGAAGTTCTTTTATCGTACTCTATCCATTCCCTTATGGTTTTACCGTCGTATACGATATTGTCGAGTACGGAATCCGTTATACCGTATTGAGATAACTGCGATATATACAAATCGCTCGGATTAGTCGTGGGGAAATCTTTATATCTGTTAGATATATATTTTGCGTGGCGATGTACGTAAGGGTAAAATCTGTACGATACGGGTTCCGAAAACGTTACCATTAAAGAAGTATATACTTTATCAACCGTATCTACCGACTTTTCAACCGCTTTTACGTTAACGGTAATCAATTTATTCTCTATATCCGAAATATCCGTTACGTGTTCGAACTCCTCCCAAAGAG
>CAYSYT010000070.1:0-7788 GCA_964435195.1 uncultured Christensenella sp. | reverse complement strand
CCTCGTAATCGTCTGTTTTACTTTTGACGGCATAAACTATAAAAAGCACGAGCGATACCGCAAAAATCATAAAGCAAATCAGCCTTACTTTTTTAATACCGCGCTTTGCTTCTTCGTAAGCGTCGGAAGAATTTTCTTTACAACACTCCTTACCCTCGTTAACCATAAATCTTTTCTCCTTTTTTATTTTTGCACCGATTACGGTACAGCAAAACTATTCGGGTTTTTCTAAAAGCAGAGGTTCTTTGTTCTTAGATTTTTTATTCAGAATACTTACGGTTAGATAAAAACAAACGAACGATACGGAATAAACGCCGAAAATAATCCAAAAAACACAACTCGGTAATTGAAGCGAAAAATAGGTAAGTTCGGTAAAAGTACCGTAATGGTCGGTAGTATAAAAAACCCTCGCCTTATCCGTATTGCAGGTATATACGAGGCGAGATTTACCTCTATTAGTCAAAGAATAACCCTCCACGTAAATATCGCACTCTTTAAGCGACTGAACGCTTCCGACACCGAAAGACGATAACGCCGAATCGTAATAATGCGTATCACCGCCAATCCGAAACCCTGTCGTTTCGATATTGTTATTTTTATAATACTTGCGACCGTAGTGCGTGTAACCGTAATGCGTTATATAATTAGAAGGGAGTTCGTGATGTTGCATTATATATAACGCAACGTCCTCCTTCTCCGTATACGTAGCGCCGATTTTTGTTCTGTGCTTGGTGATAAACGGCATTGCGAACAACACCGACAAAACCAAAACGGATATCAATATTATTTTCCCTTTATTTCTTGTATAAAAGCCGATAAATTTACTGTTTTTATTAGAATTCCCCAACGTAAACACCCCTTTTTTTAATATTATATATTAGGCATTACCTAATTGTCAAGTATTTGTTAGGCAAAACCTAATATAATGTCGGTATGAATATCGACAGAAATCAAACGATAAGCGAAAACATAAAAAGGGAAATCGAAAATTCCGGAAAGACCAAAACGGAAATTGCAAAAGCGTTAGGCGTTTCAAAACCTACCGTTTCGCAATATTTATCGGGCAGAATACAACCTTCTTTATCGACGCTTGCGGAATTGTGCGAATTTTTAGACTGTTCCGCCGACGATATTTTAGATATTAAAAAAAATTAAAACAGGTCCGCTTAAGACCTGTTTTTTATTTTACAAAAAATTTATTTATGTTTTTATCGTTTAAGCGTCGTTTCCTTTTTGCATTGCGTTAATTATCACAGTGTTGTATCTTACACATTTCCAAATCCAAACAACAAATATCCGCTCTGACACTGTCGAGTTCTGCTTTCTTGCAACATACCTCAATACATTGTTGACACCCGACCAAAATCCAACAAATCGGACAATACATAGAAAGGTCCAATACTTTTTGGCACGCTTGACAGCAAGCGCAGTTATCATAACAGTTCTCACAACCTTCGCAACAACATTCACACGAACAACAGTTAAGTCCGCCCTCGCAACAAGAACAATCGAAACAAGCCCCTTCTAAATCGTCGCATTTTTCGGTACAACAATCGCAAAAGCAACAAGCGTCCATACACTCGCAATTAGCCTACGAAACGTTATTCTCTTCCACGACGTTCGTATCGTAAGCAGAAACGTCCTGCTTTTCGTACTCGCTCAATAAACTCATCTTCCACTCCTTTTTAGTTTTAATCACAGAATTTCATATTATTATATGCGATAAAACTTACATATCGCCTTGACAACACAACTGACATTGCAAACAGCAAATCTCATCGGAGATTTCGCGTTCTTCACTCGTACAATGGTCGCACCAAGCGGAACAACCCGCAAGGCACCAACAACACGGGCAACATTTGGAAGAGTCGACCATATCGTCGTAAGCGTCACAACACGCACAACCTTCTCTGCAATTGAAACAACAATCGGAACTTGCATCGCCCGAACAACAATAACAAACTTTATCCGAACAGTCTTCCATACAATCGCAACCGCAACAAGCGTCGTGCAAATCGTCGCACTTGTCGTTACAACAGTCGCAACAACAATAATCTTCCATACAGTCACAATTAGCCTGCGATATTCCGTATTCGATATTATTCGAAAAACCGTCCTGCTTTTCGTAATCTTTCAATAAACTCATAGACTTACCCGTTACACAAATTTTTCCGACAAAATAACCGAAAAACGCCGAGCTTTCAATCATTCCAAAAAAAAGGGGTAAAAGCCACTTATAAATTAAGTGGCTTTGCAAACTAATTAAACTTAAAAGAAACTAGTTTTTATTTTCCTTTTTAGAAACGTCGACAACCTGCTTGCCGTCATAATAACCGCATTTGGGACAAACCTTATGCGATGCTTTAAATTCGTGGCATTGAGGACATTCCGAAAGGTTTGGAGCGTTAATCTTCCATTGTGCGAATCTCGTATTCGTTCTCTGTTTAGAGGTTTTACTTTTTTGTACTGCCATTTTTATTTACCTTCCCTGTATATTATTTGCATTTACATTCTTCGTAGTTAAGATTTGCGCCGCAACCCGAACAAATACCTTTACAATCTTCCTTGCAAAGAAAATTCATCGGCTGGTTTATAGCGATTATATCGTCAACGATTAAAGACAAATCCACTTTATCGTTCACGACGGGGTAACTTTCTTCATCGCCTTGCGAAACGTGTTCCGAAAATTCTTCCGCAAACAGCCTTTCGGTATACGCAAGACACCGCGTACATTCACCCGAAACGGAAAAAAGCACTTCGCCTTCGATATACGCGCTATGCGCGTCGGTAAGAGTAATCGTCCCCGTAACCGTAACGGGTAAAACGAGTTTTGCTTGCGGAATATCTATAAGTTCCCTTTCCGGTTCGTACTCGAAATGAAATCCGCATTCTTCTTTACCGCTTTGTCTTAATTTTTTAAGGTCTATAATCATAGTAATCCTTATAAAAACGCTTAACAAGTATATACTATTTATTTTTACTTGTCAACTTTTTTTCACAAATTATTTTAAGCCGACGAGAGTTTTAGTTTCCCTCGCGATAGAAAGTTCTTCGTTCGTCGGCAAAACCAAAATTCTAACTTTGGAACTTTCCTTACCCAAATCGGCTACGCCGCCGTCATACGCGATATTCTTTTCTTCGTCGAATTCCGCACCGCAGTATTCCATATTCTCCATAACGAGTCGTCTGACAAGCGGAGAATGTTCACCGATACCGCCGGTAAATACGATAGCGTCCACACCGCCCAAAACCGCAATATAACTTCCGACGTATTTTTTAACTCTGTAAGCGACCATTTCGATAGCGAGTTTCGCTCTTTCGTCGCCGGCTTTCATCGCCGCCGTCAAATCCCTCATATCGCTGCTTTTTCCGCTTATGCCGAGCATACCGCATTTTTTATTGAGATAGTTAACTACCTCATCGGGGTTCAAACCGAGTTTAACTCTCAAATAGTCGACTGCCGCGGGGTCGATATCGCCGCTGCGAGTACCCATAACCAAACCTTCCAAAGGAGTAAAGCCCATAGAAGTATCTTGACACTCGCCGTCTTTTACCGCGGAAATCGAAGAACCGTTACCCAAATGACAAATTATCATTTTTGCGTTTTTATTGCCGAGGAGTTTACCCGTTTCTTCGCTGACGAATTTATGCGACGTACCGTGGAAACCGTATTTTCTTATTTTATGTTGTTCGTAAACTTCATACGGAATACCGTACATAAACGCCTTTTTCGGCATCGTGGAATGGAACGTAGTGTCGAATACGGCAACCATCGGAACACCCTTCATAACTTCGCGACAACTCTTTATGCAAGCGATGTTTCCAGGCATATGTAAAGGTCCGAGTTCGGCGTTCTTTTCGCAGATTGCGATAACTTCGTCGTCGATAACTACCGAAGCGTGGAAATCTTCCGCCGAATGGAGAACCCTGTGTCCTACCGCGCTTATTTCGTCAACCGATTTAAGCGCGCCCTTTTCGGTATCGAGCATTGCTTTTAACACGAGTTCCATTGCTTCTTTATGCGTAGGCATATCTTGTTCTATAACGAGTTCTTTACCGTCGAAAGTTTTTTGAGTAAGAATGCCGCCCGTAAACGTTATACGTTCGCATACGCCTTTCAAAACGACGCTTTCGTCGGTCATATCTATAAGTTGATATTTAAGCGAAGAACTGCCTGCGTTTATAACTAAAATTTTCATTACACTAATACCCCTTTATAATTATCTTGCTTGAAGAGCCGTTATGGCGATAACCGCGATTACGTCGTCGGAATTGCAGCCCCTTGACAAATCGTTAATAGGTTTGGCAAAGCCTTGGCAAATAGGGCCGAGCGCCATATAACCGCCGAAACGCTGCGCTATTTTGTACCCGATATTGCCTGCGTTTATATTCGGGAATATAAATACGTTGGCGTTACCGGCAACCGAGGAATCGGGCGCTTTCAATTTACCGACTTCGGGCGCGACAGCCGCGTCGAACTGGAATTCGCCGTCGAGTTTGAGTTCGGGAGCGGCGGCCTTCGCAATAGCGGTCGCTTCCTGCATTTTGGGAACCGACTTAAAGAACTTATCGTCGTTACCCGAACCTTTGGTAGAGAACGAAAGCATAGCAACCCTCGGTTCGATGCCCGCTATATTCTTTGCCGTTTCCGCGGAAGATATCGCTATATCGGCTATCTGTTGAGCGTCGGGTTCTATGTTGATGGCGCAATCGGCGAACACCGCAACGCCGTCGGGATTGTATTTATTTTCCCCTTCGGGCGCGACCATAATAAAACTGCTCGATACGGTATTTATTCCGGGTGCGGTTTTAATAACCTGTAACCCGGGACGGAGGGTGTTTGCCGTCGAATGGCACGCGCCCGAAACCAAACCGTCGACGTCGCCCGCTTTAAGCATAAGCGCGCCGTACATAGTGTAATCTTTTAAAATACTCTTTTTTGCCGCGTCGATATCGGCGTATTCGGGAAGCCCCGTTTTTTTATTTATCTTACCCGCTCTTGCCTTAAAAAGCATTTCGGCATAAACGCCCGTCTTCTCGTAAGTAACGGGGTCGATAACGGTAACGCCCGAAAGGTCGACGTTCGGATTGTTTTTTGCAATTTCGTCGGGATTACCCAAAAGAACGACTTTTGCAAGATTTTCTTTTACTGCTTGCGCCGCGGCGAAGACAACCCTGCCGTCTTCACCTTCGGGAAGAACGATGCATTTGTTTAACGCACTCGCCTGTTTTTTGATATTTTCCAAAACTTTGGACATAATATACGCTCCTTATTATTTTTTATAAAAACGTTTTGCATTTTTGACAAAATGTTGTAAAATACTAATTGTTACGAATATTTTACACCATTTAGAAAAAAAAGTAAATACAAATTCGGGGGTTTTAATTTTTTTATGAAAATTTGCGCTTGCGTCGCCGAATACAACCCGTTTCATCTCGGTCATCAAAAGCATATCGAATATATGCGCTACGTTCTCGGCGCGGAAAAAATAATAGTCGTAATGAGCGGCAATTTCGTTCAACGCGGAGAACCCGCCGTTCTCGATAAATTCACGCGGGCGAAACACACCGTTTTGGGCGGCGCGGATTTGGTTATAGAATTACCGACGGTATTCGCAACCGGCAATGCGGAAACTTTCGCGACCGGCGCGGTTAACCTGATAAACGCGCTCGGCGTTGCCGACGGGCTTTGTTTCGGTGTGGAAAGCGGCGATAAATTCGAATACCTAACCCTTGCTAAAGCAATGCTTAACGAAAGCCGCGAATACAAAAAAGCATTGAAAGACCGATTAGACAACGGCGTTTCTTTAGCGAAAGCGAAATTCGAAGCGTTAAAATCCGTCGGAGGAAATTATAATGAAGCGCTTATTTCTTCGCCGAATAATATTTTAGGTTTAGAATACACCAAAGCGCTTTTAAAATGCAAAAGCGATATAGAAATTTATCCTATGCTCCGCGAAGGCGACCATAACGACAAAACGCTTAAAAACAAAATAACCAGTGCGTCGAGCATTCGCGAAGTCGTAAAAACGGGCAAGATTAAAAAAATAAAGAAAAACGTTCCGCCTTTCGTGTACTCGGATATAAAAGGTTACCCTAATACGTTCGACGATATAATTATGGCGTCGGTTGTAAAAAATTCCGCGGAAACGCTTGCGTTGACTCCCGATTGCACCGAAGGTCTTGAAAACCGAATAAAAGCGTTATCGAAAGACAACCTTACCGTGGACGGACTTTTAAACAAAGTCTGCACCAAGCGTTACACCGCTTCTCGCATAAGACGGATTTTAATAAACAATCTTCTCGGCATAACCGACGGCTTGGTCAAATCCGCGCTTGCGGACAATACCTACGCAAAAGTTTTGGCGGTAAACAAGGATTCCAAAGACTTGATTTCGCTTATAAATTCCAACTCGACCGTGCCCGTGCTCACGAGAAAAAGCGACCTTGCGTCGTTAAGGAAAACGGCGGAAAAATGTTGGCTTACGGACGTTCTTGCAAACGACCTTTACAACTTGGTAACGAAAACCAAATTAAACGAAAACAATATGCAGATTATATAAAGGAGTTTTTTATGAATATCGAAACGTTAAAAGAAGACTGCTCTAAAATTTTTTACGAACTTATCGAAAAATCTCGCCTTAAAAAAGGCGATATTTTGGTCGTGGGCTGTTCTACGAGTGAGGTTTGCGGCTCTAAAATAGGCACTGATTCCAACGTAGACGTCGCCAAAGAACTTTTCGACGGTATGTATACCGTTACGCAAGAAAAAGGAATATTTCTTGCCGTACAGTGTTGCGAGCACTTAAACCGCGCAATCGTTACCGAACGCAAAGCAGTGCCAAACGCCGAACCCGTAAACGTTATACCGCAAAAAAAGGCGGGCGGCTCTCTTGCGACTACCGCTTACGGCACGTTTGAAGACCCGATAGTGATAGAAGGCATAAAAGCAGACGCCGGAATAGATATCGGCGGAACGCTTATCGGAATGCACCTTAAACCGGTTGCCGTTCCGTTAAGGCTCTCCGTATCGACGCTCGGCGACGCAAATATTATATGCGCGCGCACCCGTCCCAAATTTATCGGCGGTATACGTGCGATATACGACCAAAATCTTTTGTAATTATTTTTTCATTAAACCACTTTAACACGGCAAATCACACGTATTTACAGACCCCGAAAGTTTCCTTTCGGGGTCTGTGTTTTTATGCTCTAATTTTTAAACTTTTACGCAAACTGCAATTTTTTGCACTTTTACATTTAACTTGCAACTACGCTTTATACCAATAATCATAACAGTAAGTAGATTTCAAATAAGTTGCATTTTGCTCTGCGTCAGACAAATCTAAATCAATACCGCTCGAAACGTACCACCCGTCAGAGTTTTCAAACGTTACGCTTGTTAAATTATAGCATTGCTCGAACGCCATATAGCCCATACTCGTTACTTTGTCGGGTATAGTTACGCTTGATAAATTATAACAACTATAGAACGCATTACTTCCTATAAATTTACAATTCTCGTTTATAATACAACCTGCTATATTTTGTGATTTTGTTTCTGCCAAATATAAATATTTATTTGTTGCATTACCTAAATATAATGCATTATCATATTTGTTGTATTGTAAATTATAGCAACCCGAAAACACCATACTTCCTATACTCTCTACGTTGTTTCCTATCGTTACACTTTCAAGTGACGTGCAATTATAAAACGCATAATCGTTTATCTTTGTAGCGGTCGTTATATTTGCTTCCGTTACTAACTCGTTATTTATATATAAT
>CAYSYT010000069.1:5345-7912 GCA_964435195.1 uncultured Christensenella sp. | reverse complement strand
ACACCAGCAGGCCATATCCGAAGCCTACCAGTGCATCATGGATACTGATAATGACCGACCAAATCTCGCCGCCGCGAAAGCTCTCCGGCGTCTGCGATACCAGCGCCCATATTTCGGCTAACTTGTCGTTCCAGCCCGACAGTGTACTTTCAAGGGTCGATACGACCCAGTTATCATTCACATGATTTCATCTCCGTTTCAATTGATTTTGTGCATAGAAAACCCAGCCTCTTGTGAAAGAGGCTGGGTTTTCAAAGGGCTACATTTCCAAACTCCGCAGGATTTCATCCATATTCCGTCTGCCATAGACCAGACGGATGATATAAATAGTCTTTTGTTCCGGGTCTGGAAGATAATACATTAAATAGTTTCCGATGACCTTTTTCCGCACACCAACATCGGGTACAAATTCATTATTGACAAGTGTTCCACTCATCGGAAAAGCAACGGTTTCTTGAATTGTCTGGGCTAACTTTTCCATAAAATTGGAAGCAGCCTTTGGATTGGATAGCTCCACACTCATGTACGAGGCAATGTCGTCCAAATCTGCCGCTGCTTTTTGTGTCAACTGATAGCGATATTCAGATGCCATAGCGACTCCTGACTTCCTCAATTGCAGTTTTTCCGTCCACAACCCTTCCTGCCTTTACGTCAGCCAAACCAGCTATGATTGCCTTTGCTTCATACATTTTCTGCATGGTTCTTTCGTAATACTCGATATCCATGACAACAAGACGACCATATCCGTTTTTGGTCACATAGACCGGCCCGTTTTCTTCCGCGCAGCGTCGCTCGACCTCAACGGTGTTTTTCAAATCTCGCATGGGAATGATACTCACAATACCAGCTCCTTTCCGTGGCTATATTATATTCTATATTTAGCCACACGTCAATAAAATATGTGTGCATTTTCAACCGTAATGCGTCCCAAATCGGAACGCATTGTTTTTACACCACACCAATCGCGCCCAGGATTTCCTTGGCAAATGCGATCAGCAGCCCACCGAACAGACACAAAACGCCCTGCGTGCGCTGCGTGGCATCGTGGGACTGCACCGACATACCAAGCTGCACCACACCCCAGCCGAGAATGATAATACCAATGGCCTTGATGCAGCTGAAAATGAAGTCGGACAGGTTGTTCACAATGGTCAACGGGTCTGTGTCGGCGGCAAAGGCCGTAGTCGCGAAAAGCGCCGTTGTTAGTACCAGCGTTGCCCAGACCACTTTGATACGTCGTTCTCTGTGCCGATTGGATAATTCGTGTTTCATTTCAATTCCTCCAATATTTCAAGATCTTCAATTGTCTCGATGGAAAATGACAAGTCATCTGCCGCAAATGCTCTGAGCGGCGTGTGCAGATACGGCGGCGCTCCGCCGTCTTCTGTTCGGTGGATGTTCGGGTGCTTCAGGATGTCGTATTTCTCGTCAATCACCGGCTTTTCGCCGCGAATGAGCACAATGGCATCCTTGTTGTCCAGCCGACGCACCTCATCCGGTGTCAGAAGTTCTCGTCCGGTTTGCTGGAAGTTCTGCGAGAATGAGCCGTTCCTGCCCTTGCTCTGACTGGACGTCTTCGTGTCGATCGTCTCCTTACCAAGCAACTCCGAGACGTATTTGTGCGTACTCTGCTCGTTGCCGCCAAGATAGAGAAAGCTGTCCGCATTGCCGATGATGCCCTCCCAATCGTCCTTAAAAAGTGCTTTTAACTGCGAGATGTTTTGCAGGATGATGGTAGACATAATGTTCCTAGACCGCATGGTAGCCTGTAAGCGGGCGTAGCCGTCCGGCAGGGCCACATTCGCAAACTCATCAAACATCAGCCGAACCGGCACGGGCAGCGCACCATGATGCACCTTGTCTGCCTGAAAGTAAAGCTCCTGAAACGCCTGCGTATAGAGCATCCCAACAAGGAAATTGAGCGAGGCATCATTGGAGTCAGGGATGATGCAGAAGATGGCCTGCTTGCGCTCGCCCAGCTTGCCAAGCTCCAGATCGTCACTGGCCGTGATGCGCTGAATCTCCGGCAGCGTAAACGAAGCCAGCCGGACAGCCGCGCTCACTAAAATGCTTTTGGCAGTTTTGCCGGCCGCTTGCTTGAAAATATGGTATTGCCGCACAGCAATGTGGTCGGGCTGTTCTTCCTCAAGCGCTTCAAAGAGCAGATCAAGCGGCGATTGATAGTCATCGTCTTCCTCCTTCGCGCCGCCGTTTTCGATCATGTAGAGAATGGTCTCCATGTTCTGATCTTCTTCTGGCGCTTCATGCAGCAGATACAGCATGAGTGCGGCGTCCAGTGCTGTCTCGGACTTCTCCCAGAATGGATCATTTGCTTTTGCGCCTTTGGGCGTGGTGTTCTTGATGAAATTATCGATCAACCGGAACACATCTGCATCCTTGCGGATGTAGCAGAACGGATTGTAGCAGTCCGATTTTGCAGGCTCGATCAGATCAAACACCCGCAGCACATAGCCTTCCTCCAAGAACAGATTGCCAACAGCACGGAGCATTTCCCCCTTTGGGTCAGTTACAATGAAACTGGCGTTTGCCAGCATGAGATTGGGCTT
>CAYSYT010000069.1:0-5245 GCA_964435195.1 uncultured Christensenella sp. | reverse complement strand
AAACGGCGTTTTCATGACCTCGGAGAATTGCGCCGCCAGATCAAAAACCGTCATACCTTCTTCATATCGACCGGCTAGCAGAACTGCCAACCAGACGATGGGGACAGCAAACGCCGCCCATACCGGGGCGGCGCTGCGGAAACTCTTTTTCTGTCTCAAGATTCATGCCAGCAGGCAAGCGCGGTACGCTTTGCAGCGTGTTTGCACCAAAGCAGTAGTCCGGCTGCCAGCAGCAACAGCGCGGACGGAATGATAAAAAACAGTTTCTTCAAAGACAATTCCTCCAATTCATAAATCTGTCCCAAGTTGGGACGTAAAATCGGTCTCAACGTGAGACGTATTTCCCGGTCAGGCGCAACGGTCTCCCACGCTAAAAAAGCCCGCGCAAGCGGGCTTTTGTGGTTTCCTCCCGTTGGCTGCCACACTTCCGATGGCTGGCTGCTGTCAAGGCCCGACCAGTTCGCAAACTGGTCGGCTCGCGGTCGGGGCGCAGACCCCGACCGGCCTTGACTGCGGACGGCCAGCGGAATACCGTCAGCCCCAAGGGAGAAACCCTATCTTGCTTTGTTTACATTACGCGTGCGTACCTGCGGCGTAATGGCTTTTTCGATGCTGCCGCCAATCTTCTGCGCCATATCCTGAATCTGCCCAAGTGCCTGCCGTCTGTCCTGCGGCTCATACCCTGTGTAAAGCGCCGCCAGAAGCGTTGTATCCGGCGCTTCGCACGGAACAGCGAACCGTCTGCAAATCATGTAGCCAACACTCTGCGCGTCCAGCTCATAATCGCTTCTGGAATAATTGGCGTTGTAGCCCTTTCCGTGAAACCGTGCATGGGCAATTTCTGTGGCGATACCCGAAAATGCCTCTGCATCTCCAAAATTCGGATTGATGGCCAGCTTCATCTGCTCCGGCGAGTAGATGGCCGGAACAGGAATGCTTTCATCGCTCACCAGTGGTACAACCGAATAGTTGATGAGCGTCTTGAGCGCTTCGGTCATTTCCTTGCTGTCCGGCTGCAAAGCCGTGTGCTTCAGATCTCTGCCACTGGTCTGACGAACGTCATATACATCCGTAAGGACATAGCCGCGCCCAAAGGTCGAACGGACAAAGATTTTGATGCCGCTCTTTTCCACCGGCGCGGATACCGTTCGATTCAGCATCCGCCAGCGCTCTTTTGTGCCAAAGATGGTGGCCTGCGGATCCTGCACCATGACAAGGGCCACGTTGCCTGCACTGTAGCTTGGGTTATCTGCCTGACAGTTCAGATACCGCAGATACGCTTCCGGGTCACTTGTGATCTGGAGGATGCCTGCGTCCTGCATGGCGTTTGTGTTCTCGCGGTCTGCCTGCCGCTGCGCCTGCCATTGCTCGTCGCTCTGGTTCTTGGCGCTGATGATATTCCCTAAATTTGCGATGATACTCACTCCTTATCTGATTTTTTCCAGTTCGCGCTGCGGCGAGGTTTTCCGGTCTGCCGCCTCTCGAAGCGCGGCCAGCCGCCCACGCACCGGCTGCTTTTTCTCATTGGTCAAGATCGTCCCCTGCGTCAAGCCACTGCTTTGCCTTTGCAAGAATGGTTCTGGTGGAGCAGGGGGCTGCTCTTTTTTTAACGTGCTGTCCTCCTTCAATTTGGGCAGATACCCCATCTGCTCCAGGATGTAATTTGCCTGTGAGAGATGATCAATGTTGGTCAGAACCTCTACATACGGCGCATCGCTCTTTTTGTCCGCGACCGCTGAAAACAGAAGTCCGACGCTCTTTGCTCTGCGGCTGAACTCCGGCAAGTCGTCTGTCCGCAGAGGAAGAATTTCAATGGGGCGTCCCTCGCGCAGAAGCCGGTTCATGTTAACGTTGCCGTATAGTTTCTTTTCGTCTTTTGCCAGCGCATACAAAAGCGCTGCAAGATTTTTCGCGCCGTGTGCCAGCAGCTTGATTGCCTCCTCAGAGAGATGCACACCTTCTTTGACCACGAGATCAGCCGTTTCGCCGCTTACCTCCATAGACCCTGTCTCCTTTCCCGCGCCGCTTCCGGCGCGTGTTGTTTTGCTTGTTCCTGTTTTGTTTCCTCAACCTGCCGAAGCATTCGAGGGGCAAACTCCGCAATTTTGCCGCACAGCCGCAACTCCCGCCGCAGCGGGCGAAGTCGCGCGGTCAGCGCTGCAATGTCAGTCAGCAACTGCTCAGACGGTTGCTTGCGGCGCAGCTTATATAATTCTTTTCGTTGGTCTATTAAAATCTGCATCTCATTTGCCAGCGCATCCGACAGCATATCCAGCTCCGGTCTTGTGTCAATGCGATATTTCTGTAACAGAAAAAACTGCTGCCGGTACTGCTTGACACGGCAAATCTCCGTCCGCGTATCAAACGGAATTTTCTGCGGACGCTTTTTGCGCGGAGACAGCAGATACAGATAGTACAGATACAGCGCCCGAAAGCTGCCGCGCTTCACCGGTGGATAAGCGTTTGCCCTGCGCTGGATGCGATAATATTTCGGCTTTTGTATTGGGCGTAACATTGTGGGGGCTTCTCCGCGCTGCTGCCGGAGCCGCTGCAAAATAGCTTCTTCGGTATAGCCCTCGCCAAGAGAATCCAGCCGGATAAACCGCCGACCGCCCGGTGGCTTGAGCGCCGTGTGCATGATATTTGCTCCATATTTGATGCTATAACCGCGTTTTCTTAAAATGTCCAACAGGGACGTAAATGTAAAGCTACCTGCAATCGCTGCATCCAGATCGTACCGGACTAAATCACGGATGGTCGTTTTGCCGCTGCATTCGGCGTCCCATTCCGCATAGTGTCGCCCATGTCCCTCCGGCTCAATTACGGAAAGTTCGTATTCCCGACTGACCTCATTGGAAATGCCGCGAATGTCTCCAAAATAATCCTTGAATTTATTCTGATACTTTGTTCCATCCACAAACGAAACAGAGTTGAACACGATATGACAGTGCAAATGCTCCCGGTTGACATGGGTGCAGATGACCGCTTCATATTGATCGCCCAGCAGTCGCCGTGCAAATTCCATGCCAGCCTCATGCGCCAACTCCGGCGTTGTTTCCCCCGGCGCATAAGAATGGACAAGATGATAACCAAGCACCCCGCCCATTTTCCCGAAGCGCAATTTGGTACGCTGCATATCTGGATAACTGGTTTCCAGCGTACAGTTGAGTGCGCTCTGTAAGATCACCTCGCCGGTTGTCACGCTTTTCCCGACATCTGCAATGTAGTCCAGCGCATGAGACAGCGCGGTTTTCTCGCCGTTTTGAATATAGCGCAGGCAGTCATTCAGTCTTGCACGAACAGGAATGATCTTGTCATAGGCCATTACAGTGTATCCAGAACCAGACGGTATGCTTTCTTTACAAGGTCAGCGACATCATGGATTTCTGCCTGTGTTGCATACCCCTTGCCATTTGCCCAGTGGGCAATTTGATTGACGTTGTTGCCGATGGCAGACAGCTCCCGAAGCAGTGTGGCATAGCAATCCGGCGGCTTTGGGCGCAGCTGCACACCGAGAATCAACTGCCGCAGAAACGGCTCAATCTTCATGCCAGAAAGTTCTGTTTGGCGTTTCAGGTGCATATACTCAGCATCGGTCAAACGCAATGTAAGCTTTTTTACATTCTCGCGTCGTCCATCATCCTCTCTGTTATTTGTTTTGTGTCCCAAATTGGGACACATTTCGTTGGGGTCTTAGGGTACACCCTAACAAGTGGATTTTTGCCGTCAAAAATCCGTACTTGCTATTGCAGCGTCACCAAAGGCAACGCTGCCTTTATCGCTGCGGCGTAAGATGCTTTGCCCGATGTGGGCATTTGTCCTGCGATTCCAGCCGATGCTCCAGCATGATGATCCGCACCAGCTCTGCTTCGCTTTCCGGCACATAACGGATGTTGTGAATCCCATCCTCATAGGGCAGCGTGCTGTTCATAAAGGCTTGATAGCTGTTCTCGCAGAGATACTCGTTCTTATCCCGATATTGGATCGTAGCAACCGGAAGTGCAGCTTTTATGACGCGCTGCACCTGTTTGCCATAGTCAATGGGAATGACTCTGCCAGCCAACTTGCCACCATGAATACCCTCGACCTCAATCCGGCAGGCAATAATACCCTCTGGGTGGTCTGCGTAATGCGTCCAGATGCAGTTAGCATTGGTATCATCTAGGAACACGTCTCGCTCCAATACACACCACGTTCCATGCGGACGGCTCATCCAGAGAAATGACCTCCGCTCCATGTCCGTTTCCTGCGCGCTGTCCCAGAGCCGCTTTGCGTCATAGTCAAAGTCTGTGGTGTAGGCGCGGGTGTTCTTCCGCACGATCTCTTCCAGATACGAAAGAATGTCCGGCTGATGCTCGTTACGCTGCGCCATATTCCTGTTCAAACTCCGCTGGGCGACAGGATCTTACTTCCATCGCAAATTCACCATCCGGCACAATACGGCTTCTATGGGGCAGGTCAATTTCCTGCGCAGTCAGGATCGTGCCGTAGAAAAAGTCCTCGGCGTGATCTGCAAGGACAAATACTTCGCTGGGGTTGTTCAGTAGCGCCTGTAAATCATATTGATACAGTCCCCAGTGGACAGTCGCTGGGCTGACGCGATAGGGCGTAAATAATGCAGGAATGCCGAAAATCCGGCAAAGCCGCATTGGGGTAATGCTTGCGTTGATCGTATTCAAGCTGTTTCCTCCTAACGTTCGTGTTGTAGCTACAGTGCAGGTTCAATGTGAACGATATTTGAGCTATAAAAAAGGAGCGACTCCGAAAAGTCACTCCTTGTGCGGAAACTGTTTATTCCATGTTTTTCAGTTGTCTGTCGATATCCCGACCGCCATACATAATACGAAGCACTGTAACGGTTCCATTATCATGCTTAGGAATGTAGAATACCAGATAATTGTCAACTGGCATGATGCGCAGGTTTCGTTCACGCCACTTCGGTTTGTCATATACGCGGTATCGCTCTGGCATTTGTTCGAGAGAAGCAAGTGCTTTTTCCAGCCGGTCGAGCTGACCGGCTGCATTTTGAACAGATTGAAGATCGAATGCAATATATTTGAAAATCTCTTTCAAATCCGTCTGCGCCTGCGGGGTCAGCGTTACTTGATAGGTCATAGTCCAAATTCCTTACGAATATCTGCAAACGCCTGTTCTGCTGGAATGGTGCGGCCAGCCTGCACATCCGCATAACCTTTCTCCAGTTCTGCATCCAACTGTGCGGCAGTCATACGGCTGATATCCAGCG
>CAYSYT010000068.1:0-8070 GCA_964435195.1 uncultured Christensenella sp. | reverse complement strand
GTTAACGAGCACTGCGAACCCGTTCGGAAAAATTTCCATTTTTTCGGCATAATCTTTATCACTAATTAAATCTGTCAATACTCCGTCAAATTCAATACAAATATTTTTTTGTGAAACGTTTATAACGACCATAACCTCCGAATAATCATTGCCCCTTTTATATGCAAAAACACCGTCAGAAGCATAAAGTTGAACAAAATTACCGTCGGCAAAAACATCGTAATCTTTTCTTATCTTTGCCAATAACCTATACCAAGATAAAATTTCCGTATTTATATTTTCCCAAGGGAAGCAAGCGCGGTTAAGCGGATCTTGAAAACCTTGCATTCCTACTTCATCGCCGTAATATATGCTCGGCACACCGTAAAGTGTATATTGCAAAAGCGTTGCGATTTTCAAACGAAATAACGTTGTTTTATATTCCTCACCGCTAATTACGTAAGCAGCCATATCGTCTTTTGTCATTTTAGTAGTATCGGCGTCGGATAAAGCCGATAATAATCTGTAAGTATCGTGCGTAGATAAAATATTCATCAAAACGTTTAACACGAACGACGGATAGTGGTCAATTTGTTCTTTAATAACGTATGACAAATTATTTCCGTCATTATACTTAACAAAATTCATAATGGCATTTTTTAAGGGATAATTCATAACCGAATCAAGTTCCTTGCCTTGAAAATACCTACGCCTTACACCGTAAGAAATTTTATTAGAAGCGTCTTCCCACACTTCGCCTATAATTAAAGCATCGGATTTTGTGCGTTTTACGGCATCTCTGATAGCTATTACAAACTTCTCGGGCAATTCATCGACAACGTCTAACCTCCATCCGCCTATTCCGAGCGAAGTGTATTTTTCAAGAACGCCGCCTTTACCCGCAATATACTCAATAAAATCAGAATTGTTTTTATCTACTGCAGGTAGCGTGGTTATTCCCCACCAAGACTCATATTCGTTCGGATAATTGATAAACTTGAACCAACTACGATATTTTGAATTCGGATTACAAAACGCACCGTCTAAACCGTAATTCCCGTATTTGTTAAAATACAAACTATCGTCACCCGTATGATTAAATACGCCGTCCAAAACGATTTTTATATTAAATTTTTCTGCTTGTGCGATTAAAAATTTAAAATCATCTTCCGTCCCTAATAACGGATCTATTTCAAAATAATTGCCCGTATCGTAACGGTGATTGGAAAACGCTTTAAATATAGGATTTAGATATATTATATTTACACCGAGACTCTTTATATAGAGCAATTTTTCCACAATTCCCCTTAAATCACCGCCAAAAAAATCGTTATTTACTATTTTACCAAATTCGTTCGGTTTATAAACGGGTGTTTCGCCCCACTTATCATGTAAGATTTTTCCGTTTTCAAGGCACTTGTTTTTGTCAAAAGCATAAAATCTATCGGGAAATATTTGATATATTATTCCGCCTTTAACCCATTTCGGCACGGAATAATCTTCATCATATACCGATAATTGAAAATACTTCGGTTCGCTTGTTACAATACCGTTATAATCGTCACCAATGCCTACAAAATTACCGTTGCATAAATCGAACGAATAAAAATAGAGTCCTGTATCGAATTCAAGCGTTACCGAATAAACGCCGTCGGAAAAAAACATAGGAAACCGATGCAAATCGGTTTCCCGGTCTTTATGATAAATAAAAAAAACACAGTTAAAATCACCTTTGACGTTAAAGGTGATTTTAGTTTTTGCTTTAATAGCACCTATTTGACTTTTATAAAATTTATCCAACGGATTGTAACAAGTCATCTTAAATTATTTTATCCTTTTCAAACCCCAAATATTGTCGGCATATTCTCTTATACTTCTGTCGCTTGCAAAAATACCGGCAGAAGCAATATTATTAAGCGACTTCTTTGCCCATAAAAGTTTATCTCCGTAAACTTTATCGGCTTTTTTGTGTATATCGCAAAAAGCACCGAAGTCTGCCAAACACATATACGGGTCAGCAATAGGACTACCCGTAAGCAAATATTTTGAAATATCCGAAAAAGATACTCCGTTAAAACCTTGATTTAACGCATCGATAACTTTTTCGAGTTTTTTATTGTCGGTATAAAAAGCAGAAGAATTATAACCCTGTTTCCAAAGCATATCGACTTCGTTTGAAGTAAGCCCGAAAATAAATATATTTTCGTCACCGCATACGTCCTTCATTTCAACGTTTGCGCCGTCTAACGTTCCTATCGTTAAAGCACCGTTTATCATAAACTTCATATTTCCGGTTCCACTGGCTTCTTTTCCCGCTTGCGAAATTTGTTCGCTTATTTCAGTAGCCGGCATAAGTTTTTCCGCCATAGAAACACAATAATCTTCCATATAAACGACGTTTAATTTTTCGTTAATTTTGGGATATTTGCGTATTTCTTCGCTTAAACAACAAATAAGTTTTATTATTTGTTTTGCAAAATAATAACCGGGCGCGGCCTTTGCTCCGAAAATAAACGTCTTAGGTGTCATCGGCATATCGGGGTTTTCTTTAAGTTCGTTAAATATAGAAATAATATACAAGGCGTTAAGCAATTGTCGTTTGTATTCGTGCATTCTTTTTGCCTGAACGTCGAATACCGAATCGGGATTCAAAATCATCCCTTGTTTTTTCTTTACGTAATCGCAAAACTGCAACTTTTTAATACGTTTAATTTCGTTAAGTTTTTTAAGAACTGTTTCGTCGTTTTCGTATTTTTTAAAATCAATAAGTTTCGACGCGTCCATTACGTAACCGTTACCGATGCAGTCGTCGAGTAAAGCACAAAGTTCGGGATTAGACTGACAAAGCCAACGTCTGTGAGCAATACCGTTAGTTACGTTAGTAAATTTATCGGGATATACATCGTTAAAATCCTTAAAAATACTGTTTTTAATAATTTCGCTATGCAATGCCGAAACGCCGTTAACTTTATGCGACGCAACGACGCACAAATTCGCCATTTTAATTTGATTGTGCGAAAAAATACTCATGCGGTCGATTTTATCCCAATCACCGGGGAATTTATTCCACATTTCTCCGCAGAACCTTTGATTAATTTCTTTCAAAATCATATAAATTCTGGGAAGACGTCTTTGAATAAGGTCTTCGTTCCATTTTTCAAGCGCTTCGCTCATTACGGTATGGTTAGTATACGCAACGGTACGCGTAACAATATCCCAAGCGCTTTCCCAAGAATACCCGTTTTCATCTATCAATATTCTCATCAGTTCGGGAATACAAAGTGCGGGGTGCGTATCGTTTATATGGATTGCAGCCTTGTCTGGTAAAGAATCCAAGCTACCGTATCTCTTCAAATGGTCTTGAATTATATCTTGCAACGATGCCGAAACAAGCAAATATTGTTGTTTAAGTCTTAAAGATTTACCCTCGAAGTGATTATCAGACGGATACAAGACTTTCGATATCAATTCTGCTTCGCTATCTTCTTGCATACTTCTCATATAATCGCCTTGCGAAAAGGTTTTCATATCGAAATTATGAATATTCTGCGCACGCCATAAACGAAGAACCGAAACGGCTTCACTATCCTTACCCGAAATCATCATATCGTAAGCAACCGCCTCGACTTCCCTTGCATCGGCGTGTTCAACCTTTAATCCGTTTTCGGTCCAATTTTCTCTAATGAACCCATCGAATTTAACTTTAAAGGTCTTATCGAGACGTTGCGTAAGCCACACTTCTCCGCCGGGAAGCCAAATATCGGGCAATTCCATTTGCCAGCCGTCAACGATTTTTTGTTTAAACAAACCGTATTCATATCTGATTGAATAACCCATTGCAGGATAATTTTGACTTGCAAGAGCATCCATAAAACAAGCGGCAAGTCTACCCAAACCACCGTTACCCAAACCTGCATCGGGTTCTAAATCGTAAAGTTCTTCTAAACTACAATCAAAATTATTTTTAAGGGCACCGTCAAAAGCGTCGGAAACGCTCAAATTATACGCGTTGTTTTTAAGCGATTGTCCGAGCAAAAATTCCATACAAAGGTAATATACTCTTTTACCGCCCTTCATACGATATTTTTTATTGAAAGCACTCCTCTTTTCAAGCAGGATATCTCTGATACACATTACTACTGCTTTATAGATTTGTTCTTTCGACGCTTCTTTCGTCGTTACACCGAAATATTTTGACAATTTGCTTTTTATAAGCGAATGTGCTTCTTTTTCCGTTATGTTCATTTTGTTCTCCCTTCAATTATTTATTGTATAAATCTTCATATTTTCCCGCCTGAACTTTCCAAGAAAAATCAGTCGTCATTGCCCTATGCTGTAAATCGTTCCAAACGCTTTTGTTTTTATACGTCCTAATTGCTTCGTTAATAACGTAAAGCATGTCGTGTGCATTGTAATCGTGGAAAGTAAATCCGTTACCGTCCGCACCCGTATACGCTTTAATACTATCGTTTAGCCCGCCCGTTTCACGAACGACCGCAACCGTTCCGTAACGACTTGCAATCATCTGCGAAAGTCCGCAAGGCTCCATTTTAGACGGCATAAGGAATATATCCGCCCCAGAATAAATTTTTCTAGACAAATCTTGATTAAACGCTATAACCGTTGCACATTTACCGTTGTAAACGGACGCTATATGTGAAAAGAAATTTTCATAAGCGATTTCACCCTTTCCCAAAATTACCACTTGAACGTCTTGTGATAAAAGATTTTCTATCGTAGAACGAATTAAATCAAGCCCTTTATGAGAAACAAGGCGAGATATAACGGCAATTAACGGAACGTCCGGTCTAACGGGAAGATTAAGCATTTTTTGAAGTTCCGCTTTGCATACCGCTTTGCCGGATACGTCGTTTGCAGAATAATTTTTAAACAAATACTTATCGTTTTCGGGATTATAATAATCAACGTCGATACCGTTAAGTATTCCGTAAATTTTATGCTCGTTCCTTTTTATAATATTTTCCAACCCATGCGCAAAGAACGGAAACTTTATTTCCGTAGCGTAAGTAGGACTTACGGTAGAAACGATATTAGACATTTCGATTGCGCCTTTCATAAGGTTAACGTTTCCGTCAAATTCAACGTATTGCTTAATATTCGGAGTAAACCCGAACAAACCCTCATAGGTATCTATACCGAAAATACCTTGGTATTCTATATTATGAATAGTAAATACGGTTTTAATTTTTCTAAAATTATCGTCACCGTAATACATTCCTTTCAAATATACAATAGACGCTGCCGTTTGCCAATCGTTACAGTGTAATATATCGGGATAAATATCAAGCCTTGCAATAGTATCCAAACAAGCACGCGAAAAGAATGCAAACCTTTCCCCGTCATCGTAAAAACCGTAAATATTCCCTTCTCTCTTAAAATAATATTCGTTATCGATAAAATAAAAATTTACGCCTTGATACTCATATTTGAAAACGCCCGCATATTGCCAACGCCAACCTACCGAAACGTTAAAATTCGTCATAAAAGTAAATTTAGAACGAAAATCTTGATTTATCGCAGAATATAAAGGTAAAATAACACTGACTTCGTTATTAGGATTTTTAGCCAAAGCTTTCGGCAAAGAACCGAGTACGTCCGCAAGACCGCCCGTTGCAATAAAAGGTGCGGCTTCCGAACCTAAAAAAACAATTTTTTTCTTTTCGATAAATTTAACGGTGGGTAATTTTCCGATATTTCGTACTTCGTTTTTTTTGTTTTTAGTTGCCATAAGAACTCCTTTTATACCATAATACCTTTACCGATATAGAACGGATGATTTTCACTGCCGGATAAAATCTTTTTATCGCGAATAACTACGTTTTTATCGGTAATAATACAGTTAAGCGTAGAGTTTTCACCCAAAATAGTATTTTGCATAATAATGCTGTTTTTAACTACTGCGCCTCTTGCCACTTTAACATTTCTGAATATTATACTGTTTTCAACTTCACCCTCGATTATACAACCGTCGGCAATCATTGAATTTTTAACAATCGCACTGTTTCCGTATTTCGTCGGTGCGGAATCTCTGACTTTCGTAAACACGCTTCTGTCTCCGAAAAGTTCATCACGATTTTTTTCGTCAAGTATGCGTAAATTACTGTCGTAATATGCCTGTAACGAAGTGATACCCGCATAGAAACCTTTATGTTCATAACCCATTATCTTCAAACTGTCAAGATTTTCCGCAATAACGTCGGTCATAAAATGGTGTTTATTATGAGAAATACTATCCATTACTATATTTTGCAACAAAGTTTTTTTCATTACGAAAATATTGATAAACACGTTTAAGCCGCATTTATTTGACGGCGTGCTTCTATTCACACCGACTATTCTGTCGTTATCGAGAGTAAAATCCGTAACAAGTTCGTTACTATCGATATTTTCAACTTGTTTATAAACTATCGTTATATCCGCGTGATTTCGAATATGATTTTCAATAACTTCGTTATAATTTATTCTACAAACGTTATCGCAATCGGTCATTACGACGTATTCTTCGTCAGCGCGGAAAAGGAAGTTCGTTATTCCTTTCAACGCTTCCAAACGCGAAGTATACAAACTGTCGTTACCAAAGTCACCGAAAGGAGGCAACATAATTACACCGCCGTCCTTTCTTGCCAAATCCCAATCTTTACCGCTTCCTACGTGGTCCATTAAAGATTGATAATTGCTTTTTGTTATTATACCGACAGTATCTATTCCCGAATTAACCATATTTGAAAGCGGAAAATCAATCAATCTGTACCTTCCTGCAAACGGTATAGAACCGAGCGTTCTGATACGCGCGAGTTCGGGAACGTTGTGGTCGTGTATATTTGAAAAAATAATACCTACTGCTCTCATATCACTTTCCCTCCTTTAATACGTCTTTATCGACCATTGCACCGCCGTTTACTACGGAATTTTCTTGAACTACGATATTTCTGCTTAAAACGGCAATTCCTTTACCGCTTTCCTTCGCCTCTCCGATTTTAGCCCCACGCTTTATTACTGTATTTTCATCGACGATTGAATATTCGATTTGAGCGTTTTCTTCTATAACCACGTCAGCCATTATAATACTGTTTTTTACCGTAGCGCCTTTTTTAACAATTACGGAACTTGCCAAAACCGAATTCTCAACCACACCGTCGATTTCACAACCCGACATAACGATACTGTTATTTACTTTACCCGTTGCACCGATATGATGCGGCGGCGCGAGAGGACTTCTCGAATGAATTTTCCAAGAAGTGTCGGTAACATCAAAGTTCGGAGTATCGCCGAGTAAGTCCATATTTGCTTCGTATAAAGAATCAATTGTTCCCACGTCTTTCCAATAGCCGCTGAAACTGTACGCCATCATTTTCTCACCCATTGCAAGCATTTTCGGTAAAATATCTTTTCCGAAGTCGTTGTGCGATTTTTCGTTTTTGCTGTCTTCATCAAGATATTTATACAATTTTTTTGCAGAAAAAATATAAATACCCATAGACGCCAAAGTCGATTTCGGATTTTTAGGTTTTTCTTCGAATTCGTATATAGTTCCGTCTGAATTCGTGTTAAGTATACCGAACCTCGATGCTTCGTCTTTCGGAACGTTTATCGCGGCAATAGTACAATCCGCCTCGTTCAAAATATGATAATTCAACATCGTCGAATAATTCATTTTATAAATATGGTCACCCGATAAAACCAAAACGTAATCGGGGTCGAATTGTTTTATAAAATGCATATTTTGATATATCGCGTTAGCGGTCCCTTTATACCAATCCGATGAATTTTTACCTTGGTACGGCGAAAGTATATGTACGCCGCCGAAAGTCCTATCCAAATCCCACGGTTGACCGTTACCGATATAATCGTTAAGAATCAAAGGTTGATATTGCGTAAGGACACCGACGGTATCAATTCCCGAATTAACGCAGTTAGACAGTGGAAAGTCGATAATTCTGTACTTTCCGCCAAAAGACACCGCGGGTTTGGCAATATTGTTCGTCAAAGCGTACAATCTACTGCCTTGTCCTCCTGCCAAAAGCATTGCTACACATTTTTTCTTCCTTATCATATATAACTCCTTAAAAT
>CAYSYT010000067.1:0-8770 GCA_964435195.1 uncultured Christensenella sp. | reverse complement strand
CCCGTCACGGCAAGGCCTTTGAGGGTCTGCTGGAGCGCTACTTCGGCAAGTAAGCCAACGGCGCAAACACAGAAGTTAAGAGGAAGCACCCGCTGGGTGCTTCCTCTTTTTGCTGCATCCACAGGACAGAAAGTGGATAAAAAAGTGGCAATCCCTGCCCGCCGAAGCGCTCCTCATCGCCAAAAGTGGATATCAGAAAAGTGGATATTGGTATTATAAGGCAGCAATTGACCACGAAACAAGTCTTTGCAACCTTTTTGTACATCTTTTCTCCACTTTCAGCATTTTTGCGTATTTAGGAGCAAAATAGAAGGTTAACTGCATCTGTTCCCACATAGCCGCAGGTGAAGCAGATTTTTTCATCGTAAAATGCAAAGAAAATTCAAGGGTCTATAGCTATGCTGTAGACCCTTTTCGCTATAATAGCCTCAGAAAGTGAGAGATGAATCAAAACCCTCTCACCGAAAAATAAAGGGATGGCTCCCAAAATAACAGCCGCTGTTCCAGCAGGAACAGGAAGGGACTACCATGAAGAATCTTTTCTCTGTTGACTTTGCCGCTAATACCATTGTTGCAACCAAGACAACCTTGAAGAAGGCCAGCACACCCAACTCCGCCGAATACAGGGCATTGGCAAAGCTGATAAAACTCCATCCCACCTTCACTGTTGCCGAAAAGGAGATCAAGAAGAACGCTGCCAAGGCTACTTATAAGGGTTTGACGGACAGCTTCATTGACAGCTATATCTCCCTCCAGAAGAATGCCGATGACCTGCGTGAGCAGCATAAAAAGGCCGCCGCACAGGGAAAATTCCCGTTGGTTCGCAAGTGGTTTCTGAATACCTTTAAGGATTTCGATATGGAGCAGGCAAAAAGTGAAATCGAAAGCGCACAGCTTGCAGAAATCGCTGCCATTACTGCCTCCGATCAGAAGATTGCAGATTTCCCCGCCGCCGCCAATATGTAATTGATTGTTTAGTTATAAATCAGGAGGAAAAATAGATGAATGGCTATTCTATGAACTTTGCTGCGAACACTATCACCATTACCGCCGACTTCGCAAAAGCGTTGAACAACCCCCATTCTGCCGAATACAAATTGATTCTGCAACTGCGGAAGGACTTCCCCGAAATGCAGATCAAAAACAAGACCCACGCCCGTCCCAAGAGCTATCGAAACAGGAACGGTGTGCGCACTGCCTGCAACCAGTTCAAGAATCTCACCTATGCACGAATGGAGCAGTTTATGCGAGCACTGCCCAACAGTGAAAAGTATCTTGAGGAATATCACTTTTTGCGGGAGACCGCCGCTGCGGTGCAGCATAGTGGCTATGCCCTTGTTCGGCGCTGGTTTATGGAGCAGTTCCCTGAATTTCGCACCAACCCGCTGGCATATCTGAACAATGAACCAGAGATCATCGACGGCTGCGAATATATCAGAAAGCAAAACGCAGCAGGCCAAAAGAAATCGGCATAATAAAGGGGGCAGTGTCATGACTGGAAGCAGGTATTTATCTGAGCTGGTGGATATGAACACCATTCAGAAGGGACGGCTAAACATCATTACGGCTCCAACAGGCAGCGGTAAAAGCTACTTCGCGCTGCAACATATTCCCTCGCAGGTCTATGACCCTCGTCATCATGTGGTCTATCTGATTGATACTATTAACGGCAGGGAACAGATTGTACAGAATTATAGCGCCACTTCCGAATACTATGGTTGGAGCAAGGAAATTGAAGAAGAAGGAATGTGGTTTGAACCAGATGGGAAAGTAGTCGTTTTAACGTATGCAAAATTTGGCTACCTGCTGCAACGCTTCCCCGATTTTCAAAATCTCTTTTCCTTTATCATCTGCGATGAAATTCACAACTTAATAAAATTTCAGTTCTTTTCTCCAAGGCCAAACCTTCATTCACGAGCCAGAGAGGGACTGGAGAAAGCAGTCAAAGACAAAAAAGCCACTGTTATTGCACTGACAGCTACCCCCAGCAGTATCAGCAAGAAATTCTTCGCCCCCTCCGCCGTAATCCCCATTGACCAGACAGATTTGATTCAGTATGAAACGAAAGAAATCATACCTTATGCAAATTTGGAGTCGGTGTTGTCCAACATAGAAGCTGGCGCAGTTAGCTTGTGCTATCTAACACACATTAGCCAAATGGAGGACGTGGAAAAATACGCAAAAGACGCTGGCTTTTCACCTATCTGTATTTGGAGTACCAAGAACCAAGCACACCCAATGAGTCAAGCACAATTAGATGCACGCGAGAGTATTTTGAGAAACTTTACTATACCTTCTCAGTATGATTTTCTCATCATCAATAGCAGTTCCGAAACCAGTATAAAAATCAAATCACATGTGGATTATGTGATAGTTCATAATCAAAATTCAGATACGCAGATACAGGTACGAGGGCGTGTCAACAGCGATTTAGAGCGACTATATCTTGCGTCAAGTTGTGCCGTCCCACTCATCGAAGTTCCAGAAGAGTATCTGGGAAAAAGGCTTTTCACGGAGGAAAAACGAGCGCTATGTGCCAACCTTAATTTGCGCAATCCCAAAAACAGTCGCCCCTATCAATGGACAAAGATCAAAGAGTTTTTGATCGAAAACGATTATTACGTCGAGGAAGGACGCTATGACAGCAAGCGCTACGCCATAATACAACTTGCTGGGAACACATAACATTCTGCCAAAATTGTATAAATCCTTTGGTGGTTTATACAATTTTGGCAGTTTTTTATTGGGTAATTTGCGATAACGTATCGCTGCTGGAATTTATATAATATGGGCAAGCGCGTTGCGCTTCCCCGTTGGAACCCGTAGACGGGTTCCTTGAACAAAGGAGACACAGGAGGTGAACATATTGATCGCGGATTATTACAAAAGAACGTTGCCAGAGTATTCCCGTTGGATGTATTTAGAGGGGTATACGCCAGAAACAATCATGTAGTCGTGGCGTGAAAAAATGCGAAAGCCGATTGCGGAAAGTGAGAAACCGCCCCAAATTACGATAGAAAGCAAGGTGCAGATCAAACGATGAGTAGTGAAAAGGATAAGAATAAGAAGAAAAAAGAGTAGTCCAGCCTTGAGGCAACGGTACTCCAAATCATGGAGAAGTCAATGAAAGCGGCACTGGACATGGCGCTTGATGATATTTTTAAGACGTGGAAATGAAAAAGCGGATTTAAGTTGAAGCTTTGACAGTTGTGCAATCAAATCAACTGCCAAGCGAATGACTTAAATCCGCTTTTTGCTTTATCCTGCCGCGCACAGCCGCCATCGCCGTTTTTCGGAGTCAATCTTCCATTTCGTGAGAGTGCTGTCCACACTCCTCCCAACATAGGAGAAATAAAAATATTTTTCCCGAAATAGCGGCGGGGGTGTACAAAAAACCATTTGCTTTCGACTGCATCTTCTAATCGAGAAAAGCGAGTCAAAAAGCGCCAAAAGCACGGCAAAACTGTTCAAGAATTTCGACTATCCCTTTTACCGACAGGCGGCTTATTCTGCGTCCTGCTGATACTCTATCAAATCGGCTGGCTGACAATGTAGAAGCTTGCAAATCGTCTCCAGCACAGACCACGAGGGCATTTGGCCGCTTCTGATCTTTTGCAGCATGGCTTCACCCATAATTCTCTCCTTGCGAATCCTGTTCGTATTATAGCCTGCCTCTTTCAGCGCAGCCAGCACGTCGATCTTATACACAATGGGCATTTGAAAAATTCGCCTCCTTCTCCATTGTCCTCATTATAGCAGTGAATTGCACTCGTTTCAAGTGTTAAAATTGCACAAGAATTGAGTGTAATATTTGTCTATTCTGCGAATTGAGATACACTTAAAAGAGGTGTAATATATAGACAGTCAAAGGAAGTACACAAACAGGCAAGTCAAGGTAGCAGTACAGTCGCCATGGGGCACTCGAAAGGAATACAAGATAAGAGCGAAACAGGATAGGAAAGTTGCAGGCCGAATGCCAGACAGCCAAATAGCCCCTCGTCGCTTGCCAGACAAGATGAAAAGGAGAAAACACCATGAGCAAGAACGAAATGATTTCCATGATCGAGACAATGAACAACTACGATGAGCTGGCCGCAAAAGCCAAGGCCAAGGCGGATGCCATCCGCGACACGCTGAAACAGGAAATGCTTCGGTTAAACACTGAGGAACTGGCCGCCGGTGCCTATATCCTCCGCTATACCAGTATTGTCAGCAATCGCTTCGACAGCACCACCTTCAAGCGGCTGTATGCAGACCTCTACAAAGATTTCACCAAGCCTGTCAGCTCAAGAAGATTCACTGTAAGCTGCTGAGAGAAAAGGCTCCATGGGCAAATATAAAGCCCATGGAGCCTTCAAAGAAACGGAGGAAATGGTATGATCTACGGCTATGCGCGGTGCTCCACCAATGAGAGCAAACAGGATATAGATCGACAAGTGCGGGAATTGAAAGCCGCAGGCGCGGAGAAAATATATTTGGAGTATGAACACGGCGACGCTGCTGTAAAGTGCCAGCTATTCTCTCTTCTGGAGCAGACACAGGCAGGTGATACGATCATCACGCTGGAGGTCTCGCGCCTCGCCAGAAGCACCAGACAGCTATGTGAGATCATCGAACTCATACGCAGCAAGCACCTGCGGCTGGTAATCGTGGGCAGCGTCACAGTGGACTGCACCAACGGGCAAATTGACCCCATGACAAACGCCTTTATTCAAATGTCTGGTGTATTTGCCGAGCTGGAGCTGCGCATTATCCGTCAGCGAGTCAAGTCTGGTATGGCAAACGCTAAGGCCAAAGGTGCGAAGATCGGCAGGCCGCAGACCACAAAAGATGATATCCCCGCCGTGTTCCTGCGGCATTACCCAGCCTATTGCAGCGGCAAGCTGAATATCAGCGAGCTGTCGCGGGTATGCAATCTCAGCCGAACAACGGTGTACAAGTATATCGACCTTCTGGAACAATAAAACAGGGGAGCGCAGTGCGCTCCCCTTGTTTTTGCTGTCATCCGAGTTCATCCATCATTCTGAGTGCTTCACGCAATGAAACAACATAGTCTGATTCAAGCAATGCCACAGGTGTGCGAGAATCAACATCATCCGCATGATTCACATAGGTCTTGATACGTTTGATGTGAAAACGTAACTCCTCACTTATGGATGCTTCTCCCTGTCGTTCCTTTTGCTCAAGAGCATTGAGCCTTTGCATATATTCCTGATATTCCTTTTCGTAGATCATACTTTACACCTCCAATAGCTGTTTTTTCTTTTCGTCGAATTCCTCTTTGGTCAGCACTCCCATGTCCAGCAGCTCCTTTAGTTCCAATAGACGGTCTACCGTATCCGTTTCAGATGAAGCTGCATGTACGGTCTGCTGAGACTTCGCGGCTGCTTCTGCCAGAGCAACGGAAGTGTCCGCCTTCACCCAAAGTCCCGTAAAAAGGTACGAACTCACAAGCACTGTAGCCATCAAGGCGTATTGTGATGTCGCAGTGCCGTACAGGACTGGCAGATACACCACAAGTAAAAACACCGCTGGAAGGAACCAGATGATTCGGACGATTTTCTTTTTGTTCAGGGCTAAAACCAGAACCACCACACCCGTGATATCGGCGATGAACCAGAACAGACTAATACCTTGAATCCCATAACGTATATAGAACCAACAATCCCAAGCTGCGTAGAGTCCTTCGGTAATGAAGAGAATAAGCACAGGTATCTTCTTTTTCAAGACAAGTGAAATGGCGAAGCCAAACATTATGCCCCAATAAATGACTTCGCTAAAGGGTATAGTTAACATCCAGCGAAGATCATTAATGACAGTGTAAACACCTACTACGGCGAAGCATAGCGCTGCAAGCAGCGAGTACAGTCGAGTTCTTTTTGCCATCAGCATAGATTCACCTCACATTCTGCTTAACAGAACTGCTTTCTTTGCGTCAAATTCTTCCTGCGTAATAATATCCGCATCCAGCAGGTTCTTGTACTTTTTCAACTCATCTGCAACACTCTGAACGGGAGCCACCTGTACCTGCTGCGGTGCTGCCTTTGTGTCATCATCATAAGCACTGCCGTCTGCGGGCAGGAGCTTGCCGGTGGCGATGTTGACGATATCAATGATGTACAGTACGCCGAAGCAGCCACCGGTCAACAGCTTCAAAATGCCCATGCCAGTGTAGCCCAGATAGAAGCGGTCAATGCCCAGTCCGCCGGTGAGGATGGACAAGATCAATGCGGTAATTTTGCTTTTCATTACAAATTCCTCCTAATTCTTTTCTCGTGCAGCCGTAACCCACTCGTATACTTTCCAAAGTTTATCTTCGGTTACGCCGCAATCCACAATGTGGTTTACAGCATCAGATACACAACTCCAAAGAGAATACAGTTCGGGATCTTCAACACAGAATACACCGGAATCTAGGCGTTCCAAGATTCGCTTAAGCCTTGTATCGGTCATTATATCTGGCTCATAGGTTTTTAGATGCCACTCAATAATTTGCTTGATATCGGATACATACACCTTGGAAACAGAAATCATATAATACCTCCTACAGCACTGCATTCCCGGTCTTACGCATACAGCCAGCCCCACTTTCCATGATACTTCACCACATAGACGGGAAAGTCGTCTTGGTCTTCGAGGACATCATATCTGTCCAAATAACTTAACTGTACAGTAACGCGTTTCGCTTTAGTAATCTGACTGAAATCGAATGCTGTGCGAGCTTCTATTTCTGAAATTCTTTCCGAACAAACGGCATATAAATCTTCTGTCGATATATATTCTGAGTCGATCACCTTGGCCACTATTTTATAATCACCCAAATAGAACTCACTCATTGTGTTCACAGCTTCATAATACTCGCGCCATGATGTGATGCTATAACCGTAAAAGTCAGATGCGTGGGAAAAGAACTCTTCTGTTGAATCATATTTTGAGAGCAGATATTCCTCATAGTCATATGCGCACAAAGAGGCCTCCTTTTCCATGTCGATAAGGTTCGCCTTGACGAATGACTTGGCAACCGCCTCGGGGCTATTTCCTGCAATGACCACAACAATAATGGCAACGAATACAATTGCAGCAGCAGAAATAAGAATTTTCGGGTTCTTTTTCAGTTCTCCCTTCAAATCTTTTTTTGCTTTTTCCGCCGGAGCCTTCACCGGTTGTGTGTTAACTTTGCCGTCGTTTTCTAAGAACTCCGCCTTAATCCTTTGAAACTCCTCCTCCGTAATAGCTCCTTCGTCCAGCAGTGCCTTGTACTTTTTCAGTTCCTCTACGGCTATAGTTGCTGTTCCCATTTCATTTCTCATATAACCCCTCCTTGAACTGAGTAGGCGCAAAATAGCCCATGTGGTTTATTAAAGTGTAGCATAAACGCCTATATAATTCAAGTAAAATTTAATCATATAGACGGAGAATGGGATGAATTATTATGAAATCGGGCAGAGAATACGAAAAATGCGTAAGGCACACGATCTTTCGCAAGAGGAGCTTGCGGAAAAGATCGGCATTTCCACCACGCACATGAGCCACATCGAAACAGGCAACACAAAACTCAGTCTGCCGGTACTGGTGTCCATTTCGCAGGCGTTGGGAGTACAAACAGATGATTTGTTGTTTGAAAGCGCCAACACCTCAAAAAATAATGCTCTGAATGAGATTATAGAACTGTTGGATACTTGCACTCCGCAGCAGGTAAGGGTGATTCAGGATATTATCCGAGCCACAAAAACTGCACTGCAAAAGTACAATTAACTCTTATCTATAAAGGAGGCCGCAGGATGGGGCGGAATCAAGTCTGTTCGCAGGGTGAGCGATGGTTTTTGCTGTATCAATATCTGACCAGAAACGCCTACAGGGGGAAGAGTGTATCGCGGCAGCAGCTTTTAGATCATCTGGCGGGGCAGGGCATTCAAATCAGCGTAAACACGCTGTATGCTGATCTGTCTGCGCTGCAAGGCGAATTCTTCGGGCTGGAAATCGAATTTGACTGTCATGCCCACCGCGGCGCTGGCGGCTATTGGATAAAGAATCCGCCCTTTGACCCCAATGACCTGCGGCTGATCGTGGACAGTGTGCAGGCCTCACAGTTCATTACACAGGCGAAGGCGGATAAACTGAGCCGCAAGCTGCGGCAGCTCACCGGCAGCAAGGTTGCCAGAAGTCTGAACCGTTCCGCTGTTGTGTTCAATCGTATCAAGAGCATGAACGAAACGGTTGTTGACTGCGCAGATCGTTTTTATGCCGCCATCGCCAGTAACAGGAAGATTGCCTTCCGTTATTTCCATCGCACTCCCGACAGAGAGCATCCGCAGAAATACAGCAAAAGCGGCAGCACGTTGATTGTCAGCCCTTATGCTTTGGTGTGGGACAAGGGGTGTTATTACCTGTACGCTTACGATGGCAGAAAGTTCAAAACCTATCGCATTGACAGGATGGACAATATCTCAGAGCCTCTTTTTGAAGAACGCGAGGGACTGGACGCATACCGCAGCCAGCAGCTAACCCGCCAAAAGGCAGTAATATTTGATATGTACCGCGGGAAAGAGTATATGGTGCGCTTTCGCTGCCACAACACGATTACTGACGCAATACTTGACCGTTTTGGCAAAGACGTTATGCTGATTCCCTGCGATGATACGCACTTTACCTTCACCGTTCCTGTTGAGATTAGCCCACCCTTCTTTGCATGGGCAGCCACCTTCGGACGCAAAATCAGAATTCTGGAGCCTGCGCCGGTGATAAGCGAAATGAAGGAGTTCATTCAAAC
>CAYSYT010000066.1:0-9045 GCA_964435195.1 uncultured Christensenella sp. | reverse complement strand
CCGAAAATACTTTGCCGGCAACAGCACGGGAAAATAGGTGGTCGCTGCATCCAAAAGGCATCCATTATTTAATGGGTGCTTTAATTTTTTTTACGAAAATTCTAATAAACTTGAATTTTCTTATTTGCTTTTTTCGTTTCTTTTATCGCCGCTTTGCTTGTAGGTCGTTATAAAATTTCAATTGCGGATTTTTTCGGAATATTATTTTCAGAAAACGAATATGAAATCGAACGCAGCATTATTTTAAATTTGCGTTTGCCGAGAACGATTCTTGCGGCGCTTACGGGAATAGCGTTGAGTGTCTCCGGGCTTTTATATCAGGAAATTTTTCAAAATAAGTTAGTGTCTCCCGATTTGCTCGGTGTATCTTCAGGCGCGGGCGTCGGTGCGGCTATTGCAATAGTGTTAGGTCTTTCGTCGGTATTCGTGAGTCTTTTTGCTTTCGGGTTCGGAATTTTTACGGTAATTGTTACGTTATTTGTTGCAACGGCTTTTAGAAATAAATCTTCCACGGTGTTAACCTTGTCGGGAATTATAGTCGGCGGTTGTATGAGTGCGGTGTTATCGTTTATTAAGTATTTTGCAGATGCAGAAACAACGCTTGCAAGTATAACGTTTTGGCTTATGGGCTCATTCGAGCAATCGACAATGAAAGACGTATATTTTTTATTTCCGATTGTTTTTATTTGCACGATAGTCGTTTTATCTATAAGTTGGCGTATTAACGTTGTCGCCTTGGGAAAAGACGAGGCGATTTCAAAGGGAATCAATTATCGAGTATATCGCGCGGTAATAATATGCATAGCAACTTTGCTTACGGCAAGTTCGGTTGCTTTTGCCGGAACGATAAGTTGGATGGGCTTGGTCGTACCTCATATCGTGCGTTTGACGGTTGGTCAAAATACTAAAAAGACTGTTCCGCTTTGTATGCTTTTCGGTGCGACTTTTATGATTATTACCGATATTTTATCGCGGGTATTTACGGCAGCGGAAATTCCTTTGTCGGCAGTAACGGGGTTTTTCGGAACAATTATTTTTATTGTTTTGTTGTTTGTAAGGAGAAATACGATACATGAAAATGATTGAAACCAAAAATTTGTCTTTTTGTTATGGAAAAAAAGGAAAACGTGTTTTAAGCGATATAAATTTTTCGTGCGAAAAAGGAACCGTCAACGTTCTACTCGGTTTAAACGGCTCGGGAAAGACAACGCTAATCAAATTGCTTGTGGGATTATCGAATCAGTATCAAGGCGTTATATTGTTAAACGGACGCGATTTAAAAACCTTTCGCATTAAGGACAGGGCAAAAGTAATATCTTACGTGTCTCAGTTTTCAACCGATGCCGACGATTTTTCGGTGGAAGAATATTTATCGTTCGGAAACGTCAATAAAATGCGTTTTTACGAGTCGCCGACAGACGAGGATATAGAACGCGTGGTCGATATAGCGGAACGTTTTGAAATTGACTACTTATTAGAGCGTAAACTTGGTGAAATCAGCGGAGGGGAACGACAAATAGTATCGATTTGCGGAGCGATTGTACAAGACGCCGACGTAATAATTTTAGACGAACCAACGTCTGCTTTGGATTTGAAAAATCAAAACAAAATACTATCGTTTATTAAGGAGATTGCAAAAAGAGAAGATAAAACGTTTATTATTTCTTCGCACAATCCTAATCACGCATTGTATCTTAATGCTAACGTGTTTCTCTTGCAAAACGGAAATGTTGTCGAATACGGAAAAGCAGAAGACGTTATTTCCGTTGAAGCTCTTCAAAAAATTTATGGCGAAGAAATCGTGTATAGTAAAGATTTACACTATAACGAAATAAGTTTTCGCAGTATAAACGAGGGTAAACAATAAAAAATATCAAACGATAAAGGTTGCGTTAACGGGAAAATTATAGTAAAATATAATTATATCTACGGAGAACGGTATGAGAGAACACAACGGTAAACAATATTTTGAAAAAGACAAACACGATATTAAAGAACTTGTTGAAATAGTTGAAGTTTTGCGTAGCCCCGACGGTTGCGAATGGGATAGGGCGCAAGATTTTAACTCTATGAAAAAGTGTTTGTCTAACGAAACCGAAGAGGTTTTGCAGGCGATAGATAATTGCGATTATAAAAATTTATGCGAAGAGTTAGGCGACGTTTTGCTTCAAGTGGTTATGAACAGTCAAATAGCCAAGGAAGAAGGTTATTTTGATTTTTCAGACGTCGTTCAAGTGCTTTGTGAAAAGTTAATTCGTCGGCATCCACACGTGTTTGGCGACGAGAAAAAACCCGATACACCCGAGGAAAGCCTTAAACTTTGGAAAAAAGTTAAGGAGAAAGAAAAAAACAAAAAGAATTGAAAGAGACTGCCGTTTGTATTAGAACTAAACCGTTTATATCTGGCGGCTATACCGTAACGAGGAGATTCGATGCTTGAAAAATTTAACCGTAGCGACTTTGATAACGTATACCGATTGATGTGCGAAAGTTTTCCGACCGACGAATACAGACCGTATGCAGAGCAGTTAAGATTGACGGATTTTAGCGAGTATACGCTTTTCGGTTTGCGCGGTGAAAACGGCACTATAAAGGCGTTTATTTCCGTTTGGGATTTTAATACGTTCGCTTATATCGAACATTTTGCCGTCGCGTCATCGTGTAGGAACGTAGGCGTAGGAGCGAATATTTTAGAACGGGTACAAGATAAAATTAAAAAACTTATCGTTTTAGAAGTCGAACGACCGGAAACGGAAATTGCACGTCGGCGTATAAATTTTTATGAGAGAAACGGCTTTTTTCTTAACGAATACGATTACGTTCAGCCGCCGATTTCACAAGGGAAAAACCCGTTGCCGTTATTTATTATGTCCTCAAAAGGGAAAATTAGCGAAAAACAATTTGTCGAAATAAAAGAAAAAATATATTCCGCCGTTTACGGCGTCGGCGAAAACGTTGATTTTAATTAAAAGGGGTGCTTATGAAAAATTTATCTTCAAAGTTTCAAAAACTTATAGTTTGGCTTACAGGTTATCTTAATATCGTTGCGTTCGTTTTGGCGGGCGGTTACGTATTTTTTAAGACCGATGACGACGACGTAAAGGAATCGTCGAAAACCGTATTGATACTGTTGGCAATATTTACCGCTCTGGAAATAGTAAGAGTCTTCTTTTATTATATTTTTTCAATAGCGTCTAACGGCAGTGCGATACAGACGTTAAGTAATTTGGCTTCGGTAGTGGGAATAATAAAAGTAATAGTATTCGTCGTTTTCTTCGTTTTGGATATGGTAGGGATTAAAATAATACCCATCAAACGCTCTTCGGTCGATAAAAAATCTGCCGATTCGGAAGATGTTTCGGAAAACAAAGATTGATGGGTTTTAATCGCAAATTAAGTCGTTGTGTCGGCGTATAACTTTTTCGAAGAAAAAATTACGGGTGAGTATATGAGCAAAGGCAAAGTCGCTAAAAAAATTTTTCTTACAGGCGCGAACTGTTCTCAGTCGGTTGTTCTTGCGTTCAAAGATGAAACGGGACTATCGGAAAATCAGTTAAAGCGTTTGTCTATTGCGTACGGCGGAGGATTCGGCAGACAAAGAATGGTTTGCGGTGCGGTATGCGGTATGACTATGATTTTAGGCTATTTGCTTTCCGACGGCGAAGATAAATCTTCCGTATATAAAATTATTCAGCAGGCAAGCGAAGAGGTGAAAAATACGGTCGGTTCGCTCGTCTGTAAAGATTTGTTGGAAGGTAAAGTTAAAGTCGAAACTTCACCCGAGCCGGAAGCGAGGACGTCGGAATATTATAAAAAGCGTCCTTGTGCGGAAATAGTTGCAACCGTTGCGGATATAACCGAAAAATATTTGAACGGATATAAAGGAAATTAAATTTTTATAAACTTTAACGTAAATAATTCCTCTGTACGGTGTTCGGTTAAGAGGATTTTTTTTATTATTCGTTGAAAATTTTACAAATTCATGATAAGATATATTTAAATAAAATAAATAAGGAGGAGCGTTATGAATGAATTAAAAGAAAATTCTGTCTGTACGACGGAAAATTCTCAAACGGTAATTTATAAAAAGTATACCGTATTTAAAGTGTTGGCTATTGTTTTTTACGTATTAACGTTGATTTTTTTAATATACGGGGCGATAGACGTCGCCGTAATACCTGCCGAGGAAAGCGAGCGGGTGGTTGCGTTGGCGGCATATTTAATGTTCTTTGTGATAATATTGGGTTGTATAGGTTTTGCTATTTCAATCGTATTTTCATTTGTCGGAGGAATACTTTCGCTTATAGGCTATAAAAAAGGCAACGTAAAGTGTTCGACCGTTATCTTTTTTGCGATATCGGTATTTTTGCCCGTTATAACCGAGGTTTTATTTATAGTTATTGCTCGGCATTTATAACGATGGGCAGCGCATTGAAACGATTATATTGATTGTTCGGATGATTATAATCGAAGGTGTATGATATATCTTTGCCTTGCTTTTGATATTCGACGACATTACGGTTGTAAAAACTCAAAATTTTTTTGCTTTTTAATAATTACATTTTCAGTTTAAAAACAAATGCTCACCCGTTTCCTTTAAGAGACGGGTGAGCATTAAACTTGTTTGGTGACCCCTACGGGAATCGAAGCCAGATATAATTACTAAAAATTTAAAAATCATCAATAAAAAACAAGCGGAACGCTCTTCTTTTTTTGGCTGACATTTTGACACTAAATTTGCACACTTCGACCCTTATTTTTTTAGAAATTATTCTAAAATATTCATATAATTCATAGAAGAAAAAAGCACGCGCATAACGACAATTTGTTCGTCCTTTATTATATAAAAAAGCAGATAATTGTCTATCGGAATCCACCTATATTTATATTTTAGCGGAAAATTTTGTTTTACTTCCGTGCCCATTTCGGGGAAGACTGAAAGTTTATCGTATGTATTTATAACGTTATCAAGAAATTTTTGCGCCGAACTTGGTGCAAAAAGTTTTTTACCTATATAGTCGGCTATGTTTTCGATATCTTGTTGTGCTCGGGGCGTAGTTAAAATTTTGTAATTATTCATATTTTTTCTTCATCTGATGTAAAAAATCAGTTCCTTCAATCGGTTTAACGCCGTTGTCAATGTCGTTTTCCGCTTCTTTGAGAGCGGAAAACAGAGACATTTCCGCAAGTGTTCTGTTGTAGACGTCAATACTCATAATAACCATATCGCCGTAACCGTTTTTGGTAATGATAATGGGTTCGGAAGAATTTTTGCACATATTCGAAATTTCGGAAGTGTTTTTCAAATTTCTGATGGGAATTGCTTGCGCCATATTATAACTCCTTATTTTTCTTTGTGGTATAATTATACCACGGTGTATATTATGCGTCAAGTATAAATTTATATTCCGTGCAAAAATATTTTACTTTCATAGCGTCGGCTTTGCCGACTTACGTCGGTAACTGTATCTTGTCGGGTGGGGGATATACTTGTTACTACAAGTTTCTTTCTAATTCTAAACCTTACTAACGTAAGGTTGTTACCGTGCTGAAAGCACGGTTAAGCAAGATTTTTTAAAAAGAGACTTTTATTACCCGCCAAAGGCGGGTTACCCGCAATCGAGCTTAAAAAAATTTTTTCGTACGCTAAAATAGACTATCGACGAGCCTTATTATAAAAAATTTTTTTAATATACGCTTCCGGAAAGCGTATATTGTTTGTTTAACATTTCATCGACCTTGAAGCCTGTATCGGATACGACTTCAAGGTCTTTATCACCGAATTTTAATTAAGAATTTTTGCTATTTTTCTGCCTAAACAATCTTCTATTCGAACATATTCCGACAGAACGGGAGAATAACCCGTACTATCGGAAATAAGATATTGCTTAAAATCATTGAAAAAATCAGCAAACGGACGTCCGATAATTTTTTCGATTTTTGCACGTTGTGTTGAATTTAATATTTGTAAGGACTTCAATATTTTGTCGGTGTTTACGTCGAGTTCTTCTTCGATGACGTTAACCGTTACGTTTGTTTTTTTCGGTAGTGCCCTTGGCGGGGGAACAATCTTTTCTTCCTTCACCTTGTTATAACGACGTATGTACGAAAATCTTTCAGGTCGCATCGAGGTATAACTGTTTGTGTCGTGGTTGTAAAATTCAAGTCTTCCGTTTTCTTTAATTCCGACGTATTCAAGACGGGAATAACTCGTTATAGTGCCTTTTCTGAATTTAAAAGTATATAATATATTGAGTTTCGGTGCTGCGCGCTTCGCCATAGTAATTTTCCTCCTTTGTTACATATCGGATTTAAAGTTTTGATACTGTTCCCGAACGGACGATAGGTTCTCGACGGCGCCGACGTAATAGAAGTCGGGGTTTATAATAAGTTCGCCGGAATATTTGTATTTAATCATTTCGCAGTCTACAAACGCTTTAAGGTATTTTCCGACCGTTTGAGGGGAAACGTTAAGATATTTGCCGATGACGTTCTTTTTTATCTTCGTGCGCCCGTTTTTATCGACTATATATAGCAACGTAAAAAACGTTTTCATCTCGATGCCGAGTTTGTTTAAGTTTTTTTTGATTATATCTACGTTCATAAAAATTCTCCTGCATATCGAAAATTTTTGCTACACTACGTTCCGCAAAAATTTGATTTTTTTTATTTCGTTTAATAAAATTGTTTTTACATTTTAAGCGGTATCATTTAGAACCTACGAAACGCATTCACAATTCCGACCGCGTCGGCGCAGATAAATCAGCGCCGAACACGGATTATGAATTGCAAATGCGAATTCTTCGATTTCACTCGGCGCTTTCGTCGTCGGCGTTACAAGTAACGTCGCCGAATAAATCTTCGAGCCTCATCTCGATTTGTTCGCCGTCGGCAAACTCTTCGTCTTGTATCGACGTCGTCGCTTCCGCGACGTCTTCCAATGAAGAAACGGTATCCGCGCCGTTTTCGTCTTGTATATCAATCGCAGGTGCAGTATTTTCCGTCCTCACGTTCGGAGGCGGGGCTACTTCTTCCGCGGGTTCGTCAATTTCGTTTTCATAATATTCTTTCGGTATGTAACCTTTATATTTTTGTAGGACTTTATCGAATTTTTTTATTATTCTTTCGTATTTTTTGCGCTTAAAATTATATTTCAAACGCTGCAATTTACCGTACGTTACATATTCTTCATCGGAAACGTATTCGAAATTAAGATTTTCAAGTTTAATTTCGTGTTTTCGCTCGATTTTCTTAAAACGGTTATAATTTTTCATAATATCGTCTAAAATTTTAACGTCTAATTTTAAATTTTTCGTATAACATTCAAGAATGTATTTGTACGCGGACGAACCGATAACTTCTTCCGTTTCAAGTGTTAAGTTATAACTGTTAAGATAACGATTAAACAAATCGTCCAGCATATCGCTCTTTCTGTAATCCATCATCAATTCTCCTTGTTGTCTGAATTTTTAATGTCTTGTAAATATTGCATCGAATAATTCAAATCAAAATCTTCTTTTTCGTGCCCGATATAAAATTTCGATTCCAACGACCACGAATTGTACTGTATAAAAACGTTTTGCTCGGAAACTATGCGATGTTCCGTGTATAAGTGTTTATCACGCTTTCCTGACTTCATATACTCGTCAACGAGTCCGCTATTTTCAAATTCGCGCACGACCCATTCAATACGGTCGAAATAACCGTTTTTATCGTGCTTGACGGTTAAACTGCGAATTTCAATAAAGTTCGCCAAATCGCGAATATTAACGTCTATTAGCCCGGGGCGTTGGGTGTCGAGAATAAAATTCAAATGGTTGTGTCCGTGTTGCTCGAATAAATTCGACTTCCACGAAGGAAACTTCGAAAAGTTACGGCTGTTGTAATAACTTTGCGCTTCTTGAATTCCGAACGTCTCGTAGGGTAGTATAAAATGCGGTTTTACGTTGTCGTTATTAGAAAAACCTAATCTGTCCGGGTCTATAACTCTGGCTTGCCGCGGTCGGTAACCTTGCTTCTTAAACATTACCTCGAAATTTGCGCTTACACAGTGGACAGGAACGGTGAGGTGATAGCCTTCGTTATCGTTCTTGTCCGTTATTACTTGTTGCATAGCGCGGTTTCGGTCTTTATTAAACGCTGCGTCGTTAAGCATTTTGACCATTAACGCCGTTTTTCCCGCGCGGGGCGGTGCAAATATTATAGTTATCATAAAAAGTTCCCTAAAAATCGTTGACTTTTATTAAAATATTGAATATAATACTTATAGAACGTTGGGAGATATACGAATTAAGTTTCGGTGTCCCGTAATCACAGCCAATGCCTAGTCGCTCGTGCAGTGTCCGTTCTTTTTTTTCGTCTTTTTTATTTCTTTTTATCTATTCTCTCAAGTTTTTTGCGTTTTATTTGCGATTTTTTCCGCGGTTTTTTTGTCAGAAGGGCTTAGTTTCCAACCGACTTTTTTTTGTTTAAAGTTTTTTGTCTTCGATGAAGAAGACTTCGGACGCATATATGTTGTTTTTTTGTCGTTAGGATTTGGATTTTTTTCTAACTTTATATTTTTAACGCCGTCTGTAATTTCAGAATGGGTTAATCCTATGTATTGATATCTACCATTAACTTTTTTATAAATATAAGACGGATGCCCGTTTTTTTTGTTTGTCCTAAATTCATCCTTTTTTACAATATTAGTTGTTTTTTTAGTTTTCGTCGTAGTTTTTTTGCCCGTTGATTTTGCAACGGGCTTTTTTGCTACGGTTTTTGCGGTAGTTTTTTTAGTCGATTTTGTTTCAGAGCGTTTAACCGCTCTTTTTTTCGTTAATTTTTTCATAATTTTTCTCCTAATCGGTTATATCTATCCTGATTTCGGTTTGTATACCGGTATCAGGTTGCGAAAGTGTTATGACAAAATAACAATCGCTTACGAACGAACGGAATTTACCTTTATAATAAAGTGTATCTCCACGGTCGATTTTTTGAACTGACTCATAATAATCTTCTATTGCTTTTAAAGTATTGATAGTCAATGTTCCATCCGTATAATTT
>CAYSYT010000065.1:0-9091 GCA_964435195.1 uncultured Christensenella sp. | reverse complement strand
GCTCCCTCTCTTAAAAATTTTTTACTAAATGTGTAATTTTCTCTTGACATTTACGGCAATCGAATAAAATATATTATATAATGTATACTATGTGATATTCATTTGCTAAAAAATTAGCAAATGAAGTTTGCCGTCGCAAACGGCCGCTTTAAAAAGCGGCGTCACAAGTATGAAATACTGCGTTCGCAAACCCTTGCGAGCAAGTTTGTTCACTTGTATTATAAATTATTTTTGAATTTGCGAATGGTATAAGAGAGGTCGTAATGGAAAATAAAGAATTATTTATAAAATCGCTCGAAAAGTTAATTTCTTACAAAAGTGTGAAAAGCGAGGCGGTGTGCGGTAAACCTTTCGGAGAAGGGGTTTTTCAAGCGTACGATTATTTTATGAGTCTTGCGCGTGATATGGGCTTTGAAACCTTCAATTACGATAATTATATAGGCGAAGTGATTTACGGCGAGGGCGAGGAACTCGGAATAATCGGACATTTGGACGTAGTTCCCGCAGGCGAAGGCTGGAAAACCGACCCGTTTACGCTCGTTCTCGATAACGGAATATATTACGGCAGAGGCGTGCAAGACGATAAAGCGCCGTTGCTTATTTGTTTGTTCGTGTTAAAGGAGTTAAAAGACAAAAAAATTCCGTGTAATAAAAAAATAAGGTTAATAGCAGGCTGTAACGAAGAAAGCGGTTGGGAAGACGTAGCGTATTTTAAAAAAAAGAGTAAGTTTCCCGAATACGGTTTTTCTCCCGACGGAAATTTCCCCGTAAGTTATGCGGAAAAGGGAATGAGCGTGATAAAGTTTTATCTGCCTGCGTTTAAAAATTTTACCGACGTTAAGGGGGGCACTGTAGTAAACGCCGTTTGCGGGTACGCTTCCGCAAAAGTTAGAAACGCCGTGGATTTAACGCTTATAAAAAAACACGGTCTTACCGTGAAGGACGGTAATTTGATAGAAAGCGTAGGGAAATCTTGTCACGGGTCAAGACCCGAACTCGGAAAAAACGCGATAAAGCCGTTGCTCGAATATTTTTGCGATGCGGGCGAAGACGTTAAAAACGTAATAGAATGTTTGTTTAACGACAAGGGCGGATTGAAAAATATAATTAACGAACAAGGAGACGTAACTTTTTCTCCCGATTTGATAGAAGAAAAAGACGGAAAAGTAATAATAACTTGCGATTGCAGAATTCCCGCGCCGCTGTCTCTTAACGATTTGTTGCCGATATTCGATTCTTTCGGCATAGAATACGTTGCGGAAGAAAAGCACGATGCGGTTATGGTAGACAAAAACGGGAAACTTGTAAAAACGCTCATCGACGCGTACACCTCGGTTACGGGAAAAGAGGGCGAACCGATTAGTCAATGCGGAAGTACTTTTGCAAGGGCTTTCGAAAAAGGCGTCGCTTTCGGACCCGAATTCGACGACGAACCGAGTTCTATTCACGAAGCGAACGAAAGGATATCGGAAAAAAATTTATTCAAACTTTACGAAATTTACAAAAAAGCCGTGTTCGGTTTAGTAAAATAAGCGTTGTACGGCAAAAAAGGTTGAAATAAATCGGTTTTTGGGTTATAATTCATAAGAAAAAGTTAATACGGAGAAATTAAATGAAATTCGATACGGAGTTGGTTGGCAAAATCGGTTCTATGGCGTTAATCAACAGAGAAAACAATATTCTCGATTACACGCTGATTGCAAGGTTGTCTTCCGAATTGAAGCCCGGTTATATTTGGGTTACCAGCGGTGCGGCGGAAACCGGCAGGCTCGATTATATTAAAAGGAACGGTAAAGAACTCGAAGGTTCGGTCGAAGAGGTAAAAACCGACTATGCGGCGCAAGGGCAGTCTATTCTAATGTCCACTTATCGTCAATACGTCGATAGTAAATATTCCATTCGTCAGGTACTCGTCGAGCATCAGCATTTTAACGACGAACAGAAAAGGGAACATTTAAAAGCAATGCTTCTTCGCGCAAAAACGCAAAACGCTATTCCGATAGTGAATTATAACGATGCGGTAAGTACCGAAGAAAGCCGCAGGTTTGAAATTCAGTCTTTAAAAGCCGACCACAAAAAGGTGGTTGAATGTGTCGATAACGACGAAACCGCTACTCAAATAGCCTGTCTTGTAAAGTCGGAGATTTTACTTATTCTCACGAGCACTAACGGAATTTACAAAGACAGTTCTGACCCCTCTACGCTCATTAGAGAAATCAGCGGGAAAGACGTTTACGAGGTTTTGGATAACATCAACGAATGTGAAAATTATTGCAACGGCGCGTCGAGAAAAGGGGCGAACGGCGCGAAAGCAAAACTCGAATACGTAAAAGACGCCGTTAAAATAGGGACGAAGGTTATAATAGCCTCGGCGAAAAATTCAATAAAAGATATTCTTTCGGGGAAAGCCGCCGCAACCAGAATATTCGTAAGATAAAAAGTAAAAACGGAAAGAAAAGGTGTTTTCTTTCCGTTTTTTGTATATAATCGAAAAACGTGCGCACAATAATATCAAGGGAGGAGTTATGAAGAATACTAAAAATAAGAAAAGTAACGGTAAAAACCGTACGGGCGGTGTTCGTGACTGTAAATAAACGCAATGCGTCTATGACGAGCAGTTTTGACACGCAAGGCTCTTATACGGGAACGGATTTAGACGATAAATACGAAAAACCCGTTCAAGATGCCGACGACTTATAAGGTTAACTTTAAAACAACAACCTTAATATATGAAAAGGCGGATGATTTTTTCACCCGTCTTTTCGTTTTACGGTATTGACGAAAAACAATTACCGATTACGATTTATTCTTTAATTTTTTTAATGAACCATCTGCCTACACGCTCCATAAGTTTTAATGCGTCGGGAAGCAGTTCGTCGGGGAAACTCGGCGTATAATAATCGGTTTCGAAAGTAAAGTTGCCTTGATAATTTATTTCTTTAAGGGCGTCGATAACGGCGTACCAATCTATTTTGCCCAAAAACGGCAGCGTGTGGTTGTCGTGGCAAAGGTCGTTGTCGTGAATATGAAGCGCACGTAACCTTTCCTTTCCTAATGCTTTTATCATAGAAGGCGCGCCCGACGCCTTTTCCATATGGGCGTGCCCTATATCGAGACAGGCAACCATATACGGGTCGTCGGCTATATCTACGTGGGCGATAAAATCTTCCGCAGTACCGCAGGCGGCGGGAACGGAATAAGTGTCGTTGCCGAGATTCCACATATTTTCGGTTGCTATTTTCACGTTCGCCTGTTTCGCAATCGGTAAAATTTTGGAATAAATATAATCGTAGTTTTGTTGCGCGGTAAAATTATTCCCGGGGTGAACCACGAGTACGGGACAGCCGAGAACGGAAGCAATTTCAATCGAACGGAATAACCCCGTAAGACTGTCGGCGGCGGCTTTTTCGTCTTTAAGATAGCCGAAAGGAGCGTGGGCTTGAAGGCAAGGAATATCTATTTCGTCGGCATATGCGCGTAAACGATGCGCGTATGTTAAGTAGTCGTTTTTGCCGAGAGGGTTGTTTTCTTCTCTGTACATATTGCAAAGACTGAAATCGTAACCGTCGAATCCTGCCTGTTTTATAAGAGTTATTGCTTGTTTGTCGGTTAAGTGACGCCCCCAAAACGCGGTGTTGGTAACAAGTTTCATAAATAACCTCGGTTTTTTATATGATTTTATCACCGACGGCGGCGGTTGTCAACGGTAAAGCGCATTTAACGGTTGAAAAGTTGTATAATACTTGACAAAAAGCGATAATCGGTATATTATAAGTATGCTTTTTAAGTCGGTTATACGGTCGCGGAGGCAGGGAGAGCCTGTCTATGAGGAAAGTCCGGGCTTCACGGAAGCAGGGTGCCGGAGAAATCCCGGTGAAGGCGACTTTAAGGAAAGTGCAACAGAAAATAACCGCCGAATTTTCGGTAAGGGTGAAAAGGCGGGGTAAGGGCCCACCGCCCTTGCGGTAACGCGAGGGGCAAATGTAAACCCCACCCGAAGCAAGATTGACAAACCGTTCCGCGAGGCGCTTCCGACGGAGCGGTTTAACAAATATCGCTTGAGGGTATCGGAAACGGTACTCCTAGATAAATGACCGTACACGACAGAACCCGGCTTACAGACCGTCTTAAAAAGGCATATGCCGTTTTTTGCTACAAGTTGGCAAAAAACGGCTTTTTAATAAAAAACGGGGCGGCGATTTGTTTTTGCTACCCCGTCTGAAGTTTGTTTTGCGGTTATAACATTTTAGATACGTCGGAAGCGTAGCACCATTTGGAAGAAGTGAATTTTCCAAAAAAATATTTGTTGCTTGCGGATTCGCAGGCGATATAGAGTTTTCCGTCAACGGCAATAAGTTCTTCGCTCATCGGCGGAATTTTTATCTTTTTTCGTAACGACGCGTTGTCGAAAGAGTATAAAGGAACGCCGAAGTCGTTATTTTCGTAGACGAGAGAAGCGGCGTCGTAAATCGAAATTTCGGAAAACGCCAATCCGTACGACGACGATAAAAAGACTTTGCCGTTATCGAAACACATACCTTGAATTTTATCGGGCAAAGAGTACGCGCGTACGGGCGTTGCGTCTAAACCGAAAGTTGCCGTATGACCGTCTGAAAATTCGTAAGCAATAGATAGCGCTTGATTGTAATCGCCGTTTTTAGTAGTTATTTTATGTGACTGCGGTGTTGAATAATTGCCTTCTCTGTAAAATTCGCCCGCTATTAAAGTGTTTTGATATTCGCCGATAAACGAAACGCGGATTTTTTCTCCGTTCGGAAAAGCCGTGTCGAATTTTCCTATCGCCGAGATTTTATCGCCGTCGGCGGCTGAAACGACTTCGTCGTAAGAATAAACGTAAAGGCAACAATCTTTGCCGCCTGCGACGTAAATATAATCGTTTTTAACCTTTATTCCGCCCGAATGTCCGAAAAAATCGCTACCGTCGGAGTAGGCAAGCAAAACTTTTTTAGTTAAAGCGTTTGAACTTTTATTTACTAAATATATAGGCGAAGGCTGACCGTTGGAATTGTATCCGTCAAGGAAGAAACAATCGGAACGGGAATCGTAATCTATACCTTGCGGAATAAATCCGTCGTTAAGTTCGGGAAAAACAAAGGTCTTTTGAGAATACGAATAATATTCTTTTACCGAAAAAGTTAGATATCCGATAAAAGCGCAGGCCACAACCGACAAAAAAAGCAATATCGAGCAAACGACGATTCCGAATTTTAACCAAAAAAATTTCTTTTTATACGATTTAGTTTTCATAATTAAACCTTGTTAAATAAAATGAAAGAGAAAAAACTTCCCCGACGGAAATCGTCGGGGAAAAATTTTTCGTTTTATTCTTTACCTGCCAAACGTTTGTAAGTAGCAAGCCTTTCTTGACTGTCTTTTTCTGTTTTTTCGAAAAGAGATTCCGCAAGTTCGGGACGAGCCTTCATAAGCGAAGCGTATCTCGTTTCGCCGAGCAAGAACGCTTTGTAATCGCCGACGGGTTCTTTGCTGTCCAAGGTGAATGGGTTTTTGCCTTCTTCCACAAGAGTGGGGTTGTATCTGTAAAGTTGCCAATAACCGCATTCTACTGCCTTTTTCTCTTCGTCTTGAGACTTCGTCATATTTATACCGTGGTTTATACAAGGCGCGTAACAAATTACAAGCGACGGACCGTCGTAACTTTCCGCTTCTGTGAGCGCGTTAATGAGTTGTTGTTTATTGTAACCCATAGAGCATTGTGCAACGTAAACGTAACCGTAACTCATAGCCATCATGCCGAGGTCTTTCTTTTTGATTCTCTTACCTGCGGCAGCGAATTTCGCAACCGAACCGGTAGGAGTGGATTTACTTGCCTGTCCGCCGGTGTTGGAATAAACTTCGGTGTCGAGAACGAGAACGTTTACGTCTTCGCCCATAGCGAGAACGTGGTCTAAACCGCCGTAGCCTATATCGTAAGCCCAACCGTCGCCGCCGAAAATCCAAATCGATTTTTTAACCAAACAATCTTTGTCTTTAAGAATTTCTTTAACGAGAGCGTCGGCGGGACAACCGCAACCGTTACAAGCGTTAAGCGCGTCGACTAATCTTGCGGAAGCGGTTTTAGAACCTTCCGCGTTCTTTCTGTTATCTATCCAACAAGCGCAAGCCGATTTTAATTCGCCTTCGGGTACGCTTTCCATAAGAGCGGTAATTTTATCCGCAACGGCGGAACGGCGTTGAGCGTAAGCAAGGTTGATGCCGTAACCGAATTCCGCGTTGTCTTCGAACAAACTGTTAGCCCAAGCCGGTCCGTGTCCTTCTTTGTTCGTGGTGTAAGGACAAGTGGGAGCCGAACCGCCGTAAATAGACGAACAACCCGTTGCGTTTGCAACTATCATTCTGTCGCCGAAAAGTTGGGTTATAATTTTTACGTAAGGCGTTTCGCCGCAACCGGCACACGCGCCTGAGAATTCGAATAACGGTTTAGAGAATTGCGAGCCTTTTACCGTAGATTTTTTGCAACCGGGACAACCGCTTACGTCGACTTCTGGCAAGTTTTCGCTGTATTCGTAATTTACTTTTTCTTCTTCTACTATCGAAACGAGAGGTACCATGGTGAGCGCGGTTTCTTTTGCGGGGCAGATGTTTGCGCAAACGCCGCAACCCATACAGTCGAGAGGAGATACTTGAATTCTGAATTCGTATCCTTTATTGCCGACCATTGCTTTCGTAACGAAAGATTCGGGTTTGTTTTCGCCTTCTTTAACGATTGCTGGTCTTATACAAGCGTGCGGACAAACGAAAGCGCATTGGTTACATTGAATACACTTGCTTGCGTCCCATTTGGGAATTTTAACGGCAACGCCGCGTTTTTCGTATTTAGTGGTACCCGTGGGAACGGAACCGTCTGCGTTAAACGCCGAAGAAGGTAATTTGTCGCCTTCGAGCGCGAGAACGGGATGTACGATTTCTTTGAAATATTCGTTGTCGGCTACTTCCGCCATAGGCGCGCCGCTTTCCGTCGTTTTCCAACTTTCGGGAACTTCTATTTTAATAATATTCGATTGCGCGGAGTCTATTGCGTTATAGTTCATTTGAACTACCGCGTCGCCTTTTTTAGCGAATGATTTATAAGCCATTTTCTTCATATAATCGACTGCTTGGTCGTACGGAATAATATCCGCAACCTTAAAGAATGCCGATTGCAAAATGGTGTTGGTTCTTCCGCCAAGACCTAAACTGCCTGCGATTTTGATTGCGTCGATAACGTAGAAATTGATATTTTTATTTGCTATATCGCGTTTTACCGAAGCAGGCAAAACGTTTTCTAATTCTTCAACCGTCGATGCCGAAGTATTGAAAAGGAAAGTACCGTTTTCTTTGATGTCGCCCGTCATATTGTAACGGGTGATATACGACGGGTTAGAACATTGAACGAAATCCGCCGCATCGATAAGATAAGCCGACTGAATGGGCGTATCGCCGAAACGCAAGTGCGAAACGGTTATGCCGCCCGACTTTTTACTGTCGTAGAAGAAGTAACCTTGAACGTATTTGTCGGTGTGGTCGCCGATTATTTTTATGGAGTTTTTGTTTGCGCCGACCGTACCGTCGGAACCCAAACCCCAGAATTTACAAGACTTCGTTCCGTCGGGAGCAGCGTCGTATTTTTCGGAGAAATCGAGAGAAGTATCGGTTAAATCGTCGTAAATACCTACGGTGAAGTGATTTTTCGGATTTTCGAGTTCGAGGTTCTTATAAACCGAATAAATCATAGAGGGATTGAATTCTTTACTGCCGAGGCCGTATCTTCCGCCCACTACTTTAATATCGGTTTTGCCTTTTTCGAGAAGCGCCGAGCAAACGTCCAAATACAAAGGTTCGCCGAGAGAACCTGCTTCTTTGGTTCTGTCGAGAACGGCAATTTTCTTAACCGACGAGGGAATAGCGTCTATGAAAGCGTCGATTGCGAACGGACGATAAAGTCTTACTTTCAATAAGCCGACTTTATGACCTTCTTTATTCATTTTGTTGATGGTTTCTTCAACCGCGTCGGCACCGCTGCCCATTAAAACCACTATATTTTCCGCGTCGGGCGCGCCCACGTAATCGAAAAGGTGATAACTTCTGCCAGTAAGTTTGTTTACTTTGTCCATCATTTCCTGAACGATTGCGGGCGTAGCGTTATAATATTTGTTTGCGGTTTCTCTGTTTTGGAAGTATATGTCGGCGTTTTGCGCGGTACCTTTTTGAACGGGGTGTTCGGGGTTCAACGCTCTTGCTCTGAAATCTTCGATATCTTTCACGTCGACGAGTTCTTTCATTTCGTCGTAATCGATAACGTCGATTTTACTTACTTCGTGGCTGGTTCTGAAACCGTCGAAGAAGTGAAGGAAAGGAACTTTCGCTTTTAAAGTAGAAAGATGCGCTACGAGAGCCAAGTCCATAACTTCTTGAACGGAGTTGCTTGCGAGCATTGCAAAACCGGTTTGGCGGCAAGCCATAACGTCGGCGTGGTCGCCGAAAATATTAAGCGAATGTGCCGCGAGCGCCCTCGCGCTTACATGGAAAACGGTGGGGAGCAATTCGCCTGCGATTTTATACATATTCGGAATCATAAGAAGCAAGCCTTGGCTTGCGGTATAGGTAGTGGTAAGCGCGCCTGCGGTAAGAGAACCGTGAACCGCGCCTGCGGCGCCCGCTTCGGACTGCATTTCCGCAAGGCGGAGTTTTTGTCCGAACATATTTACTCTGCCTGCCGCGGACCATTCGTCTGCGACTTCCGCCATAGGTGAAGAGGGCGTTATCGGATAGATTGCGGCTACTTCGCTAAAAGCATAGGCAACGTGGCTGGCGGCGGTATTTCCGTCGATAGTCAATTTTTTCATTACGTTATATCCTCCAAAGATTAAGTTAAACAAATTTTAATAATTTTAATAGATAATATTATACCGCGGATTTTATTTTTAGTCAATAGGAAAAAATAAATAATTTATAATTTATCCGACACCTTGTAAATGTTAAGAGAAAATTGCCCGTTTAATGAAAAATGTTTATACCTAAAGAGGTGAGCGTATCTTCTCACCTCTTTATATATTTTTCTAATCCAAGCATA
>CAYSYT010000064.1:0-9351 GCA_964435195.1 uncultured Christensenella sp. | reverse complement strand
TAACGTAGGGTTTTACCCGTAAAAGAAAAACCCCACGTTTTACGTGGGGATATTTTTTGTGTTAAGACGAGGTTTAGTGAGTTTAAAATTATAGCAAGAAACGTCAATTTTTTGACAAAAAACGATATTGATTTGTGCAAAAAACAATGATACAATAAATAAAAAGAATTGTTAATCTAAAAAATTTGTGTCTAATACGGACAAAACCGTGGAAAAATAGCCAAAAAAATAAATTTTGGACGTTTAATGGAAATATTCGGTAAAAAGAATTTTGTTTTCGTAGTCGGACAAATAAGAAGGAGAGAAAAATGAAGAAAGTAAGATTCGGGATAATAGGGTTAGGCGACAGAGGGTACGGAATGTTGAGGGACGTAATCGTCGATATGAAAGACGTGGAAGTAATAGCCGTATCGGACGTATATGCGGACAGAATAGAAAACGCGCGAAAACTGATAAAAGAAAAGAACGGAGTAGAGGCGACGGGGTATGAAAATTATCTTGATTTGTTAAAGGACGAAAGAGTAGAAGCCGTATACGTGGCGACCTCGTGGCAAACACATACCGAAGTAGCGATAGCGTGTATGGAACACGGAAAGATGGCGGGAATAGAAGTAGGCGGAGCGAACACCATAAAAGAATTATGGGATTTGGTAGACGCTTACGAAAGGACAAAAACACCCGTGATGATTTTGGAAAACTGTTGTTTTTCGAAAGACGAGTTAGTTGTTACCGCAATGGCGAGAGACGGGTATTTCGGAGATATAGTACATTGTTCGGGCGCATACGGGCACGATTTGAGGAGGTTGCTTGCCGATGCGTGGAAAAACAGGAATTACCGACTTGACGAATATATAAAGAAGAATTGCGAGAATTATCCTACGCACGAATTAGGACCTATCGCAAAAGTTTTGGATATAAACAGGGGGAACAGAATGGTTTCGTTGGTGTCTGTTGCTTCAAAATCAATGGGATTAAAGAGATATTTTAAGGAGCATAAAGACGAGCTTGACGAACGCGTATTAGACGTAGACGTAAAGCAAGGCGATATAGTAAACACAATAATAACGTGCGCAAACGGAGAAACTATTTTGTTAAGGTTGGACACAACGCTTCCGCGATATTATTCGAGAGAGTTTACCGTAAGAGGAACGAAGGGTATGTACGAACAGTCGCCGAACTCGGTATTTTTAGACGGAGAACCCGAAGTAGGGTATAACAACAGTACGCCGGGACGTTCGGGGGAAGGACATACGAGTGAAAGGCTTAACAACGCGAACGAATATCACGAAAAATATTTACCGGACTACTGGTTGAATATTCCGGAAGAAGTGAAGGGAATAGGGCACGGCGGAATAGACCATTTTATGATGCAGGTGTTTGTAGACTGTATAAAAAACGGAGAAGAAATGCCGATAGACGTATACGATATGGCGAGTTGGATGAGCGTATCTTGTTTGTCGGAGATTTCGATAGCGCAAGGCGGTATGCCGCAAGCGATACCCGATTTTACGAAAGGTCGCTGGGTTGTCAGAAAGCGTAAAGACGTAATTAACTTCAAAAGTTATAAAGGGAAATAGTATGAACTACGTAAAACAGTTAAACGTTAAATACCGTACGGACGTTTTGGTTATCGGCGGCGGACCTGCCGGTGTGGCTGCGGCGATAGCAAGCGCGCGTAACGGCAAAAAGACTATGCTGATAGAACAAAGCGGAACGCTCGGAGGTATGGGGACGATAGGGCTCGTTCCCGAGATGATGTGTTTCGACGACGGCATAAATCTTTTAAGCGGTGGTGTCGGCGGCGAAATTAAGAGAACCTTGTTTGACGATGAATGTGAATACAAGTGCTATAACGTGGAAGTTGAAAAGTTAAAGCGTTTGTACGATAAAATGGCGTTGGATAGCGGCGTTGAACTCTTATTCTTTACAAAAGTGATAGACGTCGTTATGAAAGGAGTTGATATAGATTACGCAATCGTATCTTCGCGAAGCGGAATGTACGCGGTCAGCGCCAAATACTATATAGATTGTACGGGCGACGGTGATATTAGCGTTAAAGCGGGCGCAGACTATGAATTCGGCGATAAAGAAGGCGTTACGATGCCTGCAACCCTTTGCAGTTTTTGGTCGGGAATAAATTTTAATAAAAAAGTAGTGCCTGACGGCTTTAAAGTCGGCGACGCGTATATGAGCGGAATACTTTCACAATTAGATTTGTTGTTGCCGGGGATTAAAGAAGTTGACAGAGAAACGGGCGTTGGCGGAGGAAATATAGGGCACGCATTTAACGTGGACGATACCGACGAAAAGAGGCTTACCAGAGCAATGATAATGTCGCGTAAAATAGTTGCGGAGTACGAAAAATATTACAGAACGTACGTGCCCGGGTGCGAAAAAGCAAATCTGTGTTTAACCGCAAACGTACTTGGCGTAAGGGAAAGCAGAAGAATAGTTTGCGATTATAAAATGAATTATATGGATTACGTTAATCGCGCGGTATTCGAAGACGAAATAGGCAGATACAATTACCCCGTAGACATTCACCCGAAAGCCCCCGACGAGAAGTCCATCGAGCAGTTCAAAAAAGATACGGCTTTAAAGTACGAACTCGGCGAATCGTACGGGATATCGTTAAAAGCCCTTTGCGTAAAGAAGGTAAACAATCTATTCGTTGCGGGCAAGTGTATTTCGGCGGATAGAGAGATGCAGGCTTCTATGAGAGTTATGCCGTGTTGTTTTATCACGGGGCAGGCGGCGGGCGTCGCGAGTACGGTCTGTATAGAAGACGGCACGGATACACATTCGGTCGATTATAAAAAAGTACAGGGAAAATTAGCGGATATGGGTGCATATCTGCCTAATTATAAAAAATAAAGGAGAAAGAAAATGAAAAAACAAACTTTTAGCAGAGTTATACTCTCACTGACTGCTTGTTTGTATAGAAGACGGCACGGATACACATTCGGTCGATTATAAAAAAGTACAGGGAAAATTAGCGGATATGGGTGCATATCTGCCTAATTATAAAAAATAAAGGAGAAAGAAAATGAAAAAACAAACTTTTAGCAGAGTTATACTCTCACTGACTGCTTGTTTGGTAGTGTCTTTATGTTGTTTCGTCTTTAATATTATACCAAAATCGGTAGTCGCAACAGAAGGGCAAACGGTTGAAGCGGGCGTCGGTTACACGATGAGCGCGACTACCGTAGACGGGGTAAGCATTATCGCCGACGGGTCGAATTTCGGGGCGGTTAACGCACCTTCGTTTATGGACGGTACGGCGGCGACGACCACCGACGGAGTTCGTAAAGTTCACATAAACGGCTTTTCGAGAATGAAAGCCACGGTCGTTAACTTTACCGAACAAGTAGACGTTAAAACGTACGACACGTTTAATTTTACTTTTTCTTGTACGGCAAGTAATTTAAACGTTATATTCGCGTTTTACCCGAACGAGTCGGGCGTAGTGGTCGGAGAAACCGATAATGCGGGCACGTACGCTTCGGGCAAGGCTTCCGCCGACACGCAGATAGCGTTGAGCGTCGATTTAAGACCTTTTGCCGACGAAAACGGAAAGGTTACCTCTTTTATACTCGTTCACGCTAACGATACGAGAAAAGTAAATAGTGAGGACGCAGATTACAATGAGATAAATTTCAGTTTTTACAACGGAACGCTCGATAAATCGGTTATAACTTCTTCGTTAGCGCCCGAAACGGATTATTGCGTTACAGACAGGTCGTTGACGAAAAACCAAGAAGGAATAACTTATCCTCTTACCGATAAAAATAGCAGTGAAAAATATTTCGTTAATAGTTTTAAACGCCTTTGCGCTACTATGGTATATTTAAACAAGCCTGTATATAAAACGGAAGTTTATTCTATTACCGTTAATTTTTCAAAAACAATGGGTAACGAAACGCAGTTTGATTTTTACCCGAACCTTGAAAGCGTAACGGTGGGTAATATAGCGGACAGTAAACATACCGCGATTAGTACTGCCACTAGCGGCGTTAAAGACACGACGACGATAAGGATTGCGGACCTTGCGGACGAAAACGGCAAAGTTTCGAGCTTCGTAATAGTTCATACCACGGATAAACGCGAGGATGATTATGCAATGACGCTTAATCTTTTTGATTTTACACTGCAAACCGTAGCGGACGTAACCGCCCATAACGTTCTTGCGTTAGACGGCAAAGATATAATAAACGGAACGTCTGCCGCATCGAACAGCGTAAGTTTTATAACAGACACCTCGGCGGGCAAAATGTACGCAAACAATTTGCTTAAAGGCTATGCCGCTACGGTTAAATTCGGAACGGCGATAGATACCGAACTTTGGAAAACTCTTGAATTGCAACTTAATATTTTAGGTTTATCGAATAAATATACTTTCTATCTCGATTTGTATAAATCGGGCGCAACCGATTTCACGCATGGCGCGGCGACGGCAAGATACACCGTAACAAATAGCCGTAACACTGCGGAAGAAAATTCGTTCTCGTCGAAAATCGTCATAAATTTGGAAGATTTCGCTAACGAAAAAGGTCTTGTAGAAAGCGTAACGATAGTTCACTACGATAATTCGGGCAACGCGGCATTCGGCAATCTTTCCGTATTTGAAAGTTATCTTTCTTCCGAAAAGTTTATATCGAGTGAAATTTCCAACGGCGAATATACGATGAGTATGCCAGAAAAGACTAGTGAGAACAAAGTATTTATCGGATGGGAAGTAAACGGAGAGTTGATAGCGCCGTTCAAGAAGTATAACGGAGAAACGGCAACGGCGACGCCCGTATATATGGATTTTTATATGATAAACGGAGCGTCGATAAGAATAAACGAACCGGTCGGATTACGTTATTCGAGTATAGTTTCCGCGGAGTCGGACGCGTACTTGAAAGAAGCGGTACAATCGTATAGATACGGAACGTGGTTTACGTCACCGGGGTCGACGGCGGAACTTATAGTTTTGCAGTCTAACAGTTGGATTGCCGACGGAGGGAATTACACGTTCAACGGCGTTATGGTAAACATAGCCGAGAAAGATTACGAGAGGACGTTTATAGGGCGTTCGTTCGTAGAGATAACGTACGGTAACGGAGAAACGATGAGAATACTTTCGGCAGGCAGTCACGTAGAGAGAACGGTTGCGGGGGTCGCACAAAGCACGATAGACGCAGGCGAATGTGCGGACGACCAAACGAAGCTTGATATTCTTAAAAAATTTGCAGGGATTGAATAGGAGGAATAATTATGAAAAAGATATATAATATTCCGTATATTTTAGTAGAGAGGTACACCGTAGAGGACGTTTTGACGGCAAGTCCCACGGAAACGGACGATTTCGGAGAAAGCCCGAATTGGGACGATTAAAAGGAACGGAATGAAAAAAATAATCAGACGAGAGTATCCGAGACCGGAATTAAAGAGAAGCCGATGGCAGAATTTGAACGGAGAGTGGGAGTTCGCCTACAATATAGACGAACTCACCGCGATTCCGGAAGTAAAAAGCGAATTAAAAATAAACGTACCGTTTTGTCCCGAGAGTAAACTGTCGGGGTTAGGCATAATAGACGAGTTCGTAAAGAACTGTTTATACAGAAGGACGTTTGTCGTAAAGAGAAAAACGGGAAGAGTAATTCTAAACTTCGAGGCGGTTTATTACGAAAGTAAAGTTTACGTAAACGGAAAGGAAGTAGGCGAACATAAAGGCGGACATACACCGTTTTCGTTCGATATAACCGAAGAGGTGCAAGAGGGCGAAAACAGATTAGAAGTATATTGTACGGCAGACGTAACCGACGGAACTCAACCGAGCGGGAAACAGTCGCCCGAGAAAGAGCCTTTCGGGGTGTATTACACGAGAACGACGGGAATATGGCAAACGGTGTGGTTGGAATATCTGCCAAAAGGGTATATAGAGAATACGTATATAAGCGCCGATTGTGACGGAAACGTAGATATTAAAATAATCTGCGGCGGAGCGGCTAAAAGATTGAAGCTCACCGTAAAAGACGGGTTAAAAAAGGTATATACCGAAGAAATAAACGTAGAGAACGGAAAGATAGAACGCAAGTTTAAGATAGCAGACCCAAAACCGTGGAGCGCGGAGAAACCGCATTTATATGGAACGGAATACGAACTTTTCGGTGAAGACGGAGTCGATAAGGCGAAAGGGTATTTCGGGTTAAGAACGGTAAAGACGGAAAAAGATAAAATATACGTAAACGGAAGGAAAGTTTTCCAACGACTGGTACTTGACCAAGGATATTACCCCGACGGTATATATACGGCGAAATCGGACAAAGAGTTAAAGAAGGATATAATATTAGCCAAGAAGCTCGGATTTAACGGAGCAAGGCTACACCAAAAGGTATTCGAGCGCAGGTATTTGTATCACGCGGATAAGTTAGGTTATTACGTATGGGGCGAGTACCCGAGTTGGGGATTCGACCATTCGAGAGAAGATGCGATAGAATATTACTTTCCCGAATGGAAAGAGGCGATGGAAAGAGATTATAACCATCCGTCGATAATCTGTTGGTGTCCGCTTAACGAAAACTGGGATTACAAGGGTAAAAGGCAAAACGATAATTTCGTTAAAGAACTTTACGAAAAGACCAAGGGATGCGACTCGACGAGATTAGCGGTAGACGTAAGTTGGAATTATCACGTAAAGACCGACGTGTTCGACGTACATTCTTACTGCGAACCCTTGGAATTCAAAAAACGGTTTACCGAATTCGAAGACGGCAAGGTATACGACGAATTTAATCAAAAGTATTCGGGCGAACCGTATATGGTCAGTGAATACGGAGGATTTCCGTGGAAGAGTAACGACAAAAAGTTGTTTGCTTACGGGGAAGCGCCTGCCGATGAAAAGGCTTTCGTCGATAAGTACGTAACGTATTCGGACGTATTGCACGGAAACGGTAGAATATGCGGGTTGTGTTATACTCAACTGTATAACGTAGAACAAGAACAAAACGGATTTTTCTATTACGACCGCAAACCTAAATTCAGTAAAAAAAGTATGAAGATTATGGCTTCGGCTATGAAGAAAAAAGCAAAATACGAGGAGTAAAAGATGAGAACGAAAACAAAAAAATCTATTGCGATAGCGATACTTATTGCTCTTGCGATAATCTGTTTTTCGGCGTTGCCCGTATTAAGTAAACCCGCTTATGCAACTACGGAACCCGCCGAAAACGAAAGTTACGAACTTTTGTCTGAAGACGGCACTTCGAAAACGGGCTTATATGCAGGCACGGGCGTAAGTTCGGCAGAATTTTTGGACGTTGGATATAGTGTTAACAGTAAAATGCTTTATTTGAACGGTTTTTTAGAGAATAAAGCGGCGGTTATCGCTTTTCCTGAAATAGACACGGCAAATTACAGATATATGGATTTGCTCGTTTGGAAAAACGTAAACTACGCTATAACGATGTCCGCGTTTAAAAACGACGCAAATTATACCGCCGATAAAGTTGCAACCAACTCTTATGCTTTTAACAACGCAGGCGGTGAACTGTATAAAGGCTACGTGAGAATAAACATAGCCGAACTCGCCGACGAAAACGGTAAAATTTCAAGTTTTATTATTCGGCACGAATCTTCCGATACGGAAAGTTCCGTTCCTGGCAACCTTAATATTTTAAGCGCAACCGTTCAACCGTATAACGATTATACCTTAAAAATCGACGGCACTGATATGGTTAACGGCACGGCAGGAGCGGGCGCGAACTTCGCTACGCTTGTTACCCACACGCCTTCGGGAAAACTTTACGCAAACAACTATACGAGGGGAACTGCGGTTTCGTTGAAATTCGGTACGGTTATCAACGTTGCCGATTATAAAACGCTCGAATTGAATATGTGCTTTTACAATATGAGCACGGCTTACGATTTTTATATAGAAGGGTATAAATACGGCACGGCTAACCTTTCGGAAGTCGACCCGTCGGCGTTACTTTATATAAATCACAATCCCGAATTCCATAAGCCGGTATCGTCTGGTGGTACGCCATACGTTTTAAAGATAAATCTCGAAGATTTTGCCGACGACAACGGCAACGTTCAAGGCATTATACTTTATCATCTCTCCGACGACAGAGCCACCGATTTTAATGCTTGTTCGTTATATATCTTTGAAAGTTACGTTAAAAAGGCTGCCGATACTACGGAGGAAAACAAGCGTTGGCCGAGTGAAGTTCAAGGTATAGCGTATACTAAAAATTTTGATACGAAGGGGCACGACAGAATAGTGTTTACTTTCGACGCACCTATGTTTAGCGACACTCCTTCGGAAATTACGGTAGACGATAAGTTGGTAAACGGATTTGCGAAAAACGTTTTGATAAACGGTACGGAACTCGTTAAAGACGATATATTAAGCGCAACCGCAGGTTACGAAGGTTCTAAAAAGAAACTTGCACTTACCGTTAACGGTTTAATAAATAACGAAGGCGAAGATTTAATTCAGTATAAAAAGGGCGCGACGTTAACCGTGGCGGATAAAAACGGCGGTGAATCGCAGTTCTTTGCGAGAGAGAATAAGGAATATTTAATTTCACGCGTGCTCGGTGACGGCGAAACGATGAACCTCGGCGTATATTCTTACGTAAAAGACGTCGGCGCGGTTTATTCGGCATCGGCAACGGTTATAAATATTCGCTTTAACATTGCGGTCGGAAGTTTATCTTCTTGCAACCCCTTGGAGAATATCTATATCGGCACTACAAAACTTTCGTCTAACGCGGCGGTTACCTGTAAAGTTTCCGACACAGACGAAACCGTTCTTTCGGTAACTATACCGCAAAGTTCCGGCGTGCTTGCTACCGACGGCAGTAACGTTCTTACGATAGAAAGCGGTATGGCGACGGAAAACGTTTATATTACAGAAAACTCGGTATACGAACAAAAAAGCGCGGACAATACTCTTTGGTTTATACAGTCGGAAAAACCCGTTTACGTTCTTTGGATTCAAGACTTCGACGTTTCCGAAACAACTGCAACCTTTACGTTAAAATTAAGTGCGGAATACACGGGCGAAGATATTACGGGGTTTAACATAGTAACCTTCGATAAAATAAAAATAAACGGCAAAGCGTTATCGGAAATTCTCGCCGAAGATACAAATGCAAACGTTGTTTTGAGCGGACAGTTCCTTAAAATAACCGTTTCGGCGACGTCGTTCACGCTTACCGATACCGACAGAATAACGGTAGAAAAGGGTTTTGCCGTTCCTTACGGCGGAACGGTAGGTAAAACGGTTGCGTTTAAGTACGTATCTCTTTGGGAGGAGTTCGAACACGTAACGGATATTTCGGATATAGAGAATAAATT